>JAHZKP010000138.1 GCA_022600345.1 Alphaproteobacteria bacterium | reverse complement strand
CGAAACAACGCGATACGATTCTCCACAGGACAGCTCTCCCTGAAAGGCATCGCCCGAACCTCCATTTGTGATTCGGACAAAGCTTGAACTGTCAGGAATGCTCCCGGTCTATTCTGTCAGGGATGTCCCCGGTTTGTACCCTGCAACGTCTCCACCCCTCCCTCACCCCAGCGCCGTCTCATGCAGATGACGCCAGACCGGCTTGCTTTCCGCTCCACGCAGTTCAAACAGCACCGACGAAATGCGCGAGTTGTTTGGTGTTGAGTTCCGGGCCCCCGTCTGGTCTTCGATGTAAGTCGCCATCGCGATCTCACCTTTGATGGCGACAAGCTGGAATTCGCGAATGCTGATTTGAAAGTTCGGGTTCGACCCGTGGGCGTCGAATATCGGTTCAAGCAGTTCGGTCATGTTCAACGCACGGCCTGAGGGTTGAATATTGATCATCTCTGGATGGAAGCGCTGCCCTAGCTGGCGATCGAACTCTCCGCGGTCTTTCGCGACATCACCGCGAAACCAGGCAGCAATAAAAACGTGAACCGCTTCCACTTCCACTTGAAGGTTTGCACGTAGCATTGATTGATCCATACGAGTCCTCACGCTTGCGCTGCAAAATGGTCCTGGCGTTTCTAACCAGCTCCACTATTCTCGAATGCTGGTCAACCTGACCGCGAAAAGGACCGAAGAATGCGCCAGCTCCAGATGCAAGCCAATGTCGTGTGGTTGAGAACATTTCTATCAATCGCACTTGCACTCTTCGTAACCGCCTGGGGTAGCGCGCAGGTCGCTTCCCAAAGCACCGCTGAGGAACCAGCGACCGAGATTGTCTTGGCGTCTGACGTCAAATGGACTCCTCTCAATCCCCTGCGCGGCGACAAGAGTCCGCAGGCTGGTACCCTTTGGGGAGATCGCACGCGAACAGTGCCGACGGGCTTTCTGGTGAAATTCGCGAAGGGCTTTTCCTCACCACCTCATATTCACAACATAACCTACCGCGCAGTGGTCATCAGCGGCCTCGTGCACAACGACGACCCTGAAGCCGCAAAGATGTGGATGTCGGCAGGGTCTTTTTGGACCCAGCCAAAAGGTGAAGTGCACATTACCGCTGCTAGCGGTCCAACCAACATGGCGCTCGTAGAGATCGACAACGGTCCCTATCTCGTCCAGCCTTCCAAGGAGGCGTTTGATCGTGGCGAAAGGCCAATCAACATCGACGCATCGAACGTTGTTTGGGTCGACGCGCCGGGATTTGTTGCAGCTGTTAATGGACCGAAGGTCGCCTATCTTTGGGGCAGTCCGCAGGACGGTCAATCGAGCGGGACCTTCGTTAAACTGCCGGCTGGATTCAACGGCAGGATTAACAGCAGCAGTTCAACATTCCGTGCCGTCGTAATCAAAGGACAACCGCAATATCTCGGAGCCGACGCCAAGACAATGGAACCGGGAAGTTACTTCGGCTCGGCAGGAATGGTGGCGCACCAGATGTCGTGCCAAGTGAACGAGGAGTGCATCATCTACATTCGCTCGAATGGCAAATACGAAGTGGTCTCAGAGCAGCCCGGGAAGTAACACCGCTCCGCCTTATCCGAACACCCCAGGGACGGGCTCGCCCCCTACCCGCCGTTCTCATGCATGCTTTCAAACGGGTTCCACGGTTTCTTCTTGGCACTGGCCCGCTGACGCTTCTTCTTTTTGCGCACGGATGAGCGTCGCGAAGTCGCGCGGGGTTTCTTTCCCGATGCCACCGAGCCGACATGGACCGAACGCCGCTCCAGCGCCGAGGCGACCCGGCTATCGACACCGTAGATATCCGAACGCACCTGCGTCTTGCCGGCATCATCGACGTGCACGGTGAAGTAGGCGATGTGCACAGGGATCGGTTTGGTCAGCGTGATGCTCGACCCGCGGCGCTTGTGCTTGGCAACTTCGCCCGGCCCCCAACCCTTGTCTTGCTTTAACAGAACCTCTGCCAGACGCACCGGGTTTTGCACCCTCATGCAACCGTGGCTGAACGTGCGTTTGCGGCCGTTGAACAAGTGCCGCTCAGGCGTGTCGTGCATGTAGACGTTGTGCTTGTTGGGAAAACGGAACTTCACAATCCCCAGCACGTTTTTGGGCCCCGGCGGTTGCGTGAAGTGATAGCTTGAGATGTTGGCCGTCGACCAATCAACCGAATCCGGATTGATCCGCACACCGCCGCGCGTCACCGTCAACCCGTGCGACTTGAGCACCGTCGAGGCAAGTGGCTTGTTGGAAAACCACCCGCCACCACCTGTGTTGCGCAACTGCGGCCCCAGTTCGTTTCTTTTCATACCAGGCGGCACACCCCACGATGGGTGAAAAATAATATACAACAGCTCCGAGGAAAACATCGGCGTCGGCGTCGAGGCTTTGCCGACAACGATCTTCTCCTTGAGGATCGTCTTGCCGTTCTTGATCACGCTGGTCGTCTGTTCTGGAACATCATCCCAGATGTAGAACTCTCCCAGATCGCGCGGAATCCACCGCCAGCGCTCCATGTTGGCGACGATCCGCCGGATGGTTGCCCGCGAACCAGATTTCGAGCGCGCCTTTTTGCCCTTCTTCTTGCTGTCGGTAGCGCTATCGCCGCCTCTGCTCTTGGCCGCCTGCCGGGCCTCGAACAGCGCCATGCGCAACCTGTTGAATTGCGGGTGCTGGGGATGCAGCTCACGCAGGAACGCATCAGCAGAAGCGCTTTTTTCAATCAGCAGAAGAACGCTGATCGGCTCCAGTAGCTCAGCCTTCTGGTCGAAAAGCCGGCTGACCGAGCGCGGGTTTAGGCGCCCTCCTCGCGCATGGCGAGCATACTTCAAGACCGACAGCCCCAGCTTGATTTCAGCGTCCGCCAACACATCCGCGCCTCGCCCGCTCTCCGGCAACACCGGGAGTTCGAACGCTGACCGTTCAAGGCCCCAGTCGTCGGCCTTACCGATTTCAGCAATCACCTGCTTGGCTCTGGCTGAAAAACCCTGTCCGTCGACCCACAACAGGCGTTGATCACCAACCGTGTAGAAGGCCTTGAGCGCAGCAAGATCTTGTTCGTGCCCGCGATATTGGGTCTGTGCGCCGGGCTCCAACTTGGCCGCAACAGCAACAACAATCGGATCGGGCTCATCGCTCGGGGGGGAAATTTCCCTGCTCGCCTTGATCGCGCTTTCAGTATCTGGCTGCTCGGGAGGGGCCGGTTCCAACGCCGCGGGAACGACGATTTCCCGCTCGGGCGATGTTGCCGGTTGAGCGGGCTTAGGTGTCGCTGCCGCCTTTGCGGGGCCGTGCAGGAATCTTGAGTTGGGATCAGGCGCCAGTTCGGCAGGGACGTGAATCTCCCGCTCCGCGGATGCCGACGGAGCGCCGGGCTTCCTGATCTCAGCCGCATTTGCGGTATCGAACAGATAGTTCGAGTCCGGATCAGGTTCCAACGCAGCGGGAAAGCGAATTTGCCGTTCGGGTATAGCAGGCGGCACCGGGGTGCCCGAAGTTGCGCCCGCGCGGGCACCTGGGCTCTCCATCGAATGGGCAACCACCGCCCCTTGCTCTTGAGCCAACACACTGGACGCCGAACCGCAAAACGCGAGCACAACGCTTGCCAAACACATAAAGAACCGCACGCCTACCCTCTTTCCTCCGTTTGCACGCAAAACTGTCAAACGTTTGAGGCATAATCCTGACCGTACCATACACTGGTGGTCGTCGGGAATTCGACGGGCGTCAAACAACAATGCAAGCCGGTCCACACACGATTATTTGCTCACGTTCTCGCGCCCGGCCAGAATTTCCTTGAGATCGCGGTATGCGGTCCGCCACACATCCGTCCGCTTGAATACGACGCGGCCCCTACTCAAGTCCCTTTGCCATCGCGTCCTTCAAGCCCTCGGCGCCGGCCCGCCTTGCCACGCTTTCGGGGACCACCCAGGCCTTCCAGGTCTTGCCTTCCACCGGATTCCGGCATGACAGCGCGCCCTCGATAATTGCGCACGTCGTATCTGCTCGAATAGCCTGTGCTTCACGGCGGTCATGCCGGATGAACTTCAAATCAACAGGCTGCAATTTTGCTTCGACCGTCTCCAGGTCGATGTCGCGGAAGATACAGGCGGGCTTTGAGCGGCACGCCTGCCCCCGCTTGCCAAGCGCCACCGAAGGACCAAACGCCTTCGCACGCGACAGCTTTTCGGCAGCCGCCTCCGCGCCCCGGCTCAAGTAGCAGTTCTCGTGAATGCACAACATCGGGTCGGCCGTCTTGCTCCAGCGCCGAACGCCTGTTTTGCCAACCTCCATTTCCAGCATCACCGTCACGCGTTTTTCCACTAACGGGGAGATGTACTCAGCCGCGTGTGTCGCAAACCGCGATACAACCTCGGAAACAATACCGCCCTCACCTGGCGGATCAGCCGGGCGGGCTGCCTCGCTTGCCCGCTTGCGGCGCACGTCGCGCAGCTTTTCGGCAAGATCCTCGGCATCGGCTTCGTGCTTGGCTGGATCTGCCACGGGATCGGGGACCGCCCCGCCAACTTCACGTTCACCTTCAGCCTTGCGCTCACGCAATTGCGCCAGCGCCCGGTCAACGGCCCGCTTGGCGTCTTCACGCGCCTTGTCATGAGCACTTGGAGCCGCGCCTGACGCGCCCGGTGCCGGCTTCCCGTCGGACGCGAACCGCTCGGCAATCGATGAGGCTGCATCCTTGGCCATAACGCCCGCACCGCCCAGCACTGAACCTGCAGCCAAAACGGCCGCGATCGCCAGAATTTGGCTGATCGGTGTCCTATAGGTTTGCAATTCCATCGTTTCCCAGCTCCGTCAAATTCATAGGCGCATAGTCAACACCACGATTCGGGCATAATCAGGCACACGGTTTGAACCCGCCCTGAACGGCCCGATTGGTGGACATCAACAGGCATTGAGGCGACTGGTGGCCCTGGCGCCACTGGCTCCGTCAGCCCGACGCCGCCGCTATGGCAGCCAAACCCTCGCGATAGGTTGGGTATTGCAGCTCAACGCCAAGGTCCGATTTGATCAGGTCGTTTCGCACTCGCTTCAACTCGGCATAGAAACTGCGCGCCATTGGCGACAGATCCGCATCCTCGAATGGGATTTCGGGCGGTGCAGGCACCCCTAATAGCCCAGCCGCATAGGCGATCACATCTTGCGGCGGCGCCGGCTCGTCATCGCTGACGTTATAGATATTGTGCTTGCCACCGCGAATGATGGCCGCCTCGACGACGCCGGCGATATCTTCGACATGGGTGCGATTGAAAACCTGACCCGGCTTGACGATACGCCGCGCCCGCCCGCTTTTGATCTGGTCGATGGCGCTGCGCCCTGGCCCGTAGATTCCCGGCAGCCGGAACACCTGAATGCGACGCGCCCCCGGCGTATCAAGCTCCAGCCAGGCATTTTCAGCCGCCACCCGCCGCTTGGAACGCTGGGAAAGTGGCGTCGCAGGCGTCGCCTCATCGACCCACGCGCCACCGTGGTCACCATAAACCCCGACAGTCGAAAAATAACCCGCCCACTCAAGGTTCGGCGCGCTTGCCAGATCGGCTCCATGCTGGATCAGAACCGGATCTCCGCCCTCGCCCGGCGGCGTGGATATGAGGGCATGTGTCGCCGACGTCAGCGCCGCTCGGACTTCATCGCTTGCCTGCTCTCCTTCGAACACCGCCGCCTCATATCCAAGACGGCGAATGCGCTCGGCACCTTGCGATGTGCGCGACGTACCCGTGATCTCCCAACCCTGCCGGGCCAGCCGGGCTGCCAGCGCTTGTGCGCTGAACCCAAATCCAAAACAGACAAGATGCTTCAAGCGCTTCTCCCCGCATTCCATTCCATAATCACGTCGGCATCGCTCTCCAATGGAAGATATCTCGCCCGCGCCCGGCTGAATTCGTTATCTCCCAATAACTCACCATAGGCCCAGACCGCCATCGCGCGCACAAGCGGCGAAGGATCGCCCAGTAACTCTTCCACCGATCCGGCAAGTCCCATGTCTCCTGAGTTTCCAGCCGCAATCAGGCAGTTGCGCAAGAACCTCGCCCGCCCGGCCCGCTTCACCGGCGTTCCGGCAAACCGTTTGCGAAACTGGCCATCATCAAGCGCCAGAAGATCGGCCAGGGGTGGATTGTCCGTTTCTGCACGGGCCGCCAACTTGGCTTCGCTGGCCGCCTCGGCAAACTTGTTCCACGGGCAAACGGCCAGGCAGTCATCGCAGCCAAACACCCGGTTGCCGATCGGCTTGCGGAATTCAGCCGCGATATGTCCATGGTATTCGACGGTTAGGTAGGCGATACAGCGCCGCGCATCGAGTTGGTAGGGCGCGGGAAAAGCATCGGTCGGGCAAATATCGAGGCACCGACGGCAACTGCCGCAATGATCGGTCTCAGGAGCGCTCGCGGCCAGATCCGCTTCCGTCAGGATCGCTCCCAGGAACAGCCATGATCCGTGCTCCCTGGAAACAAGATTGGTGTGCTTGCCCTGCCACCCCAGTCCGGCCGCCGCCGCCAGTGGCTTTTCCATCAGCGGCGCTGTGTCGACGAAAACCTTGACGTCGCAACCAGCCCGCCCCGCGACGAGCCCTGCGATTTCCTTCAGCCGCCCCTTCATCACCTCATGATAGTCGCGCCCCTTGGCATAAACCGATATTGCGGCGTTGCTTGTCGCTTCAAGTGCTTTGAGTGGGTCTTGTTTGGGGCCATAGCTCATGCCCAGAACGATAACGCTTCTGGCGCTTGCCATGAGCTGGCGGGGATCTGCCCGCCGCTCAGCAGTATCCTTAAGCCAGTCCATATCCCCATGCCGGCCGCGTTCCAGGAAGTCCTGCAACCGCGCCCCTGCTTTGCCGATGGAACCGGGCGAGGTAATCCCGAAAGCATCGAAGCCAAGCGACGTGGCACGCTCCCGCACGGCCTCGATCAGCTTGGATTTTGCCTCCTGACCGCGCGTCACAGCCGATACCTGGAAAATTCAGAAGTCCAGGTTGCCGTAGTGGACAGGCGGCGGCGTTCCGGGAATCCGGTCAGCCAGCAGCGGCCGGAACGAGGGGCGGGACTTGAGGCGCACATACCAATCCTTCACCTGGGGGTACTCCTCCCAGGGAACCTCATCAAAGTAGTCGATCGTCGACACGTGAGCGGCAGCCGTAATATCGGCAAACGACAGATCTTCGCCGGCCAGCCATCGGCGGCCATGGGCAAGATAACTGATGTAGCCCATATGGTAGCGCAAATTGGAACGCGCTGTGCGCAGGATATCGGCGTCCGGCGTATGCCCGCTCATTCCCGGTTTGCGCCGCGCATAGAGTTTTTCAAACAATAACTCGCGCGTCACGTCGCGGTCGAGTTTGTGTTGGAACCAATCGACAAGCCGCCTGATCTCCGCGCGCTCATCCCGGCTGCCGGGAAATAGCGGCACGCTGAGCCCATCCACCGGGTGGCGCTTGAGTTCTTCGGAGACATATTCCGAGATGGCATAAGAGCCGCAAAGGATCGGACCGGCATCGATCTGCAGCACCGGCAATTCACCAGCCGGGTTCAGTTGCAGGAACGACGGACCAAGATCCCACGGCTGTTCCTCGAAATTCTCCACCTCCAGGCCAAGCTCCGCCAGCACCACGCGGATCGAGCGTGAATGTGGGCAAAGTCGGTAGTGCGTCAGCTTGTGCATGGCCTCTTCATTCTGTCCCTGTCGGGCACCCTAAAGGGAACCTAAACAGATTCGTCGAGCTAAATCTGTACCTTGGTCGCAGGCCACGCCGATAAGCTGTGGCCGGTATGCGGCATCCTCAATCGCTTTGTCTGCCAACCATTTGTGGCTGCTTGCCGCCCACGCCGCGACGTGTTTGGTGCTCAACGACAATTGATTCGGAGATTTCCCGCAAATGCCGACTTGGCAAGTGATCCTTCTTGGCCTCCTGGAAGGCTTGACCGAATTCATCCCAGTTTCGTCCACCGGCCACGTACTTCTCGCAGGACACTTCCTGGGCTTCTGTTCGCCCGGCAAGAGTTTCGAAGTGCTGATCCAGTTGGGGGCGATTCTTGCCATCCTCTCTGTATATGCCGCCAAGTTGTGGCAGTTGCTGGTCGACTTACCCAGCGACGCCCGCACGCAGCGCTTTGTCGCCTCGATTCTGTTGGCATTCCTGCCCGCAGCCGTCATAGGTGCCCTGGGTCACTCATTCATCAAGGCTGTGCTGTTTGAAAGCCCGATGCTGATCTGTGTCATGCTGATCTTGGGCGGCATTGTTCTGATTGTTGTGGATCGGCTGCCTCTGCAACCCCGATACGCCGACGTGATGGATTACCCACCCAGCCTCGCCTTCAGAATCGGCCTTTGCCAGTGTCTGGCCATGGTGCCCGGCGTTTCCCGCTCTGGTGCCACCATCGTCGGCGCGCTGATGATGGGAACCGACAAGCGCTCGGCTGCCGAGTTCTCGTTCTTCCTGGCGATGCCGACCATGGCCGGTGCATTCGCCTACGATCTTTACAAGAACTGGTCGGGAATAGATGTGTCAGATGCCACCAGCATCGTACTCGGCTTTGTCATGGCGTTTATCAGCGCGGTGATCGTCGTGCGCTACCTGTTGGCTTACGTCAGCCGTCACGGATATGGGTTGTTTGGATGGTGGCGGATCGCTGTCGGCGGCATCGGCCTTGGCGCGCTGCTGGTCCTGGGAGACGCCAGCGTCTGCGCCTAACCCAGGCGCTCTATAAGTCAAAACACTACTGATGGTGAGAGCGGGCAAGGTCATAATTCCATGACGATGCCCCTTTTGGCCGTCTCGATCGCCCCAAAGACCGGCAGAATTGCTTCCAGCTAGCCCTGGAACCGCTCTCGAGCAAAATCAAGCTGCGTTGGAGGTTGCCGGGGTCGACAGGACGTTGTGCAGGGCATCGGCATCGGCGGCTTCTCTAAGCTGCTCCAGCGTCGCAGGGTCGCGCACCAACCGCGAAATCCTTGCCAGGGCCTTGAGGTGATCCCCGCTGGCATGCTCGGGCGCCAGCAGCAGGAAGATGAGATCGACGGGTTTGTCGTCGTGGCTTTCAAACTCAATTGCCTCATCCAAACGCGCAAACAGGCAGAAAATCCGGTCGAGGTCCTTGAACTTGACATGCGGGATGGCAACCCCGCGGCCCAAGCCTGTCGAGCCAAGCCGTTCGCGCTGCAAAAGCGTATCGAATACATCCCTTGCATCCAAACCTGCCAATTCGGCAGCCTTGGATGAGAGTTCCTGTAGCGCCTGTTTTTTGCTGTTCGCCTTTAGCGACGGCAATACGCCTTGGGCTTCGAGTATGTCACTGAGGTCCATTGCTTTCCTGTCCCACCGTTTGATGTCTGCGCGCGACACGGGTTTCCCTATCCGAATCCTGCCCCGCAGATCCACGTCATGCTCGAAAGGCGCGATCAAGCCGGGCGCGATACTCCCCGGCTCATCTGCCTCTCAAGAGGCTTAAGCACCACTTGCCGCAGTCTGAGCAGCGTTCGGATCGACCCATCCGACATTTCCATCTTGCCGCCGATAGACGATATTAATGCCGCCGTTGCCCGCATTTCTAAAGATAAGAAATTCGCTTTCCCCAAGATCGAGATGCATCACGGCTTCGCCAACTGTCAACTCACGAATACCGCGTTCTGTTTCCGCAATAATGATGGGGTGATGGTCATTTTTGGCCTCTGCGTCGCGTTCGTCGTCTGTGAGCTGCAACACATAGTCGCGGGCACTTTGTTCGGCCGGAATTTGAACGCCGTTCTGATGGCCGTGGTGGTGGTCCTTGAGACGGCGCTTGTATCGCCTGACGCGCTTCTCAAGATGCTCGATAGCGTCATCGGCGCTCGAATAGGCATCTCCACCCGTGCCCTGTGCTTCCACCAACAATCCGGTTCGCAGCCGAATAGAGCAGTTGGTCCTGAAGGTTGAGCGTTCCTTTTCCAATCTCACGTGGCCCGATATTTCCGGGCCGATATACTTTTCAAGGACGATGGCGATCTTGTCGACGATATAGGATTTGTATGCGTCGCCGGCGTCTACGTTCTTTCCCGTGATTTGGAGGGTCATTGCTCCGCCTTGTTAATTGTTGCACCGTTACTTGCCTGTGCTGCGATGTGACAATGAAATAACTGACACAACCTAGCAGCTTCGGCGGTTATTCAAGATAAATACTGTTCCCTCTCCGCATCTATAACCAAATACTCTTGCAGTCGGTCCGCCTGGAACCAGTTTGCCCGTGATTGCACGCGGATCGAACCGTAATCTTACCGATGCAGGCCGGGCCATTTCAAGTCAAAGTGCGCAACCACACCCAGACTACTTCCAAAGTCGTCACGAATATACCTTAACAAGCCTAAATTTGAGGCAGTAACGAGCCTGGCCGAATGAATCCGCCAGAGGCCCTGACGTGTCACTATCGGGTGAGAAAGGCCGGTCAAGCAACCTGTGCCTGAGCCTTTTTCTGCCTGCGTCTTTGTACGGACGAAGGAATCCGCATGGCTTCGCGGTATTTGGCCACCGTCCGCCTTGCGATATCTATGCCGTCGCTGCGTAGCAATTCCACGATTCCGTCGTCCGACAACACCGCGCTGGCCTTTTCGGCATCGATGAGCTGCTTGATTCGGTAACGCACCGATTCGGATGAATGAGCTTCCCCGTTTTCAGCCGATTGGATCGCCGAGGTGAAGAAGTATTTCAATTCGAAAATGCCGCGAGTCGTCGCCATGTATTTGTTCGACGTGACCCGGGAAACGGTCGACTCGTGCATGGAAATCGCGTCTGCGACGGTTTTCAGGTTGAGCGGCCGCAAATGCTGGATGCCGTAGGTAAAAAAGCCGTCCTGCTGGCGTACGATTTCGCGCGATACCTTGAGGATGGTCCGCGCCCGCTGATCCAGGCTCTTTACCAGCCAGTTGGCCGTTTGCAGGCACTCAGACAGGTATTCCTTGTCGGCATCCGAATGCGCAGTGCGCGACACCCGGGTAAAGTAGGTTCTATCAACCAGCACCCGCGGCAGGGTCTCGCTGTTGAGTTCGACGATCCAGCCCCCGTCGCTTGAAGGGCGAATGATAACGTCGGGAACGACAGGCTGCACCTGCACCGAACCGAATGCCAGGCCCGGCTTCGGATTGAGCGCCTTGATCTCATTGATCATGTCGAACAGCTCTTCGGCATCGACACCGATGGCCTTGCGCAGTTTTGCTACGTCATGCTTGGCCAGCAGATCGAGATTGTCCAGCAAGGCAGCAATCTGTGGGTCGTAGCGGTTGAGATCCTTCAATTGGAGCGCCAGGCACTCGGCCAACGAACGCGCAAAAACGCCAGGTGGATCGAATGTCTGTAGGACCCCCAGAACCTGTCCGACAAACTCCCGGTCAGCCCCCAGCTTCTCGCAGAAGTCCTCCATATCGACCTGCAGGTATCCTGCGTCGTCCACCAGGTCGATCAGGTGTTGCCCGACCAGACGCTCGGCAGGTTGGCTGAGCGCAAGCGGCAATTGCTGACCCAGGTGGTCTTTCAGCGATAGAGTTTCACTGGTGAAGGCTTCCAGGTTGGTATCGTCCCCGCCAATTCCTCCGCCGCCTTTGGCGCCCGACCAACTGGAGCCTGCCAACTGGGTGCTATCCAGCCGGCCCAGTTCGGCTGCCGAGGTGTCGGGATAGATGTTGTCGTAGTCAGTATCGAGCGCATTGGCTGCTTCAGAGGTTCCCTGCTCGCTTCCAACCCATTCATCAGACGCGCTGGGGTCACCCTCAGTCTTTGCTTCACCAGCCTCCCTTTCGCGCTCGGGCGCCGCCTCCGGCCGTTCGCCGTTGTCGCCGGGCTCAAGCAGCGGATTGCGCTCAAGTTCGGTTGCGACGAAATCAGCGAGTTCGAGATTTGATAGCTGAAGGAGCTTGATCGCCTGCTGCAACTGGGGAGTCATCACCAGTTGTTGACTTTGTCGAAGCTCGAGTCTGGCGTTTATCGCCATTTACTTATTCCTAGGCCTGAAATCTGCATGGATAACCCACGCTGACCGTAACCTATCGATCGTTAGCGAACATGTTTCCAAGGTAGACCCGGCGCACATCTTCGTTCGATATGATTTCCTGAGGGTTACCTTTTGTCAGAACCCGACCCTCATAGATGACATAGGCCCGTTCCACAATACTCAAGGTTTCCCGGACGTTGTGGTCGGTAATCAGCACACCGATACCGCGCTGCGTCAAGTGTCGGACCAGTTCCTGAATATCGCTGACCGCCCTGGGGTCGACCCCTGCAAACGGCTCATCCAGCAGCATGAACGCTGGCTTCGACGCTAACGCCCGGGCAATCTCGCAGCGCCGTCTCTCGCCGCCCGATAATGCGATTGAAGGCGATTTGCGCCGATCCGATATGGTAAATTCTTCCAACAACTGGTCGAGCTGTTCCTTGCGCTTCTTCTTATTGGGTTCAACCAGCTCTAAGACGGCCATGATGTTTTCTTCGACCGTTAACCCTCTGAAGATGGAAGCTTCCTGCGGCAGATAGCCGATACCCAACCGCGCGCGCTGATACATCGGCAGGGCCGTTACATCGTGCCCGTCGATGGTGATCTGGCCCTCATCAGCCGGCACCAGCCCGGTAATCATGTAAAAAACGGTGGTTTTTCCAGCTCCGTTCGGCCCTAGAAGTCCAACCGACTCTCCGCGCCGCACATCCAGGCTTACCCCCTGGACGACCATTCGCTTCTTGTAGCTCTTCTTGACATGAGTAACCGTCAGCCATCCCTCGGCCGCCTCATGGGGTGGGAATTCCAAGTCCTCATCGGTCTCGAACCCAGGCTGCTGGACGGTATCGAATTGCGGCTCTTGCGCATCCGCAGCATCAGAAGCCTTCCGCCTCGCTTTACCAATTGGAAGAAATCGCACCAATCTTGACCCTCTCCGCGCTTTGCACGCTGCCACACCCTGTTATGCCACAAGCCTCGGCGATCATCCTGTTTCGGCCGGCCAACAATCTGTTGTTAATTCGCCGTCGGCTCGGTCGTTGCTTCCCAACTTGACGATGCGGCCGGTCGCGGAGCGACGGCACGCCTGGCAGCATTGGCCCTCTTGTTAGCCCCACCGGCCTTGGCCTTATTTTTCGCACCGGCCGTTTTGCCATTCTTCTTGGCGCCCGGTTTGGAGTTGCCTTGCAGTTGCGTGGGATAGAATACCGCACTGGGGCGACCTCCGCGAATAGTCTGGAGGGGAATGGCTTTGGCACCCTTGGTTGCCGGTTGCATCGTTGAAGCCCAACCCGATCCTGCTTCCTCCGGCGTTGTTTCGATTATGGCGTTGCCGCTTTCCAGATCGATCTTCAATGACGTGGCGCGGATGATGTTCTTGCCCCGCTTCAAGATCACATCACCGCCCAGTTTCACGGTGTTCGCCTTCATGTCGATGTCCGCCCAGTCACCCGTGGCGCTTTGCCCGGAAACCTTGGAGTTGACCACAACCTTGCCAGTCGCCTTGATCCTGGTGACCTCGTTTCCAGCCTGCTTGGCAGCACCTTTTTTGCCCGCGCCCTTCTTGTTTTTCTTGTCCTCGGCGGCAACGGCTTCGGTTGATACGAGATTGGAACTGCCCGTGTAAAAAGCCGTAAGTTTGGCCGTTTTCATGTTGATTTGGCCCTGCACGACATCGACGTTGCCATGGAACACGGCTTGTTTGCGCTTGTCGAACACATCAAGCGAATTCGCCACGATGTCGATCGGCGCATTCGGATCGCCCTTGAACGCGGTCATCGACATCGCCGTTGCGGCAGCCCCAGATTTAGCCCCCGGCTTGGCCGCCTTCTTTGCCGCATCGACAGCCTTTTTAGCCGCCTTTTTCCCGCCTTTGGCTTTCCCGCGGCCCGCCTTGCCACCATCAGCACCATCGGCACTGCCTCGGGCAAGCTTTGCGTAAATCCGTCCCGGTTTGCCATCGGCCGCCGGAAGCGCCGTCAATTTGCTGGTCCCGCCGGCCCGGTCGATAAACAGCCGGTCACCGCGCAATTCGTTTGCATCCTGATTAACAAGAACGTTGCCGGTCAGAAGGATCGTATCGCGGCCAGAGTCGATATTCGCGACATCGGCAACCGCTTTGCGCGTTGGCCCGGCCGACATGACGATATTGCCCTTGATCTCGGCCAGTTGGTTTTCCGCATCGAACACAGCGCGCTTGCCGGTGACCTGTTCAAGTTCGCCACGCCTGAGAATGAGCGGCTTGGGTACGATAATCCGCTTTATGCGCGATGCCCCTGACATCGGGTCGTTGTCCGCCGCTTCCGGTGTTCCATCTGCGGATTTCTTGGCCTTTTTGGTATCCGGTTCAAACCGCACTTCCATTATGCTTGTCTTCAGGGATTGGTCGCCTTGCACCGCCCTGACATTGCCTCTGAACCGGGCATTACCCTTAGCCCTGTCGACATTGAGCCGCGTGGAGGCGATCTTCACTGGCTCATCTGACGTTCCAAGCATCGCCGGCGTAGAGGTGGCGGCCTTCTTCTCTGGCTTGCCTCCAGGCTTTGAATTCGGATCTGATTTTGCGCCGGAGTTCGGCTTCAGCGTCGTGCGCACGTTGCCGATAAACAGCGCCAATTTTTCTTTTTGCCGGATTGTCAACTTGTTGGACGTCACCTTGCCGCTTGGCATCGTCACTTCCACGGGCTGTTTGGAGGTAATGAGGCCCCGTTTTGTTCGGATTGTCGCCGACTGGAGTTTGGCGTTCAGGCCGTCCTTGGACGTGATGTTGATCCCACCGGTTAATACCAGGATGGATTTATTAGAGTCGAAAGTGCCCCTGGCGGCAGCGAAGTCGGTTCGGGACTTCTTCTTGTCGGTGAGATGGCCGGTAATCCCATTGAGCCTGATCACGCCCATCCGCCGTAGATCCTGCTGTGCCGTCTTCGCATCGACCGTATAGGCGCTGCCATCTGCGGTGAAACCCTCGTAATGCGGGTTATTCATGGTCAGGTTTTCAGGCAGAATCCGGGCGATCGTGTCCAGTCCTAATGACGAACCCCAGTTCGCGTTGCTCAGAGCCGAGAAGCCATAAAGCCCCAGAGCGCCAATCGTCATCAGCGGGAACAGCCGCCTGAGAGTCTTCACCATGAAGGTGTGCCGCTTCGCGCGCAGGAATTGGCGCGAGCGATCAATGCCGACGACGACAAGTCGTCCGCTTCGAGGCGGTTCGGGCGCGGTCGCACCCTGCGGTGTGGCAGATGCCATGACTGATAAAACCCTGGTTACGGGCATGCGAAAGCGGCAGACGAGCATATCTGGTGAATCGGCCCGGCTGCGACGCAGCTTCGAAACTCACCCCCAATTTGGGTGAATTTGGGACTAGTCACAATGAGCAACCCGTCGCAATCACCCATTCATCTGCAACCCGTCACATTGATCCCCGCGACGATAGACGCTCAGCGGGCCGAATTTCAGCGCCGCATCTGGCCCAAAACCCCGCTGATGAAGGAGTTTCCAGGTGCCGGGGAATGTGCGTGAAGCCTCAGTTCAAGGGGGCAAAAGTTTTCAGTGGGAAAAGATGTCCAATTCGCCAAACCCGTTCAGGTCGAGCTCTGCCCGGGTCGGAAGGAAGCCGAACGCCGAGCACGCCAATTCGGTCCTGCCCTCGCGCTCCAACATCATGTCGAGCTTCTTCTTGGCTTGATGCAGGTAGAGAACGTCGTTGGCCGCATAGGCCAACTGCTGCGGGGTCAGTTGATCCGCCGCCCAGTCGGAACTTTGCTGCTGTTTGGAGACCTCAACGCCGGCCAGTTCTGAAAGCAAATCTTTCAGACCGTGCCGGTCAGTGTAGGTCCGAACCAGTTTTGACGCGATTTTCGTGCAATAGACAGGGCTGGTCGATACGCCCAGGTATTTCGCCATGACGGCGACGTCAAAGCGCGCAAAATGGAAGATTTTCAGGATATCTTCAGAAGCCAGCAGCGCCTTCAGGCGCGGTGCGGAATAGTCCTTGCCATCGAATTGAACAAGGTGGGCGGTGCCATCGCCTGCCGAAAGCTGCACCAGGCACAGCCGGTCGCGATGCACGTTAAGCCCCAGCGTTTCCGTATCGATGGCAACGCTGGACCCGAAGTCGAGACCCTCTGGAAGATCGCCCTTGTGCAGCGTGATCTTTGCTTCCGTCATTGAGTACATGGTCCCTGGGTAAATGGTGGTGGAGATATTTTTGGAGAAAAATGCACCTGCCGCTGCACCCCAGCCGCTCGGTGAAGCATCGCACTGGCCGAATGGCATCAAGCGACGCAAGCGCGTCGCCGGGCGAACAGCCCGCCCCATCGGAGCGCGACGAGCGCGTGAGGTCAACCATGGTGCCCAGGAGAGGACTCGAACCTCCACGGCCTTGCGGCCACTGGCACCTGAAGCCAGCGCGTCTACCAATTCCGCCACCTGGGCAAAGGGGTCGGACAATCAAAGAAGCCAGGGAGTTAGATCGCACATCGGCGTTTGTCAATCGTTACCGTCGGCGAAGTTGGCAATTCCGCTGTTGCAGCAAGCTCCATCTTTCCCTGATCGGCCTACCGAATGTTGGGTCAACGAAGCATGAAACGCTCCACACAGCGACCAAAGGCAGCTTTTCTTGACCTTCCCTCCTGGGTATACCTCAATGCCAAGGACTTGCAGCGGCGAAGGCGGAAGGCATTTACGACGATGGCAGCACAACAACTACACGGCGGACTCGCAACGATCTTCGGCGGATCAGGCTTCGTTGGCCGTTATGCTACGCGCGAACTGGCCCAGCGTGGATGGCGAATTCGCGCCGCATGCCGCCGGCCCGACTTGGCCGGCCACCTTCAGCCTATGGGCGCCGTGGGCCAGATCCATCCCGTCCAGGCCAATCTGCGCTATCCAGAATCTATTGCAGCCGTTGTTGAAGGCGCGCAGGTCGCAATTACGGCGGTTGGCGTGCTCGCTCCCTCCGGCCGCCAGAACTTCAAGGCATTGCACGTCGATGGACCGCGCGCCGTTGCCAAGGCATGCGCCAAGGCCGGCGTCGGCCGCCTGATCCACATTTCGGCAATCGGCGCGGATGCCAATAGCAAAGCCGAATACGCCCGCTCGAAAGCCGAAGGCGAAGCTGCCGTTCTGGAAGAATTCCCCGACGCAGTCATTCTGCGACCCTCGATTGTCTTCGGCCCGGAAGATGAATTCTTTAACCGCTTCGCCGGAATGGCCCGCATATCGCCGGTCCTGCCCGTCATCGGCGGTGGCCGCACCCGCTTCCAGCCGATCTACGTCGCAGACTTGGCGACCGCTATTGCCAATGCTGCCGAAGGCCGCGCCGTGCCCGGTACGATCTACGAACTGGGCGGGCCTGAACAACTAAGCTTCAAGCAGCTCCTCGACCGCACCAAGGAATGGTCAGGACGCAATGTCGGCGAACTGCGGATGTCCTTCACGATGGCAAAGCTGCAGGCGTTGTTGACCTGGCCCCTGCCAAACTCGATGCGTCCATTGACGGTCGATCAGGTCCGCATGCTGCAAACCGACAACGTCGTCAGCGCTGAAGCCAAGAACGAGGGGCGGACCCTTGAGGCACTAGGCGTTACAACTCCTCACACCGTCGCCAGCATCGTCCCTACCTACCTTGAGCGCTATAAACCGCGCGGCCAGTTCGCCCATTACCGCGGGTGATTAAATAGCGGGCCTAAACACCACCCGCAACGCTAAGTACCGCACCGGTCGTGAAGCTGGCCTTGTCGGAAGCAAGCCACACGACCGCTTCGGCGATATCGTCAGGTTTACCAACCCGCCCAAGCGGTGCCGCTTTGGCGTAAGCGGCAGGACGATCCGGATTGCCAGAGGTTGCGTGAATGTCGGTGTCGGTGGTCCCGGCCCGGATTGCGTTCACCCTGATGCCTTCTGCGCCGACTTCCTTGGCAAGACCAATCGTCAGGGTTTCAACCGCCCCTTTTGAGCTGGCGTAATGGATATATTCTCCCGGACTGCCCAGCGTCGCCGCAATCGATGAGATGTTGACGATCGAGCCGCCCGCGCCACCAGCCGATTTCGCCATCCGCGCAATCGCTTCCTGCGAACAGTAGATTGAGCCGAAAACGTTGACTGCGAACGTCCGCTTCAAGACGTCATCGCCAAGCTCTGCCAACCGGCTCGCCTGACCAATGATCCCGGCGTTGTTGACCAGCAACGTAACCCCGCCCAATTCTTCATCGCACCTGGAAAATAGATCGCGAACCTGAGCCGGGTCAGCGACATCGGCTTGAACGTGGATCGCGTTGACCCCAATCGCCCGGCAATCGTCAACGACACTTTTTGCCGCCACTTGGTCGGATGCGTAGCTAATGCAAACGTCATAGCCCTCACGCGCAGCAAGCCGTGCCGTCGCAGCTCCAATTCCCCGGCTTCCACCCGTGATGATTGCGGTTCTCTTCATGTTTCTCCGCCAATGCCGTTGATCTTCCAACCCTCAAGGATCGAAAACAACGCTACGCGGGAAATGGCCTGGCGCCCAGCCGGTTCTTCAAATAGAAACCATCAACCGGAATAAGGGTGGCGAGGCCCTACTCCCGGCAGGCAATCCGGATGGTTGTGTTGGCTGTCGGAATAAAACGGCGGCACGTGGAGGCGACAGTCGTGCTGCTGGAGGAAGTGTCCTTCGCACGCTTCTTGCCAGGCCGCTCCTTCCTATAAGTCTTGCGCTTCGCATCGCCGGCAACCTGCGTGCCCTTCGTTCCCGATAAGGCAGCCAGCCGCTCGCGGGCAAACTTGCCGGCAAACAGCGACTCGACTGATAGGCCGGAATATTTCCGGGCCGTCTTATAGCTTGCTCGGGCCTTATCCGCCTGACCGGTCTCTTCCAGGATCTGCCCCTTCAAGACATGCAGTGGAGCGAAGGACTTGCGGGCGCGAATTGCGTCGTCGACGTCAGCCAAGGCTTCGCCATAGCGCTGCTGGCGATAATGAATGGTGGCCCGCGCGTGAAGTGCCGCTGCGTACTTCTTGTGCTTTGAAAGAACCGGACCGATCACGAACAGGGCATCGGTATCATCTCCCAGATCGGACAAAATCAGCGCCCTTAGAACTTTGATCTTCTTCTCTTTTGGCTTCAGTTTGGCAGCCGTTTGAAGGTCCGACAATGCCTTCTCAAAGTCCTCCATCCGCCGCAGCATCAAGGCTCGCTTGTAGTAGGCCGACCACGTACCATCCTTTTTCTTCACGTAGCGATCGAGATCCTCATTCGCCTTGTCCATTTCACCCCTGTCATAGTGGGCAACAGAGCGGCTGTAGTAGCTGTCGGCAAACCGGCCATTGAACCTCAAGGCCGTCGTGAAGTCGCGAATAGCGCGTTTGCTGTCACCGCCGTTACGGTAGGACCAGCCGCGATTGTAGTAAGCGATGTAGCGTTGGTTTTTCGGCAGCCGGCCACTCTTGAGGACGCGCGTGCAGGCGCGCGCACTGGCCTTGTCGCGCCCAGCCGTGCAGCTTGATAGATCCTTCTTGATCCCCGCCTGCACGGGCGCGGCACCCACAAGTGCGAGCAGAACGAAACTTGTGGCATGGAGCGCACGAACCATCGCTTTCCCTCATAAATGATTGATCCGAGCAGTGCTCACCGCATTGCGGAGGCCAGCGCGATCTATGGAGAATGAATAGTGAGGTTCGCGGTCAAATAGCTGTTCCCCAGGGAACATCTGCCGGCACATAGGCAGTGCACGTCGTGCGTGCCAGCCGATCAATACTTTATACGCAACCCCGCCTTGCCGGTGACGCCAAAGCTGTCGCCGAAATTGCGCAAACCGGTCTTGCCGCCGATCTCACCGAAGATGGAAACGGCATCGTCCGATAAACTGATCGAGCCGCCCACCGCAATCTCGCCCCACAGCTTTTCTGCCGATGAATGGAACTCCACGCCCGACACGTCGACCTTGGTGGCATCCAGGAATTCGAATTCAACGTTGGCGATTGCATAAAGCTTTTTGTGAGAGCGGCTGCCGTCCGCCTCCCGCCATTGCGATTGCGTATCGATCAACACGCCCAGCCGCCCTGCCAGGCTATCGCCGTCCAGCAAGGATACCGTTCCATTGAACCGGTCGGTGAAGGCGTTAAAGTCAATCGATTTGAAAGTGAGTTGTCCTTGCGGCGTGATTGAAACAGCCTTCATCAGGTCAAGCCGCTGTCCGACTTCCAGACCAAGTCCATAGCCGAAGCCACGATTGTCCTTTTCGAGCGCGCCAAGAAGGTCGGCACCAAGATCCGCCGTCGACCACGTCGCCCGTCCCTGGGCGTCGAGATAGAAGCCCTCCGCGCCCACGAACGTCCCCGTCAGCCCAACCCCGCCGCCGCGGGCATTGATCTCGCCATCGCCGAATGGCGAGGCCACGTCGGCGCGAGCACCGCCGTAGTGCACGGTCAGGCCACCAATCAGCCGCCCCAGATTGCTGATGTCGGCAAAGGTGACGTCCACTCCGCCATCCAGCTTCCAGCTATCGCTGGCAAGGTCGACCATGCTGGTGGAGGTTGCCTGTTCGGAATGCCGGCGGCCGACGCTCACCCGCGCCCAGGTTGCATTCCCCGTGGCGCCCCCGACTTGGTTGCCGTCGATATCGCTCGCAACATTCCCGCAAGGATTTTCCCGCATCGGGTCATCGCACGGCAAGGCGGCGTCGGGACCAGTCCCGCCGGCACGGTGACGCTGGCCGATCCGCTGCCGGTAAGTCGGCACGCCGCCCAGGCCGAGTAACAAATGCGGGTAGGCTTCGTAGGTCGGAACGCTTGGCGCAAACATGGCCACCAGTTTCGGTCTCGGTTGACTGGGCGCCGCGGGCCCCTGCGATGTCCCCTGCGTCGGCTTGGTCGTTGGTTTTGGTTGGGCAGGATCAGGAATATAGACACTCTGCAAATACCAGTTGCCATCAGATTCCCGGAACAGGTTGTAGACATAAGCCCCCGAGATGCCGCCCGTTTTCAGTTCGCCGTTCAAAACGAAATCGCCATCTGCGGTATCGCCGGTATTGGAGACATCGACGATTTTGATGCCGTCTCCGGGTCCATCCCCGGTCGGAGCGCCTATTCCCGTTCCGGTGTCATTCACAGTTACGATCGTTCCAGGCGTGCGAACGCGTCCATTGATAATCATGCGGTCTGTGGCCCGGGTGGCATCCAGGTTGGAATCGAAATGGATCGTTCCGCCGCCGCGATAGTCTCCTTGAACCGTAAGCCGGTCACCTGCTGCCGGGCTGCCGCCTGAAAAGTCCAAAGTACCTTGATTGTCGAAATTTCCGTCAATGAGAAAATTACCGATGCCCCCCGGCGTTGCGGCAACAATGCCGCCGCCGTTGATCAAGGTTGCATTGCCGGTGAGCACGAACGAACTGCCCATATCCAACTGGCCGCCGTTGGTCACGGTCAGACCCGTGCGGGCCCGCCCATTGCCGCGAACCTCCTGCCCGGTTACCAGCATATCGTCGGAGAAGCTGACCTGGCCGCCATCGATCGTCACGCGCTCCCAATTGAGCAGCTTGGCGCCCGGCAGGCTGCCGGTCCAATTAGAAAACGTCAGAATGTCGTTGTCGCCATCGGCCAGCAACAGATCGTCGCCGCCATCCAGCGTGCCGCCAAGGCCGGCCGCCGAGAACGTCGAATTGATGGTCGCCCGGTCAGAGCCCGCCCCCATCATGATGTCGCCACCCGCACTGCCGCTTGTCAGCGTAAGCCTGTCGTCGCCGGTCTCGAAATCGATGGTCGTACCAACTGCCGTGCCATCAAGAACGAGCCGGTCGTTGCCGCTTCCCGTATTGATGAAGGTGCCGATCGTACCGCCCTGCAGGAAGTAGCGGTCATTGCCCTGTTCGGAATTGACGAACGTATCGACCATGGCGGTACCCGAAATGCGAAAGACGTTATCGGCCGCCGTTAAATTGATTGCGCCGATCTGCCCGCCAGAAAATCTGACGTTGTCGCCGTCCTCGAACAGTCCGGTAATCCTTCCGCCCGTAATCGTCGCACGGTCGAAGTCGCCCCCCTGATCGAGAGAGTCGATGGTGCCGCCGGACATCGTGAATCTATCCCGGCCGTCGTTTTGTTGAAACGCGCCGGTTACCGTGCCCGCGCTGATGGTCGTCGTGTCGTCGCCCGTACCCGTCGTGACGGTGCCGATGATCCCATCCCGGATGATCAACCGGTCGCCGAAGCTTCCTTGATCGATCTGTGTGATCGTGCCGCCGTTGATGACCAGGCGGTCACTTCCAGAACCTTGCTGAATCGTGCCGATGACCGAGCCGGCGTTAATCGTCGCTCTGTCGCCGCTGGTTCCCTGATCAAGTGTGCCAACGTTGCCGCCGGTCTGCCGGTAGATATCCTGGCCCGAACCCTGATCGAGCGTGCCGGTGATCGTTCCGCCATTGATAACCGCGGTATCGTTGTCTGAGCCCTGGTCCGCAGAACCAACCGTGCCATCGTTGACCGTCAACCGGTCGGTCCCGGTTCCTTCGATAATCGAGGTTACGTTGCCGCCATTTACGGTAACGCGGTCGGCGCCGCCCAGCGTGTCGATGTTCTCACCCGCGCCTGGTGCACAAACGACCGTATCGGCCCCGTTATTGTAGGGGCCGGCCGGGGCGCACTGGGCATGCGCCTGCCCGGCCGTCAGCACGCAGGCGCCAAGGGCCAGTATCAGTGCGCTCGTGGTTCTATGGGTAACTTCAGGTGGGCGACAAAAGATGCCCCGGCAAACCGCTTGAGCAGCCATCGCGATCGGCTCCTAGATTCGCGTTCTCAATCGGCTAAACGCGCAAATAGGTGAGCCGGATTCATCGACGATACGGGCATTCGCCGACTGCTACAACCATTACGGGCGTGACCCATGACCAGGAGCGGCAACAAAGACACGTTCAATTCTTCCGCTTGGGCGCCGCCCTGAGCCTCTCGTCACCCTGAGCCCTTCGTCGGCCTGAGCCCCTCGCCATCCTGTCGCAAATGACAAAGCCCCACCGGCGCCAGCCGTGCGGGGCTTCTTATAGGGTCTGATCTGTTCGTCGGCGACGTTTAGGAGGAATAGCCTGCTAGTGGATGCTGGCGACTTCCAGTTCGTCGTCGAGGGCCTGGCCCAGCGCGGCCTGCATGGAATCGGTCAGCGCGATAGGCGTCCCGTCTGCGGCATGCAACGCGTAAATGTTGATGCCATCGGGCAGGTTGTCGTCGAGCGGGTAGATCTCGTTGGCTTCTTCGGAAGACAGCGTCTTGATATAAGCGACTTCCCCACCACCGAGTCTTTCCAGCTCGTCGGCACTGACGTCCTTCTTCTCCACGAACTTATCTTCAGTCATAACGCTAACTCCTCCATCCAACGCGCTGCCTCAAACAGCGAGCTCAGCGCCCCCTTCGATCCACTCTACCCCAGCAATCTGGTGAAAACGGTACCCTTTTTCGTCAAAAGCCGAACCATTCCTTAATTTTCATGTTCCGACGATTCGACGCGATAGGCCATCGCCAAGTTGGCGTTATCGAAGCGGGTGTTGCTACATCACACCCCTAGCCGGCCTTTCTCACAGGCCGCGGCGCGGGTTTGTCTGAGATCTCGATTCTTCGGACCAGACGTTCAGGTTCCAGCTTAACCAGGTCGATTTCCAACAGGCCGTTGTTAAGTTCGGCGGCCCGGACTTCGATCCCATCAGCCAATACGAATGTTCGCTGGAACTGCCGAGCAGCGATTCCGCGATGCAGGAATTCGCGGGATTTGTCGTCTTCCTGGCGGCCGCGAACGGTTAACTGGTTATCCTCAAGCGTTATGTCGAGTTGGTCGCGGGAAAACCCCGCAACCGCCAGCGTAATGCGCAACAACTCCGGCCGGTCGTCGTCGGACGCCGCGATGCGCTCGATATTGTAGGGTGGATAGCCCCCGTCCGCGCCTTTACCGGCACGATCAATAAGCCGTTCGATTTCTTCGAAACCCAACAGCAGCGGGTGCGAAAGCGTTCCCATGCGTGGCATAAACCTCTAAGCCCTTCTAAAAAGCGACTTTATCTTCATCGATGAAGCCTTTTGCAAGCTGGCCCATTTCCGGCACCGCCTTGCCCCAGCCCCGGGGCTACCCGGCTGCTGCTCGTCTTACCGATCGATGCTTTACCATATGGGCGCAGGCGGACAGGTTTCAAGCCGCAAGCGGACACCGGTTTCACGCAGCGACTTTGCCCGTTAACCATTCAATTTCTGCAAGCGAAAGTGCTAAACTCAGTCCCGGACTTGAAATTTTCCCACAGTTCGCTACATGTTCCGGCATGGAAAGAGTAAAGAACAAATCAGAAAATCCCGCTGATAACAAAAAGTCGTCTGAAGAGCGTATGCGTACATGCCTCGTGTGCCACACGGAGTTCTTGAGCGAATGGTCGGGGAATCGCGTCTGTAAACGCTGCCGCTCCAGCGCCACCTGGAAGCAGGGTGGCTCGTCACGCGTTCCTCGCTGACGGCCTCGCCCCTTCTCGGCTATTCCAGCCCACTGCATCAGCCCAGCAAGATCCCGGCTCGCCGTCGCGCCTGCCGGCGCAACTGCGTCCGGGAACGCAGATTTCACAGGCGATTGGATAGAAGGAGCGGCGCGCAGTGTTGACGAACGAAGGCGGAGAAAAGACTCCTCTAGCCCCCCTCGAACTCTTCGCGCTTCATCTCAAGCTCCAGCCACTGATCTTCCAGACCGGCAAGTTCAGCTTGCGCGTCCGCCAACCCGGTTGATGCGGCCTCGAACCCGTCCGGGTCCTTGGTGAACACGTCCGGTTCCGCAAGCTTTGCTTCGAACCGCGCGATACTGGCCTGCAACTCATCGATGCGCTTGGGGATCGACTCCAGGGCAAACTTCTCCTTGTAGGAAAGTTTCTGCTTCCCCGGCGTGCCGGTGCCGCCTGCCTTCGAAGTCGGCCTGGCCTTGGAAGCCGCCTTGCCCGGCTTGCTTTCCGCCGCCGCCGTCGGCTGCCCCTCAGCGGCAGAAGCCTTCCTTGGCGCCTCGCCTTTGCGCTGCGCGATCATGTCCGAGTAGCCGCCAGCGTATTCCCTCCACACGCCATCGCCATCAGGTGCCAGAACGCTGGTCACGACCCGGTCGAGGAAGTCGCGGTCGTGGCTGACCAGGATCACGGTGCCCGCGTAGTCGGCCAGCAGGTCCTGCAGCAAGTCGAGCGTTTCCAGGTCGAGATCGTTGGTTGGCTCATCGAGGATCAGGAAATTCGATTGCTTGGAGAGCGCCCTTGCCAGCATCAGCCTGCCGCGTTCGCCCCCCGACAACACCTTGACCTGCGAACGGATCTGCTCAGGCAGGAACAAGAAGTCCTTCATATAACTTGAGACGTGGCGCGGCTTGCCGTTGATGATTACCTGATCGCCACGCCCGCCGGTCAGCGAATCCGAAAGCATCATCTCCGGATCGAGATCTTCGCGCTTTTGATCCAGCGTAACGATGTCGAGGTTCGATCCCAGCCGGACAGTGCCTGCATCAGGCTCCATCTGACCGGTCAACAACCTGATCAGCGTCGTCTTGCCAGCGCCATTGGGGCCGACAATGCCAAGCCGGTCTCCGCGCAGAACCCTCAGCGAAAGATCGCTCACAATCGGAGTGCCGCCAAACGACTTGGAAATCCCCAGCGCCTCGATCACCAGCTTGCCCGAAACCTGTCCATCGGAAACTTCAAGGTTGACGTCACCTTGAACGTGGCGGTGTTCGCGGCGCTGCTGGCGCATCGCGGCAAGCTCTTTGACCCGTCGCACGTTGCGCTTGCGCCGGCCCGTCACCCCACCGTGCATCCATTGCTGCTCGCGCGCGATTTTGCGGTCGAGCTTGTGCAACTCGGCTTCTTCTTCCTCGATCAGTTTGTCGCGCCACGCTTCAAACCCGCCAAATCCCTGGTCCAGCCGCCGGGTCTTGCCGCGATCAAGCCACACGGTTTCCTTTGAAAGCCTCTCCAGAAACCGCCGGTCGTGCGAGATCAACACCAGGGCGGCCTTGACGCCTGCCAACTCCTTTTCGATCCACTCGATGGCCGGCAGATCCAGATGGTTGGTCGGCTCATCCAGCAATAAGACGTCCGGCTTGGCTGCCAGCGCCTGGGCAATGGCAGCCCGGCGGGCTTCGCCACCTGATAGCGTCGACGTGCTTTCTTCGCCCGTCAGCCCCAACGCATATAGCGCCATCATCGCTTCATGGCGATCATCGGTCGGCTTCAGCCCGGCTTCGACAAACGACCGCGTTGTCTCGTGCCCATCGAAGTTTGCTTCCTGCGCCAGGTAGCGGATCACCGCGCCCGGGTGCACGAAGCGCTCGCCGTTGTCGGGTTCCACCAGTCCGGCCGCGATCTTCAACAGCGTCGACTTGCCCGAACCGTTGCGCCCCACCAGACACAACCGCTCGCCCGGCGCGACGGTGAGGTCAGCTCCAGTCAGAAGCGGCGTTCCCCCGAATGTCAGGTGGATGTTTTTCAGCGTCAGATATGGAGGCGCCATGATGTCCTTGCTGGCGTAAAGTGAATTTTGCCTGGACCGGTGGATTTGCCCGGAACCGCCGGAACTGGCCGTCTATTCTTAACCGTCGCCCAGGCTCAGCGGGACGACGCAGCCAGACCGGCATAGGCCTCCCGGATACCCTGCCTTACATGATCTATCGTGAAGCCGCCAACAAGTCGCGCCCGCGCCGCCTCTCCCATTTGCGCGCGTAGGCTCGTGTCCTTTACCAGCCGGCCGATGGCTTCAGCCAACGCCGCAGCGTCATCTGGCGGCACCACGAACCCCTCGATGCCGTCGCGCACGAAATGCCTGGAGCCGGGCACATCGGTGACGATAAGCGGTCGCGCCGAAGCAGCAGCCTCCAAAACGGCACGTGGCATGCCTTCTCGCGAGGTTGATGGCAGCACGCAGATATCTCCCCCCTGCCAGACTTGCGCGATGTCTGCAACATGCCCGTGCCACGTCGCCAGCCCCTCGTCTTGCCACTCGTGCAAGCGTGCTTCGCTGATCGCCTCCGGGTTGTCGACATCCGCCTTGCCGTAAAGCGAGATGCCGACATCGATATCGAGCGCCTTTAACAGCCTGCCGGCTTCAGTCAAAACCTCGACGCCCTTCGAGCGGATCATCCGGCCAACGAAGGCAGCCGTAACCGGACCGTTTTCGCGAACCGGGCAGGGCGGAAATTGCTCCGCATCGATCCCAGCCCCAGGAAGAATCGTCAATCTGTCGCCAACATTGACGCCGCCTTCTGCCAGGTAGCCGTGATCGTCGGGGTTCTCGGCAATCAGCCAGGTATCGTCCCGCTTCAAGACGCCGCCAAGGGCACTCATCGCAGCAGGCCTGATGATACGCGCAGCCCGCCCCCGTGAGATGCCCAGAAACCCAAGGCCGGTGAGGTGCATGACAACTTTGGTGCGCGGCGCGATAAGCGTTGCCAATGCCGTCAGAACCATCGGCTGCATGGCTACGACATGGATGGCATCAGGCGCTTCCTCGGCAATCAGGTTCGAAAGCCTGCGCACGGTCTTTGCCTGCTCGAACGGGTTGAGCGAGGAGCGGCGGAAATCGAACTCGCGCACCAGCGCGCCGAGGGCTTCAATCTCATCCGTTCGCCCCGACGAGCGCGTCCCCACCACCACCTCGTCGGCCACCTCCTTCAGCGTCGTGATCAGCGGCTGGAAATGCGACAACGCAAACCAGTCCTCCGTGATCAGCATCAGGATTTTCTTGAGGCGGGGTTGTGGTGCAGTCGAGGTCATGGGAGAGGGCCGTTTCCGCTCATCGGTTGGAGTGAGTGGAGCTTATGGCGCAGATTGGCGGGTGAGGCTAGTTGGAGACCCGACCCAGACCTGGGCATGAAAGTGGTGCTTCAGCGGCTACGACATAATAATCTAGCACCCAAGTCGAATCCAACTTGATTAAGTTTACGGAGCTTCTTAGCCTGGGAAGCAATTTGCTCAGACTTTATTCTCGGGGACTTCGAGTTGGTCTTTCCGCGTCTCTATTCTGCCCAAAATAATTGGGGGGTGCCTTGTTAGCCTTACTTGATCGTCTGCTTTTCCTGCCGATCGTGCACCTCGCCGACAAAGCTGTTGGTGTATTTTTAGATCCGAAAAAGATTGCAAAACGATTGCGGAGTATAGCCCCTGCTGAACAAATAAATCAATCCGTCGGTTTTGCAGTTGCAGCGCTGTCCCTGTCCATTTTTTTGTATGCAACTGCATTTTGGCTGCTAGGGGTAAGCGGCCCAGAAGAGTTTTATTTTTGGGCTTTCAATCTTATTCTGATTTTCGCCGTTAGCCTGATCACTGGGGCGACAACCAGCATGCTCCGATTGGCTCCATTTGCATGGACTTCGGCACTAACAATATATTCCTTTACCGCTAGCACTTTGATCGGCGCAGTAGTTTTGTTTGGCGCTTCATTTGGCATTTGGTTGGTAAGCTATTACGGCCTTGCACCCTTGCCCAAACTGAGTGTTGGGGCATGGGCCGACCACGAAGTGTGGTCAGATGTCGCCATGAACATCTACTTTCAATGTTTGCGCGCTGATAATTACCTGTACAGTCTCTTGTACGCTGGAATGGGCGGTCCATTTGAAGGACTTATCTTTCCTGTGGGTGAACTCTCGTATTTGATTCCAGCAGCCTACCTGCTGGCGGTAACTGCCGTTTTCAGGCTAATTATAGCGGTAGAGCTGCGCCGAAGTTGGGTTCCCGCGCTTGCTGCCGCTGCCGTTGCATTGGGGACTGGAGTTTTAATTCTCTATTCGACTGTTGAGTATGGTCAATATCTGCATGTCACATCAAATTGCGGACATCAATCAATTGAAGATGCGCTTGTTAAGAGTGGGGAATCGCAGGCTTCTTATCTTGTTCAATTGTGGCGAAAAGAAATTGGCGTTGAGAATAATGGTGTCACTCTCGAAAAAGTTGAGCGGGAAAAGAAAACAGTCGTACTCTATTTTCTCCTTGATCCAAACCATTTTGCGAGCGACAAAGAAGGTGATGAATTCGAAGGACGTATTCGGGGTCGAATCGGTGAGTATTGCAAGTCCGAGTGGGGAAGCTATTGGAGGCAGGTGAAATTATCGGAGGTTTGGATTGTCCGCTACCGAAATTCAGACGTTCTCAAGCGATACATCGTAAGCTCTGACCAATGTCGGGGCTAGCCTCCCCTTCGTCATCCTCAACCCCGTGAACCACGCGGTTGCAGGTGGGCAACTGAAGCGATGCGGAGAATCGTACGGCGCCGGTTGCCGCGCAGCGGTGGGCATCCGAAGGCGCAAAAAAGAGCGGGCGTCGGGGACCCAGGGAGCAAGCGCCGCAGGCCCGCTTTATAAAGACGGGCGCAGCCCCTGGCGATTTCTCAATCCGTCACCTCTGCCAGCAACCGAGCACCAATCGCTTCCTTCTCCCCGTACTTCATCCGGCCAACACTTCCTGAATTCGTGTTGGATACGGGGAGAAGGAGAGGATGAGGGGCAGCCGCAAGTGCTGGCTTTGACTGGTCTTCTCCGCCCCTCACCTCGCGCTGGAAGCGCGGCTCCGCCACTCACCTTCTGCTGGAAGCGCGGCTCCGCCGCGACCCTCACCCCGCTCGCAGGGAGACGGGGAGTCCTCGACCAGGGCTCCTTGATGCTACAAGAACCGGCTCCTACTCCAAGGCCTCTTACAGAACCACTTAGCCCAACAAGCTGCCGAGTTTTTCGTCGAGTGCCGCGCCAACGTCGGGCGGAGCTTGTTCTTTGGCAAAGCCAACGACCTGCTGCGTGACACTTTTCGCCTGATCTGTGCCAAGACCTAGGCCCTGCAACTGGCTCAACGCCTGCATTGCAGCACCAGCACTGCCTCCGCCAAGCGACGACATAGCACCGCCGAGCATTCCACCCAGACCGCCACCGCCGGCCTCTTGTGCTTCGCCCATCAGGCTTTCTGCGCCAGGCATTGCCGCCATCAAACTCGAAGCCAACCCTTCTGGCAGTACCGATTTTAGAGCTTGCATGACGATGCCGATCGCTGGCTTTGCTGTGGCTTCGTCAATCCCAACGTTTTGGACGACGCGGCTAATGAGTTCCTGCATGACGTGACTTCCTTATCTTGTTCCGACTGAGCATCTAATTATTGGAGTTGGCCTGCGACGGCAAACCCGTTGACGTTGAAACACAATCTCGGAGCATTGTCGGCTGCATGCTCGCCGCGGCCCTGCAAATGTCATACACAACACACGGTTCAATGGGTCCTCAACGGCCCGTCAAGGCGGCGCGCTCAATTTGCCGGCGGTCGGCGATAATCTGCCGGGCCGTCTCGATGCCGATGCCTGTCTCAGCAAAGACGACCTCGGCAAGGTCAAGACTCGCTTCAACCGTTTCAGGGACGACCGACGTTGCCCCTTTTTCCAGAAGCCGCAGCGCATGCCTTCGATCCCGCGCCCGCGCCACGATGGCCGTGCCCGGCCAGCGCTTGGATGCAGCGGCGACGATGTCTTCGGTTGCCTCATGGTTGTCCATCGTCACGACGAGGGCGGCAGCCTCTTCGACATTCAGTTTTTCCAGGATGTGCGGATCACTGGCATCCCCGAAATAGACCGCCCGGTCTTCAATGCGGGAATGCGAAACCGTTTCGACATCAAGATCGATGGCGACGTGGGGAATGCATTGATTGTCGAGCAGGTTCCCCAAGAGCTGACCGACGCGGCCATAGCCTGCGATAATGACATGGTTTTTCAAAATGCCCGGAGGGTTATCAGGCGGCTTCAGGGCATCGGTTGATCCTTCTGCCACCGCCGGGGTCAGGTAGGCCCCCAGCAGGCGTGCGGCTCTGGCCATCGGCGGCGTGGCAAGCATCGACAAGGTCGTGACCACCAGCATGAACTGTACGACGGGTTCTTCGACGACGCCCAGCGACAGCGCCAGCGTCAGCACCACAAACGCGAATTCTCCACCTTGGCCCAACAACAACGATGCTTCAGCGGCGACCTCGCTGGGCAGGCCCGCCAGGCGCGCCAGCGCATAAATGATCGCAGCCTTCAGCGCATAAAGGCCAATGACCGAGGCGGCCACCCACAACAGATTGTCACTGACACTTACAGGATCGAGGCTCATGCCGATGGCGAGGAAAAACAGCCCCAGCAGCAACCCCTTGAACGGCTCGACGTCGACTTCGATCTGATGGCGATATTCAGTCTCCGCGAGCAATAGTCCGGCAAGGAAGGCGCCGAGCGCCAGCGAAAGGCCGGCGCGTTCTGTCAGCGTCGCCGTACCAATGATCGCCAACAGCACCACCGCCATGAACAGCTCCCGGCTCTTGGCCGCCCCGACGGAATGGAACAGCGGCCGGATGATAATGCGTCCGATCAAGACGATCAGCGCAATCACCAAGGCGGCCTCAGCCAAAGCCGTCGCAAGCCCTAACAAGATGCCGCCGTCGCCGTTACCCGTCCCAAACAAAGTGGTGAGAAACAGGATTGGAACGACGGCCAGATCCTGGAACAGCAGGATTGAAAAGCTTGCCCGGCCGACCGGAGTTGCCAGCCGCTTTTTCTCGATCAACAACTGCATGACGACGGCTGTTGACGATAACGCCAGGCAGGCGCCCATCAGGACAGAAGCCTCCGCGCTGTTGCCAAACGAATAGGCGATCAGGCCGATGACCACAGCCGAGATGACGACTTGTGCACCGCCCAGCCCGAACACCAACCCGCCCATGCTGTTGAGCCGCTCGAACGACAACTCAAGCCCGATCATGAACAGCAGGAAAACCACGCCCAGTTCGGCGAATGTCGCAATGCCCCGGCCATCGGAGATCGTAACGTAGGCGAGCCAGGGCTGCGATTGCGCGAACTGGGCCAGTCCGTGCGGGCCGATCAGCATGCCAATAACGATGAACCCAAGGATGGGGCTGATCGCCAGACGCTTCATGACCGGTACGACAATACCAGCGACCGCAAGGAAGACGACGATATCCTGCAGGACTTCGCTATGCTGGTGCATCCAGGCTCCTCAATTCGCGCCGCTCCGCTGGCCCACCCCCGCGACGCGGCCGAAGATGACGTGGACACACACGAGGCCCACTTTGGTCGGCGAGAAGGCCACCGACGGGGTCACCTTATTATCGCCGATGCGATTTCAGGCAAGGCTCTGTTGCTAGCTTTGCCCCTGAAAGGCCATGCCACCATCGGTTCGCGCAAAGGAGTGTAAAAAATATTTGACTCCCGCGGCGTGTAAGATATTTTTGACATCGAGCTTGCCGCGACCATCGGCAATGAGATCTCTTCCCGGTGAAACAGATGTCTTTCACGTCAAGGAGTGCGTCCGTGTCCCGCCACATGAAATTCGTCATCGGCCTTTCAACGCTGATGTTTGTGCCCATCCTTTGGCACTTCGCAACGGTCTTTGGATACCTCGGCGAGGCGCCTGAGACCCGCGAAGGATTCTTCCTGCGCATCGGCCTGATCTTTGTCGGTTTCATAGCGCTGTCAGCAATCACCTCGTCGATCATTGCCGCCCGTCACGGGGATGACGAGGTCATGCCCGACGAGCGCGAGTGGTGGATCGAAACGCGCGCCGAACGCAACGGCGGCTGGGCGGTGATGGTTTGTCTCATCGCCCTGATGTGGTTCGCGTTCACACCGATGCAGCCGATGGATGTGGCCAACGCAGTACTCGCCATCATCGCCATCGGCGAGGCCGTCAAGATCGTCTCGGGCCTCGTCTATTTGCACGGCAGGGATTGATCGATGGGAAAGCCGCCGCCGATCACCAACCGGGTCCGCGAATTGCGCGAAGAGCACGGCCAGATGAGCCAGTCAGCGCTCGCCAAGGAAATCGGTGTCACCCGCCAGACCGTGATCGCCATCGAGCAGGGCCGCTACTCGCCATCACTCGAAAGCGCCTTCAAAATCTCCCGCGTCTTCGGCGTCGGCATCGAAGATGTCTTCGGCTGGGTGGGGTAGGGGGGCAGGGTGGCTTGAACGACCGGGCTGATACCTGACACTTTGAACCGGCAGCATCCCTGACACTATTTGTCATTCACCTTAGCCGGTTTCGAAGGTGAGCGCAGCCGCCATCGCGGCGGAGCGAAGCGGTGAAACCGGCCACTCAAATCGAT
>JAHZKP010000137.1 GCA_022600345.1 Alphaproteobacteria bacterium | reverse complement strand
GCAGTGTAAGAAGCAGCCCAACACCGGCTTGCCGAGTGTTGGCAGTGTAAGAGGCAGCCCAACACCGGCTTGCCGAGTGTTGGCAGTGTAAGAGGCAGCCCAACACCGGCTTGCCGATCAATGGAACGCTCAATAAACAACGGCCCCGGATTTCCGGGGCCGTTTTGTTTTCACGGAAGTCCATCTGCAATAAATTCAGACCTTGCCGACATCCGGCGTCTCGGCCGGTGCTGTTTCAGTCCCCGCTCTCGTCTCCATGTTCCTCGCGGCTGTCGGCGGGTGCCTGCTCACGGTCCTGCATGCCGTAGTCGCGAATGACCGATGCGACCCGCAGCCGGTAGTCCGCAAAGATCTGTTCGCGGCCAGCCTTCTGGGCTTTGCGATGTAGCGTCAGATTTCTCCAGGCCTGAACCGCCTCTTCATCCCGGAAGAATGAGAGCGACAGCAACTTGCCCTCATCGGTCAGGCTCTGAAAACGCTCAATCGACAAAAAGCCGTCGACCGATTCAAGCTCGCGGCGCAACTGCGCGGCAATGTCGAGATAGTCCTGGCGTCGCTCGGGCTTGACCGTGACTTCGAATATGACTGCGATCATGATGAGGGCTGGCCTTTCGGGGTGCGCCGAATTCGACTTCGTCCTGGCCGCTCGACGGTCCACGGCGGCTCGAATCGAGCACAATGAGGTGCGTTCAGCAATTGCTTTTCAGCAGTCTAAGCAATCATCATTGCGCTATGCGGGGGCAGGTCAATTGGAATGATTACGTTCGAACTCTTCGGCGCGGGCCACCATCGCGTCGACTTCGAAACCAAAACCAAACAGCCGCATTCGACTTGCGAATTCCTCAACCTTCGGGTGCTGAACCGCAGCAGCCAACAGTTCGCTGGCGCGTCTGGCATCTCTGCCAACGTCGTCGATCAAAATGCCCGTTTCAGCACGTCGGATTAGCGACCAAGAAAGGGCAAGCATGACGTTTGGATCCTCGGGTCGTTCGGCGTTTGCCACTGACACGGCATCGGCAAACTTGACGATCTCGCGATCGCTGGCGACTGCGTGATACTGTTCTTGTAATCCTATAGGCAGCTTTTCCAGGACGAATGGCAATGGATTTTGCCCAGGCCAATGCTTCATTCTCTTTTGCCTTTCGCACGCATGCAACGTGGAATTTATCATCGTAATCGTCGTTTCCGCAATTCCTCCAAACGAAAAAAGCCGGCCCCATTGCTGAGGTCCGGCTTTCTCTCTCTCTGCACCGCTGCGCTGACTTTTTCGCCAGTCGCAGCGCTCCACCAACTTCTATCGCTTAGTTCGTCAGGCGCAGGTTGTTGAGCTTCTGGGCGATCTTTTGGAAGGCCTAGCTCCACACGACTTTAGGAAGTGTGGACCAAGGAAGCTTTTCTTAGTTCGTCAGGCGTAGGTTATTGAGCTTCTGGGCGATCTTTTGGAAAGCCCCGCTCCACACGACTTTAGGAAGTGTGGACCAAGGAAGCTTTTCTTAGTTCGTCAGGCGCAGGTTGTTGAGCTTCTGGGCGATCTTTTGGAAAGCCTGACGAAGTTCCTGGCCGTTGCTGGCTTCGAAGTAGAACGAGCTGCCTGACGAGCATTCCTGCAGAAGGGTCTTGGCTGAACCTGGTGCCTGGAAGGCGATCGAGTAGACTGCAACGTTGTCGGTTTTCATGTCTGCGCAGACCGAGCGTGCCTGGTTGCTCGAGTTGCCATTGGAGCCGACGTACTGCGTGTTGAAGACACCATCCGTCATCAAGATGACTGCCTTGATCGTGGAGCTGTCGCCGTAGGCAGTCGGCTGGCTGGCCGATGGCCAGATCGAGTTCCAGACCGGCGAAACCAGGTAGCGTGCCCAGGCCGCACCCAGGTGACCGGCCGTGCTGCCCGAAGCGGTGTAGCCGTCGATCTGGGTCTTGAGAGATGCTTTGGCGTCGCTCAGCGGCTGGATTGTTGCGCTCGGGCAGTTCATGGAGCTACGGCGGCCCAGCTTGTTGATGCCAACCGGCAGCGCATCCGAGAAGCGTTCCGCACCGCCACGCTCATGCACACAGGTGTGGCCGCCACCGGAGTGGCCCGTGACCGTGTTGGCATAGCTGCCTGCATTGACGCTTGCTGCATAAGGTGCAAGGCCGATGCGGACCTTGTTGAGCTGCCCGCTGTCCGGCATCAGGATGTCGATCAGGTCCTTGGCTGCAACCTTGAGGTCGGCAAGTTTCTGGCCGCGCATCGAGCCGGTTACGTCAAGCGCGATGCCAAGCTCGATGTCACGCTGGTCAAAGCGGGTGGCGCTGTTGACAGGCAGGTTGACTTCGGTGAAGCCGGCGATTTTGGTGATCGACATTGGCACCGTCGCGGTAACATCGATGATGACTTCGCCCGTTGGCCGGTTCACGTTGATCGAAGGCGCTGTGTGGGTGCCAAACATGCCGCCGCCATCAGCCATGTTCGAGTTGAAGTATCTCAGTGCCAGCGCTTCGATTTCCGAGTCGTCCAGCCGCCCGTCCAGCAGCGCGTTGCCTGCTGCCAGCGAGGCGGCGTCGGCAGCGGCAACGAGGCGCGTCTTCATGTGGGTGACACGGCCGTAATCGATGGCCATGCCGGCAACCATTGCGAAGGCAAGGAACATCAGGCCGAAAATGATAGCGACTGTACCCTGGCGGTCCTGGGCAAAAGTGGAACCGGTCTTGAAAGTGTGAGCGGGCATCGTGTGTCTCCCTAAGCCAACGCGAAATCTGTTGACCTGGAGAGTGCAATCGGGATGCCCGTGGAGCCGTCACCTGCGGAACAAGCTGCCAGCCGACGCTTTTGACAGTTTCCATTCGGTTAAATGAAGTATCAAATTCTATTAAAATGACGCGCCCAACGGTCCGTGACAGGTAACGAAGCTAAGCGCCGAGCTTCAAAAAGCGCTTGGATATCAAAAGGTTGGGGTGGAATGATTTAATTTGGCGCAATTGTAAACGATGGCTTTGCGATAAGTAGACGCCGCCATGCTGGTGGAAATCACCGCGCCGGCCTGGGGGCCCGGACCCCGTCCCGAATTTGAACGACTGGCCAAACGAGGACACTTCCAGGTCCGAACCTGGGACATTTGCCCCGCTTTAAATTGTTTCGTTTCAAAAAGCCGGTTTGTCGGTTGATGCCCCCGCCACACAGAAACAATGGGCGATAACTTAGAAGTCGGAGATAATGCCCCGTTTCTCCCAATCGCCGAACCGCGTTGGCTCAGGACCGCCACGACCGCCAAGCTCTGTTTGCTTCTTCCGGGAGGCCGCCAACCGCTCTTCAGCCTTGCGGCGCTGAGCCGCCTCTTGCAGCGCCCGCTTGGCTGCCGGTGTCAATTGGCGGATCGCTGCTTCTGCCTCGTCTCCGGCATGGGCGATTGCAGCCCCTTCGCCCGGGGCATAGGAAGGCTGGTCTTTGTTATTCATCTACTTTGCTCCATATAGCATGGTGTAAGCAGGACACTTGATAGATGTGCATTGGGTCAGCATATCCAACCCACAGCCGGCCGGGAACACAAACTATGTGCTAGAGCCCTTTCCGACCAAATCGAACCATTATGACGAGGTGGATTTGTGACAAGATCAAGTGGACCGGCGCAGTGCGTAGCGGGGCTACGGACAAGACGGGCTGCGCAGATATTGGCGCAGATCCACCCGTC
>JAHZKP010000136.1 GCA_022600345.1 Alphaproteobacteria bacterium | reverse complement strand
CCCAGAGGGATGCGGCGAAATTGACTGCCGGACTGCGTTGCGCCGGATTGCCGTGGGATCCACCACGCCTGCACCGGACGCGTCTTGCCGGCAGCCAATTTCGTCTCGCATCGCGACCTCACTGAGTTCTTCAACAGCCTGCTAAGCCGCACTACGGGTCACCCTTCGACGGCGGGCTCTTGATTGGCGGATTGAACTTTGGAAGCGGCCGGGAACCAATCCGTCAGCCTTGACGGCGGCTAAAAGGCGGCGCACACAAACCTTCATGATTGGCGTCTTTGACTCGGGGTTTGGGGGTCTGACCGTTTTGCGCAAGCTGGCGGATCGCTTTCCCGACATTTCATTTTGCTACCTGGGCGACCATGCCAACGTTCCGTATGGAAACCGGCCATCGGACCTGATCGTCGACTTTACCCGACGTGGCACGGAAGCTCTGTTTCAACGCGACGCCCGGTTGGTCCTCCTGGGCTGCAATACGGCGACGGCGGTCGCCGCGCGGCGGCTGCAACAGCATTGGCTGCCAGGATCGAGTTGGGCTGGCGCACACAACGTCATCGGAATCGTTGCGCCAACGGTGGAGGCGGCGACACAGACGCCCTGGGCGGTGACCAGCCCTCAATATCCGCAGAAATTCAATTCCGAAACGATCGCGGTGTTCGGCACCACCAGAACGATTACCTCCGATGTCTACCTGGAAGAAATCCGCAAGCGCTGTCCGCGCGTGCAGGTCGTGCAGCAGATTTGCGCGCATCTGGCCGGCGCCATTGAGGATGAAGCCTCGCGCGATGAGTTAACCGGCCTGGTGGGTGCCGGCGTTTCGGCTTTGCTGGAGCAGACCGGAGGGGCGGCGCCCGACCGGGCGATCCTGGGTTGTACGCACTTCCCGTTGGTCGAAGACCTGTTCCGGGAGCACCTGCCGCAGGCGACCAAAATTCTATCGCAACCGGACATCGTTGCCGACAGCCTGGAAGACTATCTGTCTCGCCGCCCGCAGTATCTAGGGGGGCACCACCCGCGCCCGCGTGCATTGAAGATGTTGACGACTGGGGATGCGTTCGAGATTAGTACGCGGGCTCGGATCTTCTGGCCTGACGTTCCAGCCTTTGAGAGCGTTGTCGTCACGCGCGTGTGAAGACGCCTGACCTCCCCGGACCTCCCCGGACCTCCCCGACGGCCGTGCTCCCTGCCTCCCGAACCGATCCAGCACTAGCGTTGCGCCCGGTTCAAGACCTCCAACAACTCGGCGACTTTCTGGCGCTGGTCTTCTTCGTTGCCGCTCAGAATCGCGTGTTCGACGCAGTGGGCGACATGATCCTTCAAGACAGCCTGCTCGACCTTCAACAGGGCAGCTCGGACCGCTGAGATCTGCGTGATGACGTCGATGCAATAGCGGTCCTCGTCGATCATGCGTTGCAGGCCGCGGACCTGCCCCTCGACACGCGCCAATCTTCGAACCAGCTTTGACTTGTGATCGTTGTGCATGTTGCACGAGATACCCCATCAGGGTATACCCGTCAACCAGAACACTTGATACCCCATGAGGGTATGCTGACCAAGAGGCGACGGTGATGGATCACGAGAAAACGACGGCATGTTGCGGTGGCGGAAAAGGCGAGGGCCAATCGGGTGCCCATATCGATCCCGTTTGCGGCATGAGCGTCGCTCCTGAGGTGGGCAAGCCAACTGTCCGACACGACGGCGAGGTTTATCATTTCTGTTGCCAAGGCTGTGCCGACAAATTCTCCGCCGATCCGGAGCGTTACCTCGACCCGGTGAAAAGGGCCAAGGCTGATGCTCGTGATGCCAAACATGCCCTTGAGGCACCCGCAGGGACGATGTTTTTCTGCCCGATGTGTCCAGGCCAGGAGCAGGAGGGGCCCGGCGTCTGCGAGGTCTGCGGCATGGCGCTGGAGCCGATGGGGGCGGGTGTTGGCGACCCTGGCGACAACCCGGAGCTGAAGGACTTTACCTTGCGGCTTGGGATTGGTGCGGCGTTCACGCTGCCTCTCGTGATTATCGCCATGGGTAGCCATGCCGGGCTACCGTTCGAAGACTGGTTGGGCGCGCGCGGCGTTCGCAACGCCCAACTGGCGTTGGCACTTCCGGTGGTATTGTTTTGCGGCGCACCGTTTTTCTCGCGCGGGCTAGCCTCGGTGCGCTCGGGCCATCTCAATATGTGGACGTTGATCTCGCTGGGAATTGCGACGGCTTTTGCGTTCAGTCTGGTTGCCGTCATCGCGCCGGGGTTGTTTCCCGCCGACCTCAAGGGGGCCGATGGCGCAATCGGGGTCTACTTTGAATCGGCCGCCGTCATTATCGTTCTGGTGCTGGTTGGCCAGATCATTGAGATCAAGGCGCGCGAACGAACCGGAGATGCAATCCGCGCATTGCTCGACCTTGCTCCCAAGACGGCCACCAGGATCGATGGCGATGGAGTGGAACGGGCAGTCCCACTCGACGACATCGCCAAGGGTGACCGCCTTAGAGTGCGCCCTGGCGAGGCTATTCCTGCCGATGGGGTTGTCGTATCGGGCGCATCTGCAGTCGATGAATCGATGCTGACGGGTGAACCGCTTCCGGTAGAAAAACAACCAGGAGCCGAGGTTACCGGCAGTACGCTTAACACGACGGGTTCGTTTGAAATGGAAGCGCGTGCGGTTGGGCGGGACACGACATTATCGCGGATTGTCGAGGTCGTTGCCGATGCGCAGCGCTCGCGGGCCCCCATGCAGCGGGTCGCGGACCGCGTTGCGCGTTATTTCGTGCCCGGCGTCATCGCGGTTGCCATTGGTGCTTTCGCCATCTGGCTTTGGGTCGGGCCGGAACCGCAATTGGCTTACGCTATTGTGGCGGCGGTCTCGGTATTGATCATCGCTTGTCCGTGCGCGCTGGGGCTGGCAACGCCGATGTCGGTGATGGTCGCCACCGGCCGGGGGGCTCAGGAAGGGGTGCTGTTTCATTCCGCCGAAGCGCTTGAAGCTTTGGCCGAAGTCGACACGCTTGTTATCGACAAGACCGGAACACTGACCGAGGGGCGACCCAGGCTCACCGATATCCTGCCTCTTGGGGAAATTGGCGAAGCCGAAATTCTGCGCTTGGCAGCAAGCCTCGAACAGGCCAGCGAGCATCCGCTCGCCTCAGCCATCGTTTCATCCGCGCGGGACCGGGGGATACCGATCAGCACGCCGGACAGTTTCGAAGCGTTCCCGGGACGGGGGGCGAGCGGGCGGGTTGAGGGCCTCGATGTTTGGATTGGCACCGAGGGGCTGATGTGGCAACTGGGCTTTGCATCCGACCTGGAGGCCCGGAAATTGAAGGCTGGCGTGGCCGCATTTGCTCCCCTTGAGAGCCAAGGCAAGTCGACCCTATTGATGGCAGTCGACGGAGAATTGGTGGGCGTTCTGGCGGCAGCCGACCAAGTCAAGGCGGATGGTGTTGAGGTGATCGAGCGGCTGCGGGCAAGAGGCCTTGAGGTGGTGATTGCTTCAGGCGACAGCCGGGCCGCCGTCGCCACGGTCGCTGAAACCTTGGGAATTGGGGACTACCATTCCCGGGTTTCGCCGGAAGACAAGATGGGCATCGTTGGTGACCTCAGATCCGCGGGGCGCAAGGTTGCATTTGCAGGAGACGGCATCAACGATGCACCCGCACTGGCGGCTGCGAACGTGGGCATAGCGATGGGTGCGGGCTCGCAGGTGGCAATCGAAAGCGCGGGCGTGACGCTGATGGGCGAGGGGCTCGCGGGCCTTGTTACTTCGCGCGCGCTCGCCGAAGCGACCGTTCGAAACATCAAGGGCAATCTGGCATTGGCGTTCGGCTACAACGGGCTTCTGATACCGGTTGCAGCCGGCGTCTTATTCCCGGTGATGGGCGTCATGCTGTCGCCAATGCTGGCGGCAGCCGCGATGAGCCTGTCATCTGTGTCGGTGATCGGGAATGCCTTGCGATTGCGGTCCGCCGACTTGTGATCCCGCCAATTCGGGGTGTCCTTGTTTCTTTCAGCCTGCTCTTGTAACCTTGTAACATGTTGCGGCATTGCACTACCGGCATGCGATTGCACTCATTGCTAAATTATCGTCCGATTCTCGACCCGGAATTGCCATTATCGGCGCTGAATTTTTGTTCCGATGGCAGTGCTCACACGGATAACCAAAAAATGTGCAAGCTTTATGAGATTCTGGTCGCCCTGACTGAAGATGTCTATACTGACTTTTCCCAACTGCGGCGAAGGCCGTCGGAACGTTTCCTGAAAGCCGCCGGCCTTGTTTGCGAACAAATCACGGCAGACATCCACTGGGATCTACAGCCGCCTGGCGCCCCATACACTCAAAAGGTTGGCAACGTTACGGTTTCTGCCTGCCCGATCCAGCGCGGCGACATGATCATCGTTGTGATCATCGGATATTCGGTTGACGGAAACTGGGATCCCGATGGTGGCGAGGGCATTGACGATCTGGCATTCGCCTTTCGCCACACAATTGCCTCGGCTAATGCCATCGCAATTGGACGATCGATCAGTTTCCGCCAAATATTCGGCCCTAAAATTCCGACATTCGACGGCTTATTTGCTTCACTTCGAACTCTAAACATTCTTTCCGCGCAAATAGCGACCAGAACTCGAACATCTTTCAACAATTGCACCCATCGAATAAATAACGCCGGCAGCGCTGTCGGTCGAATTATTATGTCTCAAGCAGCACCTGTATTGTTCAAAAAATATCTAAGTCATGCACTTCCAAAAAATGGGGCGCAGTATTACTCAGGGCTTTCATTGCCCAAAAATGAAACCTGGCGAAAGATCACTTCCCGAGATTTAAAAGCGCACTCAATGAGCGATGAATTATGCTCAATTGAAGCATTCGGAGCGCCAAAGAGCAAATTGTTCGGTTTTTGTAGTGCTGGGAGGCTTCAATCTCATTTACTGCGTTGCAATACCTACCTTCCAAGGACCGCCGACAAGTTTATGAGCGGTAGAGCGCCGGATTTAAATATTCATCCGCCAACAAACCCGCTTCCGCATTCTTATATGACTCACGAGTCGCATAGGGCCTCAGGGTCTGCCAACACTAAACCTGCGGCTTCAATTGAACGATGTCGCTAATCTGGCTTTCTCATAGAGGCATGTTTGCAGGCAACTGTCGGCTGTGGCTTTGCGCCATTGGTCAGGTCAAGCGCAGGTCAGCGCCTGAAAGTGTTGTGGCGGGCGTTTGCCAATCTTCCCGGGTGAACCGGTAGGACGTTCGCGGTTCTCGAATTTCTTTTTCTCACACTGGCCCGCGCCTTACGTCCAGCGAATTCCAGGGCGCTGAATACAGCGTTGGCAAAACCGTCCAATCTTTCTCCAATGATGGCTGCTGCGTGTTTCGTGAGTGCCTGCTGATGCAATTGGCGTGAGTTCAACTTTGTCGGGTCGGTCGTTGCGTTGCGTCTTGCCAGCAACCGGGCATTTGTTGCCAACAGGTCCAATCGACCAATCAACGTCTCTTCATAAGACCAAGCGACAATCATGTGTTTGGGCCTTTTGGCAATTTTAATGGGCGCGTTGGGCCATGCGGTGTTCAGATCGCTTCCGCGGATTGAAGCCATCAGCGTTTCAACTGGCTTGGACGCGAGGACTTCGTTTGGCTTTTGACTGCTCATTCGCTGCCGGACAGGGAGTGCCGACAGAACTCGCGATTGCGGCGGGGCTTGTGGAGCGAAATGCCTGACGGCCAGGGCTGCGACCCGGGCCTGGCTGCTTTGATGATGGAGCACGTCTCGGGCCCTAGCCTCCTGGAAGGTTACCGGCCCCGGGGCGTCGCTTTTTGTGGCCGGGAACGAAGAAAGCCCTTCAAGCGCAGGTTTGTCGAGCAGCACCGGCTTTGCCATTGTCGACGGGCGGGCTGGGTCGGAGCGGGCAAAGGCAAGGATCTCGATATCGACGCTGGGCGAACTAAGAGGCACGGTTTCCTGGGCAAGCCGGGTCATGTTGCTTGAAGCTTTCAGCCCGCCAAGGCCGGCCCGGCGGAATGAGGCAACCTCGATAATTGCCTGGTGGGCGCGGTCCAGCGATGAATAGGTGCCGATGTATCCGGGCACGCGCTTATATCGCCTGTGGCGGCGATAACGGGATTCGTCGTCATGGGGCGCTCGCAGTACGCGAACCTCCAATTGGGCCACTCCCTTACGGGCGAATCCCAAAGCAACGGCCGTTGCCTTGGAAACATCAAGGCGGCGATCGGCCCAATAGGGGCCGGCATTGTTGATGCGGACGACGGCAGCGCCGCCGCTTTGGGGATAGTAAAGCAGCACCACTGTTCCATCCGGCAGATCCGGGCTTGCGGCGTTATCGGCGGCATGGGCGCGGAAGCGTTCGCCCGAACTGGTCAGCCCGCATGGGTTGAAGCGGTCGCGTTTGCAGTGGCCGTAGTGGGACGCCTTCAGGCGCAGTGTCTTGCCAATCAATGCGCGGGTTTCGGCGAGGCTTTTGACGCGGTAGCATATGCCCTTGTGGCAATGAACGGCATTGGGCCGCTTGGCAATGCCCGGCTGGGCGAAGGAAAAGGTCGCAGCAATAGCAGCAGTCGACAGCACAAGCGCGCGACAGATCACGACAAAACGGAGCTGGGAGAGATCTGGCACGGGGCTTTCGATGTCGGGCTTTTTCGCAGGGTACGGATCAAGGTGTCTTGCAAATTAACCGAGACGAGTGCCAGCCGGCAACCCGAAGGGCTTGTTTCTGATTAGGAATTGGTAAATGCTCACACCGCCGTAGTGAACTGCGGTCCGTGCATCCACGTCTTCATGCGTCTGCGTTGTGTATTAACCGCGTCTTACTATTACCGGGCGAATTTACTGCAAAGCCGTTGCATATTGTTCATGAAACAGAAGCTGATGCATTGGATAGGTGGCCCATTGGCCGCCTTCGGGCGCGGTCTGTGGTTCAATTCAAGAGGGAGCGGAAGCCCATGAATACGAATTTTGCGCGCGGTGCAGTGCTCACCGGAGCGATAACTGCAGCCATTGCCCTGGTCCCCAGCTCGGCGTTCGCGCTGCCAGACCTGGTGATTAATACTGCCGATTCCTATGTCCAACCGGGCGGTTGCTCAAAGGAACAGCCGATTGCCACGGGGCGTATCGCGATCAAGAACCAGGGCACAGATGTTGCCGACGTCAATGTCGCCGAGCGCCTGACGCGTTCGATGCTGGTTGTGTATGTGCCTGAGAACATTGATCTGATCGACAAGCGTCCGGAGCGCTCCAAGTTGCAGCCGCTCGATCAGCAGGGCATCGAGTTCAACCTGGGCGAGGGGAAATTGAAACGCGGGCGTAACTTTGCCGCGCCGTTGGCCACCGTTTCGAGCACGCTGAATTCATCGAGCGTGGATGCTGGCGATCGAGACCGCATCCGCTCCATCCAGAACGCCCTGTTGGAATTGGGCTTCGACCCTAAGGGGGTGGACGGCGTGATCGGTTCCAACACCCGCGCAGCAATCCGAGACTTCCAGGCCAGCCTGGGAGATTCGCGCACGGGCACGCTGTCGCCGGCTCAGGAACAGGAATTGTTCAAGAAGACCGGCACCACGACAGTATCGACGACAGGCGCACAGGGCGAAACCAAGGTGTTGATCTATGTTGCCGTAGATCCCTACAACCTCGTTGAAGAAACCAACGAAGCCAACAACCTGTGGGCTGTTGAAGTCACCATCGATTGCGGGAATTGATCGGCGGCTCTAACGCGGCTGCAAAGCGGTCCATCGATACCTAGAAAATCAAAAAAGCCGCGGAGCGATGAGCTCCGCGGCTTTTATTTTGCGCGATATCGACGGCCGATCAATTGCGGCGCGGTGGGCGACGATCACGGCGACCGCCGCCTGGGCGTCCACCACCACCGGTATCTTCCGGCTCACCTTCGGCGCGCGGAATCTCTTCACCGGTTTCCTGATTGACGACCTTCATCGACAGGCGGGTCTTGCCGCGATCATCGAAGCCCAGGAGCTTGACGAAGACTTCCTGGCCTTCCTTGACGACTTCACCGACCGTTTCGGGGCGGCCCTGGTTGAGCTGAGAGATGTGGACGAGGCCGTCCTTGGCGCCAAAGAAATTCACAAAGGCGCCGAAGTCGACGATCTTGACGACCTTGCCCTTATAGATGGTGCCGACTTCAGGCTCGGATGTGATTTCCTTGATCATGCGGATCGCAGCGTCAATCGCATCCTTCTGGGAGGCGGCGATCTTGATGACGCCATCGTCGTCGATGTTGACCTTGGCGCCTGACTCTTCAACGATTCCACGGATGACCGAACCGCCGGTGCCGATCACTTCGCGGATCTTGTCGGTGGGGATCTTCATGGTTTCGATGCGCGGGGCGTGCTCGCCCAGGTCAGCTCTGGCATCGGTCATCGACTTGGCCATCTCGTCGAGGATATGCAGACGGCCGCCTTTGGCCTGATCCAGCGCTTGGCGCATGATCTCTTCGGTGATGCCGGTGATCTTGATGTCCATCTGAAGCGAGGTGACACCATCCCTGGTACCGGCGACTTTGAAGTCCATATCGCCCAGGTGGTCTTCATCGCCAAGGATATCGGAGAGGACCGCGAAGTCATCACCTTCCTTGATGAGGCCCATGGCAATACCGGCAACAGGCGCTTTCAGCGGCACACCGGCATCCATCAGGGCAAGTGAAGTGCCGCAGACGGTCGCCATCGAGGAGGAGCCGTTGGATTCGGTGATCTCGGAGACCACGCGGATGGTGTAGGGGAACTCGTCGGCGTCCGGCATCAGGGGATGAACGGCGCGCCAGGCCAGTTTGCCGTGTCCGATCTCGCGGCGTCCTGCCCCACCCATGCGGCCGGTTTCACCCACCGAATATGGCGGGAAGTTGTAGTGGAGCATGAAGCGCTCCTTCTTGGTGCCTTCCAGCGCATCGACGAACTGTTCGTCTTCGCCCGTGCCCAACGTGGCAACGACCAGCGCCTGGGTTTCACCGCGCGTGAACAGTGCGGAGCCGTGGGTTCGCGGCAGCACCTGGACTTCGCTCATGATCGGACGAACCGTCTTGGTGTCGCGGCCATCGATGCGAACGCCGGTTTTTACGACATTGGAGCGCATGATATTGGCTTCGACCGCTTTGAAGGTGCCAGACAGCAGCACCTGCTCGGCAGCATCGCCTTCTGGAATTTCGATTGCCTCCATCACCTTGGCCTTGATTTCGGAAACCATGGTGTTGCGCTTTTTCTTTTCGGCGATCTGGAAGGCTTCTTTCAGGCCCTCTTCGGCAATCTCGCGAACCTTGGGCAGATACTTTTCGGTATCGGGAAGCTCGATATCCCAAGGCTCCTTTGCGGCCGTCTCGGCCAGCTTGATGATCGCCTGGATGACCGGCTGGAAGTGGCGCTGGCCGAACATCACGCCTTCAAGCATGATGTCTTCGGACAGCTCGTCTGCTTCCGACTCAACCATCATGACGGCATCTTGCGTACCGGCGATAACGAGGTCGAGCTTGGTTTCCGACATTTCGTCAAGCATCGGATTGAGGACGTATTCGCCATCGATATAGCCGACGCGGGCAGCGCCGATGGGGCCCAGGAAGGGCACGCCCGACAGCGTCAGGGCGGCGGAGGCCGCTACCAGACCGAGGATGTCGGGATCGTTTTCCATGTCGTGGGACAGGACGGTGATGACGACCTGGGTTTCATTCTTGAAGCCGTCAACGAACAGCGGGCGGATCGGACGGTCGATCAACCGCGAGGTCAGCGTTTCCTTTTCCGTGGGGCGGCCTTCGCGCTTGAAGAAGCCGCCGGGGATTTTGCCGGCTGCGTAGGTTTTTTCCTGGTAGTTCACGGTCAGGGGAAAGAAATCGATTCCGGGCCGGGGCTTTTTGGCGGCGACCACGGTTGCGAGAACGCTTGTCTCGCCGTACTGCGCGAAAACGGCAGCGTCTGCCTGGCGGGCCATATGCCCGGTCTCGAGCGACAGCTTACGCCCGCCCCAGTCTATTTCCACGCGATGAATGTCGAACATTTGGCTCGTCTTTCTTCTTTTTCAGATTTCGGATCGCTCTTTTTTCAGTTTAGGAGCGTCTTGTAACACGAGTTTTTGATTGCCAACACTCGTTTGGCCTGACACTTCACAGGCTCGTGTCAGATGCAAACCGGTGTTGGGCACTCTTTGTTTGGCCAACACTCATTTGACTTGACACTTCCCAAGGTCGTGTCAGATGCAAACCGGTGTTGGACACTCTTTGTTTGGCCAACACTCGGTAAACCGGTGTTGGGCTGGAATTCCTTCGGGCCCCAGAACGGGGCGGTACAAACAGGTGCGCGCCGGAACCAGTAAGGGACCGACGCAGCACCAAAATCACATTACGTTTGTTGGGTCACTTGCGATTGAAGCCGGCAAAGGACCACCAGTCGTATCGGCGGATGCCGAGTTTTTCGATAATCGTCTGATAGCGCTTAACGTCCTTGCGCTTAACGTAATCAAGCAGTTGACGGCGCAGCGAGACCATCTTCAGGAGGCCACGGCGCGAGTGGTTGTCCTTCTTGTGGGTCTTGAAGTGCTCGGTCAGGTTGGTGATACGGGTTGTCAGGATCGCGATTTGGACTTCCGGTGAACCGGTATCGCCGTCCTTGGTGGCGTATTCCTTGACGAGTTCGGTCTTGCGCTCAGGTGCAATCGACATCGAACATCCTTTCTATTGTTGGATTTAATTGGGTGGCGCACCCTGAATTGGGGGCCGGCGGCCACAGCCGGGATGTCGTCCAGCAGGGTCGCAAAACATCGAGCGCGGGCCTTTCGACCCGCCCTGAAGGGGGCTTTATACACGATTGCAGCGGGTTTGCCAGCGTTTTGTCGGGCCCGGACAATCACCCCAGATTAAACACCCGCGTTGGGCGGAGCTGGCCTTTTTCGGCTTCACCCAGGGCGATGAGCCTGCCCTTGCTGGTGGCAAAGAAGGGACCGGTGAACATCGGCGCATCGCGCCCACGCATCAAAACGGTCTGGCCGCGCGCCAGGCTGGCAGCATCGGACGGCGTCAAGGTCAATTCTGTGAGATCATCGAGCGCCACCTCGACGGGATGGAGGAATTCGCCCAGCGCCTCCAGACCGCCTTCTTCGAGGGTTTCGGCAAGTTCATCGATGGGAAGGGCCGCCTCATCGGTGAAGGGGCCGACGCGCAGGCGGCGAAGCTCGATGACGTGGCCGTAACAACCCAATTTGCGGCCAATGTCGCGGGCGATTGAGCGCACGTAGGTGCCTTTGCCGCATTCGGCTTCGAAGATCGTGGTGGCGGCATCTGGCATGTCGATGATGCGCAGATCGTCAATCGTGACGGTCCGGGCGGCGAGTTTTGGGTTTTCGCCGTCGCGGGCCAGGTCGTAAGCACGCTGGCCGTCGACCTTGATGGCGGAGAACTGGGGTGGGACCTGCTCGATATCGCCGACGAAGTCCTCAAGGCAGGCCTCGATGTCATCGAAGTGCGGGCGGGCGTCACTCGTCTGGGTAACGTCGCCTTCGCTGTCGTCGGTCGTCGTTTCTTCGCCCCAGCGAACCGTGAAGCGGTAGGCCTTCTCGCCATCGACCGCGTACGACACCGTCTTGGTGGCCTCGCCGAAAGCTATTGGAAGGACTCCGGTCGCGAGCGGGTCGAGCGTGCCCGCATGGCCAGCCTTCTGGGCATCATACAGCCGTTTTACAGCCGCCAGCGCCTGCGTCGAGGTCTTGCCGGCGGGTTTATCGAGGATCAGCCAGCCATTGACGGGCCGGCCTTTTTTGCGTCTTGGCATTCTTGTTGCTCACGGCTGATCGGCCTAGCGGCCTGCCTCCGCAAGGGGCGGTGTGCTTTTCTGCTCAACACTGCGCTGGCTTGTGTTGACGTAACACCGGGTCGCCTTGCTCCCAGCCCGCCTGAAGGCGGGCTTAGTCCAACTCAACTACATCTGTCGCGGCTAAAGGGCAGCCATTTGGCTAGTAGTGAGTAGTGAGTAGTGAATAGGGAATAGGGAATAGGGAATAGGGAACCAGCCCCGACTACTCACTACTCACTACTCACTCTTGCCCTGTATCCCTGCGCACCTCCGGGCTGTTCAAAAGGCGGTCGATGTTCAGCGCTTCATCGAAACGGTCATCGGCGCGGAAGCGAAAATCGGGTGCGTACTTCAAGGTCACCTTCTTTGCCAACGACTTGCGGATAAAGCCCTTGTTCTTATCGAGCGCGTCGAGCACGGGTTTGGGATCGCTGCCGCCCAACGGCATGACGTAGGCGGTTGCCAGTTTCAGATCGGGCGACATGCGTACTTCGGCAACCGTTATCACGGTGCCGGTCAATACGTCGTCGTGGATTTCACGGCGGCTCAAGAGTTCGGCTAGCGCATGGCGCAGCATTTCACCGACGCGGAGTTGGCGCTGCGAGGGGCCTTTGGCTGCGTCACCGGAACCGGATTTAGAGTTTCTGGCCAGCGGTCTTCTCCTTGGCGAAATTGGCGAATGCCTGGGCTTCGGCGGGCGATTGAAAGCCGCGCTTTGGGACAGCGAAGCCGGTGCTGTCAGTTAGCCAAAACAATATGTGATCGACGGACTCCGCGTACTGGCGGATTGCGGCCCAGGCATGCTGCACCGTCGAATGCTCCGAACCTAAAATGACCCCATTGGCGTCAGCGGTGAAATCTACCGATCCTTGAATGGCCCGCAGTTGGGAAGCCATCTTCCTGGTGATAATCCACTTGGCTGCCAGCGGCGCGAGCCAAAAGATAACGGCAGGCACTCCAGCGATCAGTGCTGCTGACCAGGCGCCGACGTACGCACACAACGCGAACAGCGCGAGCGATATCGCGATCAACACGATGCGCGCAACGCTCACGACCATCAGGAATAGCCGACGTAGCGACGTCAATCGGTAGTACGAGTGAAGCAGGGCATCGATATCTTCCGCGTCTAGCGTGTAGCGCGCCTTGAATGTCTGGTTCATTTTTCGTCCTGCGCCGGGTTCGGACCGGGCCGCAGTTCCTGTCAAACAACACGATTTCCCACCGCCGGGTCATTAGTGCCGACGGTGGGGGTATTGGCAAAACGCTGAGGGGCGTTATTCGAGCGTGCGGGCGATCTCTTCGACCTGGAAGCACTCGATCACGTCGCCTTCGCGCAGGTCCTGATAGTTGGCAAACGACATGCCGCATTCCTGACCGGCGGGAACTTCCTTGGCGTCGTCCTTGAAGCGCTTCAACATCGAAAGCGTGCCTTCGTGGATAACGACGCTGTCGCGGATCAGGCGAACCTTGGCGCCACGCTCGACCTTGCCTTCCGTCACACGGCAACCGGCAACCTTGCCGACCTTGGTGATGTTGAAGACCTGCAGAACCTCTGCATTGCCCAGGAAGTTTTCGCGAATAGTCGGCTCCAGCAAGCCGGACATGGCCGCTTTGATGTCGTCGACCAGATCGTAGATGATGTTGTAGTAGCGGATTTCGACGCCCTGGGCTTCGGCGGCCTGCTTGGCCTGGACGTTGGCGCGAACGTTGAAGCCGACGATGACGGCGTTTGAAGCATTGGCCAGTACGACATCGGATTCGGTAATGCCGCCGACGCCGGTGTGTACTAGGCGGGCCTGGACCTCATCGGTGCCCAACTTCTTGAGCGCACCGTTGATGGCCTCGACCGAACCTTGCACGTCGCCTTTGACAAGAACGTGCAGCTCCTTCAGATCGGCATCGTCTTTCAGCGACTGCATCATCTGTTCAAGAGTACGCGGTGTACCCGCAGTCCCCAGTTTCTCGCGGCGTTTGCGCTCGCGGTAGTCGGTGATTTCGCGGGCGCGCGCCTCGTTCTCGACGACGGCGAACTGATCGCCGGCTTCGGGGGCGGAATCGAAACCTAAGACTTCGACAGGGACGGATGGGCCAGCCTTGGCGACGTTCTTGCCGTGATCGTTGATCAGTGCGCGAACGCGACCCCAGGCGCTGCCTGCAACGATGATATCGCCGACGCTCAACGTACCGCGCTGGACGAGCATGGTGCCGACCGGACCACGACCGCGCTCCAGCTTGGCTTCGATGACGATGCCATCGGCACGGCGGTCTGGATTGGCGCGCAGTTCCAACAGTTCGGATTGCAGGGCGATGGCGTCCAACAGCTTGTCGAGGTTCATCTGCTTGAGTGCGGAAACCTCTACTTCCAGCGTATCACCCGACATGCTTTCGACGATGACTTCGTGTTGCAGCAGCTCGGTGCGTACGCGCGATGGATCGGCGTTGGGCTTGTCGATCTTGTTGATCGCCACGATCATCGGCACTTCGGCGGCCTTGGCGTGGGCGATCGCTTCGACGGTCTGCGGCATGACGCCGTCATCGGCTGCGACCACCAGAATAACGATATCGGTCACCTTGGCGCCGCGAGCACGCATCGCAGTAAAGGCCGCGTGGCCCGGGGTATCGATGAAGGTGATTTTGTTTCCGGCTTCGTTTTCGACCTGATAGGCACCGATATGCTGGGTGATGCCACCAGCCTCGCCGGAGACGACGTTGGCCTTGCGCAACGCATCCAGAAGCGACGTCTTGCCGTGGTCAACGTGACCCATGATGGTGACGACCGGAGCGCGCGGCTCGGTTTCACCGCCATCCTCGATTTGCTCGATGAAGCCTTCTTCGACATCGGATTCGGAAACGCGCTTGGGCGTATGACCGAATTCGGTGACCAGCAGCTCGGCGGTATCGGCATCGATGGCGTCGGTGATCTTGTGCATCTCGCCCTGCTTCATCAGGAACTTGATCACGTCAACGCCACGCTCGGTCATGCGGTTGGCCAGTTCCTGGATCGTGATGACCTCAGGGATAATGACCTCACGAATGATTTTTTCGCGCGGTTGGGATACTCCCATCGCCTTCATTTTCTCGCGCTCGCGCTTACGCTTGAGGGAGGCCATGGAGCGTTCGCGCTGCTCGCGATTCAAGAGCTGGTCGACGGTCAGCTTGCCGCGCTGGCGCTCTTCGCCGCCGCGAGACGGCGCGCGAGACGATTTTCCGCGCTTGTCCTTGCCACGGCCTGGTGCGTCCTCGGCGGGCGCCGGTGTGGCGGCCTGGCGGGCGGCACGCTGTATTTTGCCGGGCTTTTGCTCTTCGGCGGCTTCGGGCGGCGGAACGATTGCCGGCGATGCTCCAGGCAGGATGATTTCCTTCGGCCTGCCACCTTCACGCGGGCGGAATGCCGTATCGAGCGACCGCTTCTGACGACCCTGTTTCGCGGGTCCCTCCGACCGCGCAGCCTTGGCGTCACCGCCATCGGTCTTCGGCGCGGCGGCTGATTTGTCAGCGGCACCTGAGGGGCCGGGCTTTTCGGCGGGTTTGTCCTTGGCGGTCGTCTTTGGCGCGGCGGCGGCGGCAGGTTTGCTCGTTGTGGATTTGGGAGCAGGCTTGGCGGCAGCATCGGGTTGAGCAGGTGCCTCAGCCGCTTTGGGAGCGGCCTTGTCCTCGACGGTCTTTGCCTTAGCGGGGGGGGCAGCATCAGCGCTTGGAGCGGGCGGCTTGGCGGCAGCTTCCTCAGCAGCCTTCTTGGACGCTTCTGCTGCGGCCTTGGCTGCCTTTTCCTGCTCGACCTGGCGCTGCGCCTCGGCCTCTTTGGCAGCCGAGAGGGCGCGCAGGCGTGCATCGCGTTCGGAATCGGACAGGTTCTTGCCACCGGGCGCCGGTTTCTTGTTGCCGCCGCGGCCTGGGTTGGTGCGTGTACCGGCTGCCGGCTTGTCTTCGCCCGCTGCTCCCGGCTGGGCCAGCTTGCGCGACTTGCGTTTCTCGACGACGACCGATTTGGAGCGTCCGTGGCTGAAGTTCTGGCGAACATGTCCGGACTCAACCGTGCGCTGCAGCGACAACGGTTTGCGGCCGCTGCCACCGGTTTTGTTCGCGTCTGAGTCCTTGGTTTCCGACATTCGTTTTCCGTTCACTTCCGTTCAAGTAGGCCCGCTTCAGTCAAGACTGCGAACCGTGAATTGTTCCGCAGACACTGGGGCCTGCAAATCTTCGTCATGGGCAGCGGCCGGGCCTGGTATCCCGAACATCGCCGACTGGCCAAACCGGGCTGCCTAGGATGTGTCCTGGGCGCGCGGCTTACCCGCGTCCGCCTGCTTTTCGGCCGCTGGCGGATCGACTGCGCTGGGTCGACCAATGTTTCGCCGACCGGCTGAGCAATCTGCATTCGGTTCCAAGCCGGTGCGATAACGGGCCAAGCGCATGGCCTCAAATGCGAAACGTTCGCCTGCACCGCCCTCTTTAAGGGCAGCATGTACCACATTTGGACGGCCTAAGGCTAAGCTCAATTCGTCGATTGTTAAGCAATCGGCCGTCAATACCGTCTTGGGAGTGTCTTTTAGAACCGCCTGAAGTTTCCAGTCGAGTTTACCGCGGCCACCCTGAGCGGCATCGGCTCCGTGCACAAGGACCAAAGCATCGCTGCGCTCAATAAACGCAGAAACCTTGTCGAAGCCGGTGACGACGAGCCCGGCCTTGTTGGCAATCGAGAGCGATTGGATGGTGCGTTTTGCAAGCTGGCGTTCAACCTGGCGGTCAAGATCGGCTGGAACCTCGACCTTGCGCTTAAGGCTGCGCTGGAATGCGCCAGCTTTGGTTGCCGCCAAGACGCTTTGGCAATCGGCAGTTATCCAGACGCCGCGTCCGGGCAATTTCAGGGCTGCGTCAAAGTAGAGGCGATCGCCAGGACCGGCGACAAAGCGCAGGAGATCGGCGGTTGGCCGCTCAATGCGAGTGAGCGCACACAACCTGTGAGTGGCCGTGCGGTCGCGACGCCCTTCGTGGAGTTCCACGTGGGGTGCAACACTGCCAGATTCGCCGTTGACCGACGCCGCTGTGCTCACTTGTTCTCCTTGCCGGGCGCGCCACCGTTAAGACGCGCTGTCTGGGGTTACGTCATCACCTGCCGGGGCAGCTTCGGCTACGGGCTCCGTATCGCCTGCCTCCGCCTCAGCACCTTCTGCGGCCTCAACGGCTTCTTCGCCATCTTCGCCGACTTCCAATTCCTCATCCGGTTCCAGGTCTTCTTGCGTTATCCAACCTGCTGCGACACGTGCGGCCATGATCAGATTTTCAGCGTCGGCACGCGAGATGTCCATGCCATCCAGGATGCCGGCGTGGCGGACAGGCTCGGTTGACTTGTCACGGCTGCGCTCGACCCACCCGACCAATTCGTCGGTGGCGCAATCGGCCAAGTCCTCGATGGTCTTGACCTCGCCGCGGCCGAAGGCAACCAGCATGGCGGTGGTCACGCCGGGGACGCTTGCCAACTCATCTTCAACGCCCAATTCGCGACGTTCAGCGTCTCTCTCGGCCTCAATACGATTGAGGTAGTCGCGGGCGCGATCCTGAATTTCGGTTGCCGTTCCCTCATCGAAGCCTTCGATCTGCGCGATTTCCGACAAATCGACAAAGGCCACTTCCTCGATCGATGCAAACCCTTCGGTGGCCAGAAGCTGGGCAATCACCTCGTCGACGTCCAACTGCTCCATGAACATCGCAGAGCGGTCGTTGAATTCCTTCTGGCGGCGTTCGCTTTCTTCGTCTTCGGTCATGATGTCGATGTCCCAACCGGTAAGTTGGGAGGCAAGGCGTACATTCTGGCCGCGCCGGCCGATAGCGAGGGAAAGCTGGCTCTCGGGTACGACGACCTCGATCTTGTCGTTATCCTCGTCGAGGACGACCTTGCTGACTTCGGCGGGAGCCAGAGCGTTGACGATGAATTCGGCGGGCTCTTCGCGCCACTGAATGATATCGACTTTTTCGCCCTGCAGCTCATTGACGACTGCCTGAACGCGGCTGCCGCGCATACCGACGCAAGCGCCGACGGGGTCGATGGAGGTGTCCTTGGAGATCACCGCGATCTTTGCGCGTGAACCCGGATCGCGGGCGACCGACTTGATTTCGACAATGCCGTCATAGATTTCAGGCACTTCGGCTGCAAACAGCTTGCCCATGAATTCAGGGCGTGCGCGCGACAGGAAGATCTGGGGGCCGCGCTGTTCGCGACGGACATCATAGATGTAAGCGCGGACGCGGTCGCCGTAGCGGAAGTTTTCGCGGGGGATCGTCTCATCGCGGCGGACGATGGCTTCGGCGCGACCCAGATCGACGACGACGTTACCGTATTCGACCCGTTTGACGGTGCCGTTGACGACTTCGCCGATGCGATCCTTATATTCGTCGAACTGCTGGTCACGCTCGGCTTCACGCACCTTCTGGACGATGACCTGCTTGGCGTTCTGGGCGGCCACCCGGCCAAAATCCAATGGCGGCAGATGCTCGATCAACTCGGTGCCGATTTCGGCCTCGGGATCGTCGCGCTTTGCCAGTTCCAGCGAGATCTCGGTGGATTCGTTTTCGACTTCTTCGACGACAGTGATGACGCGGGTCAGCTTGGTTTCACCGGTCTTGGGATCGATTTCGCAGCGGATATCGTTCTCGGGCCCGTAGCGCGACTTGGCGGCCTTCTGGATGGCGTCCTGCATGGCATGGAGCACAATCGAAGGGTCGATCAGTTTCTCGCGCGCGACCGCATTGGCGATCTGCAACAATTCGAGACGGTTGGCGCTAACGCCGGCCATGCTCATTACCCTAGTCCTCCAAGTCCAATTCGTCGCCGGGGCTGATTGGACCCTCTGGCGCGCTTCGATGTTTTTCTTTCTTGGCGCGGGACAGTGCCTCGCGCACAAGATCGTCGGTCAGCATCAATTTCGCTTCCCGGATCAATCCCACAGGAAGCCCGATTACGGTCGGGCCGGTTCCTGGCAGGTCGATCTCGATGCGAACCTCACCGTCTTCAAATCCTTCAAGCCGGCCGCGAAAGCGCTTGCGGCCGTCGACCAGTTCGCCCAACTCCAACTTGGCTTCATGTCCCGCCCAGTCCTCGAAATCGGATGGGCGGACCATCGGCCGGTCGATTCCGGGCGAGGATACTTCCAACCGGTAGGCTCCCGGAACGACATCGTGAACATCAAGGAGCGGGGAAAGCTGGCGGGATATCGCTTCGCAATCGTCGACGGAGATGGTCCCATCGGGGCGCTCGGCCATGATTTGCAAAATCGTGTCGTCGCCACCTTCAAGTTTAACGCGGACCAGCCTGAACCCCAAGTCCTCCAGCACCGGTTCAACCAACTCGGCCACCGATGCCGCCAATCCCGTTTCACGGATAAATCGTTCGCGCGATGCGACCGCAGGCTCTGCCACAGATGCCCTCGCGTATTCGAACGCCTGATGATAGGCGTTTCCAAAACAAAAAGAGTGGACCCGCAAGGGACCCACTCACAGAGTTGAGATGATCATGAGCAAGTCAACAATATGTGAGCTTTTGCGAGCTTTCAAGCGGTATCTCAAAGTTTTTTGGGCATTGGTTCATCAGACTGCCGAAATCTCGGGCAGCGACGGGTTGGCTGGGGGATGAAGCGCTGTTCATGCCAGACGCGCTTCATCCCTGACAAAGCTTAGGTAATAGCTGCGCCGGCCTTCGCGAACAGCTTTTTGTTCGTAGCGCGTTTGCGGCCAATCGGCAGGGCGGCGGCGCCACTCTTGTGGGCCGGCGCAGGGCCACTTGAAGGCGCTTTGATGCTGGAATGCGATCAGCATTGTTCGCAGATAATCGCCAATGTCGGTGCCGATGCGCAATTGGGCTCCCGGCTTCATCACGCGGCCCATCGCTTCAAACAACTTGGCATTAACCAAGCGGCGGCGGACGTGGCGCTTTTTGGGCCATGGGTCGGGGAACAGGATAAACGCGCGATCGATGCTTGCTTCAGGCAGCCAGCGCAGGACGTCACGGGCATCGTCGGCGTGAAGCCTAACGTTGCCAAGCGCGTTTTGTTCAATACTGCTCACGGCTTTTACGACGCCATCTTCGAACGGCTCGCAGCCAATCAGGCCGACATCGGGGTTGTTTTCGGCCTGCCAGATGAGGTGCTCGGAGCCACCGAAACCGATCTCGAGCCAGACTTCGCGGATTGGGGGTGAGAACAATTCGGCGAGATTTTCAGGTGCAGGCGCTGTGAGGTCGAGGGACAGACCGGGAAGTGCGTCGGCCATCAGTTGTTTCTGGCGGGGGCTCATGGCGCGGCCACGTCGGCGTCCAAACGAGCGCAGTTCGGCAACTTCCTCAACGGTGTCTTGGTGGACGATTTTGCTGTCGTTCGTCATGTTTGTTGTCGCGAAATCCAAACGAAACGAGGCGATTGCCTATACCAGCAACCGCCTCGTTCCATTATTCAATCCTACCTGCGGATGCGCTGGGTTTAAGACGCAGCCGATTTGATCTTGTCGGCCAGATCGGTTTTTTCCCACGTGAAGCCGCCGTCCTCAGCCTTGCGGCCGAAGTGTCCGTAAGCAGCGGTACGGGCGTAGATCGGACGATTGAGGTCGAGGTGCTCGCGGATACCGCGCGGTGTCAGGCTCATCGCATCGCGCAGCACTGTTTCCAGCTTGGCCTCATCGACATTGCCGGTGCCGTGAGTGTCGACGTAGATCGACAGCGGTTCGGCGACACCGATGGCGTAGCTGAGCTGGATGGTGCATTTCTCTGCAAGACCGGCTGCGACAACGTTCTTTGCCAGGTAGCGCGAAGCATATGCTGCCGAGCGGTCGACCTTGGTTGGGTCCTTACCTGAGAATGCGCCGCCGCCGTGCGGAGCTGCGCCGCCGTAGGTGTCGACGATGATCTTGCGGCCGGTGAGACCGCAGTCGCCGTCGGGTCCGCCGATGACGAATTTACCGGTCGGATTGACGTGCCAGACGGTGTCGTCGGAAACCCATTCGGCTGGAAGGGTGTCGCGGATGAACGGTTCGACGATCTTGCGGACATCATCGGAGGACAGCGATTCATCGATGTGCTGGGTGGACAACACGATCTGGGTGACCGCAACGGGCTTGCCGTTCTCGTAGCGGCAGGTCACCTGGCTCTTGGAGTCAGGGCCCAGCTTTCCGGCGTTGCCGTTATTCGACTTGCGTGCCGCGGCAAGGTTTTCGAGGATCTTGTGGCTGTAATAGATCGGTGCCGGCATCAGTTCAGGCGTCTCGGTGCAGGCATACCCGAACATGATGCCCTGGTCGCCTGCGCCTTCGTCCTTGTTGGCCGCCGAATCCACACCCTGGGCGATGTCGGCGGACTGCGGGTGAAGCAGAACGTCGATGTTGCAGTTGGCCCAGTGGAAGCCATCCTGCTCGTAGCCAATATCCTTGATCGCTTCGCGGATCTTGGCGGTCATCATTTCGACCGTTACCGTGTCGGGCCCGCGCGTTTCGCCCGCAACAACCACCTTGTTGGTGGTGGTCAGCGTTTCGCAAGCGGCGCGGATGGCCCACGGATCGATCCCCGCCTTTGGCCCTTCGGCATAAAACAGATCGACGATCTCGTCGGAAATCCGGTCTGAAACCTTGTCAGGATGGCCTTCGGAGACCGACTCACTGGTGAAGTAGTAGGAATTACGTGCCAAACTGAATCCTCATTTGATTTTGGGTTCGCTCACTATCCCCAAGAGCGCCGGAAGCGTCGCTGTCAAACCCAGCCAAGTCACGAACCAATCCGAGGCCGCAGGCCGAACCGAATCGATGCCGCGAACTCTCGTATTCGTGGTGGGGAAGTCGCCGCCTTCTCGCAAGCTTTGGTTAAGCGGTCAAGTGGATAGGCGGCTTATTCGTCAAGAATTGTCGCTTTCACCGGCCAGACTGCGGACCAGTTCGACAATAGAGCGACGCACGCGCGCATCGTTAATTTGCACAAAGGCCTTGTTGAGTTCCAGGCCTTCGCGGGTGCTCAGAAAATCATAGACGCTTTTTTCGGATGTCTTATCGCCATATTCGGTTTGGTCCTCGGCCATTCCCAAGGCGGCCACAGGGGCCTCGTCATAGAAGTAGTCGATTGGCACGCCAAGCGTTTTCGACAGATCGAAAAGCCGGCTGGCACCGATGCGATTGACCCCCTTCTCGTACTTTTGGACCTGCTGAAATGTAAGGCCCAACTGGTCGCCGAGTTTTTCCTGGCTCATGCCGAGCAGCATGCGCCTGAGACGCACGCGCGAGCCGACGTGGATATCCATTGGATTGGGACTTCGAGCATTGCGTTCTTCGCCGTTGTTGCCCTTCTTGGGAAGTTTTGTCATTGCGTTCGGCTGTCCTTTTAATCCCCGCCATTCCCCGTAGAAATCAACCGCCGCCCGCCGCCGGGACAATTGCTAAAGTTGCCTACGCCTTCTTTTCTGATGGGAAAATTATCAATCCGCAAGCCACAATGACAAACTGCAACAAGGACATAATGAAACACCACTCGCCACAAGATCCGTACACTCCCCTTTTCACCGGGTGCGGCAGGGCGACGTCGATCACGCCGCGCTCATTCAGCCCGATGGACTTCACGATGCGGCCGTAAGGATCGATCAGTGCGGAAATTCCATTGTTGGCGGCACGCACGAGGGGCAGGCCTTCTTCGACCGCACGCAGGCGCGATTGCTGGAAATGCTGGAACGGGCCGGTGATATTGCCGAACCATCCATCGTTGGTGACATTGATGAGGACGCCGGGCCGCTCGTTGCCCTGCACGATTGCGGCTGGAAAAATAGCCTCATAACAGATCAGCGGGCCGATCGCCGGCAATCGGGGTACGCCCAGCAGGGGACGCGGGCTGGGGCCGACGGCAAAACCTCCGCGGATACGGGTCAGCGCCTCCAGGCCCAATGCATCCATCGTTTCACGAAACGGCAGGTACTCGCCAAAGGGGACGAGGTGGATCTTGTCGTAAAGCGTAACGGGAGCACCATCCGATCCGAACACGATCAACGAGTTATAAACTTGGTTGCGGGCCTTGACGCTGGGGCGGACTTCATCGCCCGGCTTTGAGCCTTCAAGACGCAGGGCTCCGGCGATCAAATATTTCTCATCGGGCAGGAGGTCACCGATGGCTGTCAAGGCCTGCGGCGTGGCCAGCGGCAGGAACGGCATGGCCGCTTCTGGCCAGACGACGTGTGTGGCGCCCTGCATGTTGTCGAGGCGGCCGTTCTCATCGGTTTTCGACAACAACAGGTGGTCGGCAAAGATTTCAGCCTGCTTGTCGCGGGCCCATTTGTGGTGCTGGGGCACGCTTGGCTGGACGATGCGGATCTTGACGCCGGAAACGGTGGGCAGAGGGCCGGCGGGAATGACCCAAAGCCCGTAGGCGTACATCGCCGCCAGGGGTGCCAGCGATAAAACCAAAATGGGGACCAGAGCTGATTTGAGCCAATTTTGCCCCGGCCGGGCAACTGCATCGACCCAGGTGACCAGTGGAACCGCTACAATGAGGATGGTCCATAGCGTCAGACCGTAAATGCCAAACAGGCCAGCGGACTGCATCAGGGCAAGGTTTGAGGTCAACGCGTAGCCCAGGATGTTCCAGGGGAAGCCCGTAAACAGATGGCCTCGCAAATATTCGGCGATTGCGATGCAGACCGCGAAAATCAAGATGCGAGCCAGGCCCGGGCGCCACAGAAACTGCGCAAACGCGAATGCGGCGGCTGTGAACAGCGCCAGTCCGGCGGGCATCACGGTTATGGCGAATGGCAGGAGCCACCCGAAGATATGGGCTTCGACGAGGAATGCCTCGCCGACCCAGAACAAGCCGAAGAAGAAGTAACCGAAGCCGAACCACCAGCCGTCTTTGGCTGCCTGGCGGATGGGAGATGCGGTGTCGCTCGCGCCATCGATCAGCCAGATCAGGGAGGGTAGCGTTACGAACAGCACCGGCCAGAATTCGACCGGCGCCATGGCCAGGACGCTGAAGGCTCCGGCAGCAAAGGCGATCGCGGTGCGCATCCACCCGGTGGACCGGCTGATCGTTCGCGATGCCTGCAGCAGCCTGTTCGGAATCCCGTTTGGCTGATCAACGGCGTGCTTGCCGCGTGAGGCTGGCTTGGCGCTTGCTCGTTCAGCATCTTCCGCCCGGTGGTCGGGCTCAACTGGCTCGCGCTGCATTGGCGTCGCTTTCCGCGGGTCCGGAGGCTTGGTCCGGTGTGCCGTGGATTTTCAGTTTCTTTACCCGCCGCGGGTCGGCATCCAACACTTCGAATTCGAGGCCCGAGGGGTGCCTGACCATTTCTCCGCGCGCTGGCACCCGACCGAGAATGGTGAAGACGAGGCCACCGAGCGTGTCGATCTCCTCTTCCTCCTCCACGGTCAGCAGCTTGTGCGAGAAGTGCTCTTCAAGTTCTGCCACCGGCGTCCTGGCTGAGGCAAGCAGGCCCAGCTTGGCATCATCGACGATGTGAGCGGCTTCCGCCTCATCGTGCTCGTCTTCAATATCGCCGACGATCTGCTCGACCAGATCCTCAATGGTGACCAGTCCATCGGTACCGCCGTATTCATCGACGACCAGGGCCATATGGATGCGCGTCGATTGCATCTTGATCAGCAGATTCATGGCCGGCATCGATGGGGGCACGTAGAGCACCTGCCGCTTGATGCGGGCCATCGAGACGGGACGGGAAAGATCAAAGCTGCCAAGTTCCTTGGCCAGGGACGTCGTCTCGTCATTACCGGGGGCGGAAGTGGCGCTGGCCGGGGAGGCGCTACCGGTGACCGAGGCATCTGACTCGGGGACGATCGGATGCGAACCGTTTGCCTTGTTGCTGGATGCTTGTGAGGGCGCTGATTGGGCCTGCGTGCCGATGGACGGCGACGGGACAACCGGTGTGTCATCGTCAGTGCGGGCCTGGGCTATCAGCCAGCGGAATACATCCTTGACGTGGACCATGCCGCGCGGATCATCAAGCGTATCGCGATAAAGCGGCATGCGCGAAACGCCGGCTTCCTCAAAGGTCTTCAGCAGTACGGAAAAGGGCACATCCTCTTCGATAGCGATAATGTCAGCCCGTGGAACCATGATGTCTTCGACGCGGCTTGCGCCGAAGTGCAAGAGGCGAAGGTGCATCTGGCGTTCTTCGGCGGTGAAGGAGGCGTCGTCGTCAGTATCCTGGCGCAGCGCGTCTTCCAGCACATCGCGCAGGCTGGGGGCTTCGGCAAGGCCCAGCCGCGAGCGGATCGAAGCCAGCCATCCCGGCCCCTGGACGGCGCGGACGTCATCGGATGGCACCTCGGTGTCATTGCTGCCAGTGGAGTTGTCGATACTCATGATGCTTCAGGTTTCATTATCATCTCAATAAGAGGGCCGATCATGCTTGCGAGGGGGCGTGCACTAGCTACCGAACGTCCATCGCACCGGCCGTTGTGGCTTGCTGCGGGTCGACGTAGGGATCGGGTACGCCCAGGTGCGCGAGTATTCGTGTTTCAAGTGATTCCATGCGCTCAGCATCGTGGTCGGATTCGTGATCGAAGCCTGACAGATGCAACAATCCATGCACGACGAGGTGCTGGAGATGGTGGCGTGCGGGAATCTGCAGCTCTTCAGCCTCCCGCGCCAGGGTTTCGGCGGCAACAATGATATCGCCGATGAAGCGCCCTTCGGTCGGGTTTTCACCCTGGCCGAGTTCGCCGGGGCCATTGGCGCCTTCCATGATTGGGACTGGGGCTGGTGAAGCTGGGAAGGACAAAACGTTGGTGGGCGTGGGTTTGCCGCGAAAATCCGCATTCAACCGGGCGACCTGGTCGTCGGAAGACAGCGCAATTGCAACGTTTGCGGTCGCTAGGCCTGCCTCGGGCAGGCGGGCGGCAGCCAAGGCGGCCTGGGTGACGGCGCCGGCTGGATCATCACAGACCGCCCCCCAATCGCCGCCATCTTCAATCACATCGACGCTTATCAGGCCAGCCGGCCCGATCTGCGGAGGTTCCTCATCAAGCCCGCCGGGGCTGCAATCTGTGGAGGCGTTCATCTTATCCTTGTTTCGCTTTCTCATGGCCATCATAAGCAGCGACGATGCGGGCGACAAGATCACGGCGCACAACATCGGAACCAGTAAACCTTACCGCCTCGATGCCCTTTACCTTGTGGAGCAGGCCGACAGCCTCTTCCAGACCCGACGTCATGCCGGGTGGAAGATCGATCTGGGAAGGATCGCCGGTAATCACCATCTTGGCATTCTCGCCAAGCCGGGTGAGAAACATCTTCATTTGCATGCTGGTGGTATTCTGGGCCTCATCGAGGATGACAAAGGCGTTGGCCAGCGTGCGGCCGCGCATGAACGCCAACGGTGCGATTTCAATGACGCCAAGCTCCAGATCCCGCTCAACTTTTTCCGGCGGCAGCAGATCATAGAGGGCGTCATACAATGGGCGCAGGTAGGGGTCGACCTTGTCCTTCATGTCGCCGGGCAGGAAGCCCAACCGCTCGCCAGCCTCAACTGCGGGCCGTGACAGGATAATGCGCTCTACCGTGCCTTTTTCAAGACAGTGGGCGGCCATGGCGACAGCCAGATAGGTCTTGCCGGTGCCTGCCGGTCCGATGCCGAACACCAGGTCGGTTTTCTGCAAGGCGCGCAAATACGTGCTCTGCATGGGTGTGCGGGCTGTAACGACGCGCCGCCTCGTGGCGATCTGGGCCGGGGCGCCGTCAGTTGGCTGCTGCGGGGCGGCATGGCGGATGAGGCCGTCGAAATCACCAGCGACAATGGCTGCACCGCCTGCTGCGCGGTCGTAGAGGTCTTCCAGCACCTTGCGGGCGATCTTGCAGCTCGCTTCAGACCCGGTCAGGGTGATGACGTTGCCGTGGGCTTCCGCTCTTATTCCGAGGCGATCCTCGATAAGTGCGAGGTTGCTGTCAAATTCGCCCAGCAGTTGCGGCAGATGGCGGTTATCTTCGAAGGGCACCAGGATCTGGACGCCAGCGGACTGGTGCTTGGCAGTACGGCTCTGGCCGGTCAGTGGTTGACCGCGATTGGCTGGCAAATCGATTGTCTCCCTTCAGCGCTTGGATTGTGGACCACGACCCACTTGCTGGTGGCAATCTTCCCTAAAAAAGGGTCGCCTGCAACAGCGGAGCTGGCAGCAGATCCGTCCGGGGGCCCTGCTTGCGGCGAACATCGTTAAACGCCAATCACGCCGCCCGTATGACACCCATCAGACTGTTGGCGCCCGAGCCGGAGATTTCCACGGGAATTATGCGGCCCAGCAGATCTTGCTCGCCGGCTGCGTGGACCGGCTGGAGGTATGGCGAACGGCCGACCAATTGCCCCTCCTGGCGTCCCATCCGCTCAAACAACACCGGTACCGTCCGGCCGACGCAATCGGCGTTGAAGCGGGAAGTATGGACAGCCAGCAGGCCTTGGAGACGCTGCAACCGCTCAGACTTTACGTCTTCGGCAACCTGGTCGTCCATTTTCGCAGCGGGTGTTCCGGGCCGGGCGGAATACTTGAAGGAAAACGCCTGGGCAAACCCAATTTCCTCGACCAGTGCCAGGGTCTGGGCAAATTCGGTTTCCGTTTCGCCGGGGAAGCCGACAATGATGTCGGTCGACAAAGCTATGTCAGGGCGAGCGTTGCGAATTTTGTCGATCAGGGCGCGATACTGGTCAGCGGTGTGCTTGCGGTTCATTGCCGCCAGGATCCTGTCAGCGCCGGCTTGAAACGGCAAATGCAGATAAGGCATCAGCTTGGGCACGTCGCGGTGGGCCGCAATTAGGTCGTCACCCATGTCGTGTGGATGGCTGGTCGTATAGCGAACCCGCTCAAGGCCCTCCAAATCGCCCATGGCAGCGATTAGTTTGGCAAGCGTCCAGTCGGAGCCATCCGGCCCTTCGCCATGGTAGGCATTGACGTTCTGGCCCAGCAGGGTGATTTCCCGCACGCCACGCTCGATCAGCCGGCGGGCCTCATCAAGCAGGCTCGCAACAGGGCGCGAGAATTCCATGCCGCGCGTGTATGGCACAACGCAGAATGTGCAGAATTTATCGCAACCTTCCTGCACAGTGAGAAATGCTGAAGCCAGGCGCGCGCCGCCTGGTGCGGGCGCGTTCGATACGACGCGCTCGGGCAGCTTGGCGAATTTGTCTTCTTCGGGGAAATTCGTATCGACGATGCGTCGGGATTCTGATTGGGCGCGAAACACCAGGTCGGGCAGGCGATGATAGCTCTGCGGGCCGACAACCAGATCGACGACGGGCGAGCGGGCGATAATTTCGGCGCCTTCAGCCTGGGCAACGCAACCGGCCACGGTGACGACCGTGCCCTTGCCGTTCTCACGGCGCTGGTCCTTTATCTGGCGCAGACGGCCGAGTTCCGAATAGACCTTTTCGGCGGCCTTTTCGCGAATGTGGCAGGTATTGAGGATAACAACGTCGGCGTCTTCAGGACTATCTGTCTGGGTAAAACCGTACGGAGACAGCGATTCCGACATGCGCTCGGAATCGTAGACGTTCATTTGGCATCCGAACGTTTTTACGAAGACCTTCTTGGTCCCCGGCATCGCAATTCTCCCAATGACGCGGCCTGCCTGTCGGCCGCCGGCATGAAAATCCCTACCGTTTAGCGACTTGCCAAGAGCCGAGCATAACCGACTCGATCCTGAAAAGCTCACGATCTCCCGGGCCCGGAGGCCAACTCATCGCAGCCGGTGTGGCTGGATTGCACTCACCGAAGCCAATACGCGCATCTGAGCCGATCAATGCCAAGCTCAACGGGCGGCGGAGACTGGTGCAACGGGGTGGGCGTGTCAACAGGACATAATTGAATATCAGTTGCTGGATCAGGTGAAGTTGCGTGCTGCCTTATTGGCGGCGCCTGCTGGCGAGGTTCGCACCGAGACCGGTTCACGATCGTTGGGCGTCAACTCGATTGCCTGATCTGGCGGGCGGCCACGCAGAATTCGTACCAGGGAGGTGCGGATCTCTTGTTCGCTGTGGCGCGCCAGTTCCTTGCGGTCGGCGAAGTCGGCTAGCGGAACGGGCGGACCAATCCTGATCGTTGCATCAATGGGACCAGCTTTCAGGAGTTGCCAGGCATGCGAGCCCATTTCCATGTCGCCATACCAGCCCACCAGCGGTCGATCGGCGCGCTCCATGGGGATGCCGTGGAGGTGGGTGTAGGCCAGCGTGAGGGTTTGTACCAGTACAGGCGAGCCCGCAGGCGACTCAGCCGCTGCGCCCGCATCCATGGCGGAGGTGCCGTCTGCCTCAGCGCCCTCGGTGCGGGGGTGTCGTTGCGCCGATTTGCCAGGCTTTGCTGCTGCAAATAGCGATGTCTTAAACGGCATTACGCGGTTGCCATCGCTGGAGGTTCCTTCCGCAAACAAAATCAGCTTGTCGCCTGTAGCCAGCCGTTCTGCGATCTCGCGGGCTGAGGCTGCGGCGGCTGTGCGCTTTTGGCGGTCGACAAAGACGGTGCGCTGAAGTTTTGCCAGCCAGGAGACAAACGGCCAGCCGCCGACTTCCTTCTTGGCAACAAAGGAGACCGGCGCGACGGCGGACAGCACGGGGATGTCGAGCCAGGAGGTGTGATTGGCGACGATCAGGACCGGTGCATCGGGGGCAATTTCACCGTCGATGCGCAGCCTGATGCCAAGCAGCCGGCAAACCCTGCTGTGATACCAATTGGGAAAAGTGCGCGCCAGCTTGGGGCTTGTTCGCAGAAAAAGGGCCTGCAAGGGCATCAGGGGCAGGGTCATGGCAAAGAACCCTGCAAGAATGCCACCGGCGCGGATCGAACTCATGGTGCCTGGTTCAAGTCGCAGGACAGCGTCAAGGCATCGGCCATCATGCCATCGCGGCGCTTATAGTAGCCCTCGCGCCGACCGACTTCTTCGAAATTCAGGGAGCGGTAAAGGCCCAGCGCCGATTCATTGTCGGTTGCCACCTCAAGGAACAGGCGCTTGGCGCCAAGTGTGGTGACGGCGCGAAGCAACCCCTGGGCCAACCGCCTGCCGATCCCGCGGCGCTGAAACGGAGCCGTGACGCCGATTGTGAGGATCTCGGCTTCGTCGGCGGCCGTGCGGCTGATCGCGAAGCCTGCAGGCGCAGCAGGGCCGACGTTGCGCAGGCGCACCCTGGCAAGCAATGCGCTGGTGCCCGGGTCGATCAGCATATTGCGCAAGGAATCTTCCTCCCAAGGCGGGTCGAACAGCGCCGCGTGCATCGCTGCAATCTCCTGGGCTGCTTCGGCCTCTGCCCATAACAGGCTGACATACCGGCCATCGATGGGCGGATAGGTTTCTTGTTTGACGGTCATGTTGTCACCCGGGAAATCGATTTGCCGATTTGCGGCTTGGCATCGGCGGGACGCAGGTACAAGGGAGAAACCGGCGCTCCCTCATGGCTGAGAGTTGGTGCGAGGCGGGCCAGGAATGCCGCTGAGGGCAGGCTCACTGAGCTGACATGGCAACCGGCCTGGCCGGTCGCATGCTGGACCCTTGAAGTTATGGCCTTGGCCGCGGTGCCGGCAAGTATGCAGCGAGGAGCATTTCCATTGGGCAGTCCGCCGACCCAGCCATCGATTGCTTCAAGCGGGCACAGGACCGCTGGCGGGTTGAGTGGCTTTGCATTGCGGAAGCCCTGAAAATAGACTTCATCGCGGCGGGCATCCATCGCCACCAGGATATCCGCGCCGGCAAATCCATCGGGAACTTCCATTGCAACCTGGGCTGCAATGACGGCCAGACTGGAAGCGCCAAGAAGCGGTTTTTGGGCCGCCAGAGCCAGAGATCTGGCGGCTGCAACGCCGATCCGCGTGCCTGTGAATGTCCCGGGGCCGTTGGTAACGGCGATAAGGTGCAATTCGTCAAAGCCCACGCCGGCTTCAGCCATGACACTGCCGATCATCGGGACCAGGCGCTCGGCGTGTCCTGTTGCCATTGGCTCGAAACGCGCGACGAGGCGATCAGCCAACGTGTCGAGAACGGCAGCCGAGCAGGCGTCAAAACAGGTGTCGAGCGCAAGAACGAGCATGGAGCGGGATCGTATACGCAACGCCCGGCGATTTCACCCATTGGTTTGCGGCGAGGTGATGGATCGGGGCGTTTGCCGGACACCTGGGAATAACCGGGCCCTTGCTTGGGGTGGCCGGCCATCACCTCGATGCACGGTGCAACCATTTAAGGGATTGCATTGTTGTCAAGGACTTAGAGGATCTTTGCCATTTCGGAGAAGTCAAATCGCGGCGACCGGGCATGCAGCTTGTCGGCGTCACCATATCCGATATTGCATAAGAAATTTGATCGTATGGAAGTACCGGCGAAGAACTCCTGGTCGACTCCGGCGGCCTCGAAACCCGACATCGGACCGCAGTCGAGGCCCATGGCGCGAGCAGCCAGGATCAGATAGGCGCCCTGCAAAGTTGAATTTCTGAACGCGGTTTCGGCGATTTTATCAGCATCGCCCACAAACCAGCTCTTGGCATCGGTATGTGGGTAGAGCTTGGGCAGGTGCTCGTAGAATTCCATGTCCTGGCCGATAATCGCGCAAACAGGGGCCTGCATGGTCTTTTCTGCATTGTTCCCGGACAGATGGGGTTTGAGGCGTAGTTTGGCGGCTTGCGACTTGACGAAATGAATGCGTGCGGGCGAGCAGTTGGCGCTCGTTGGCGCCATCTTCGCCAGGTCGACAAGCTGATGGAGTTGCTGGTCGGTTACGTCCTTGTCCAACCAGGCATTATGAGTTCGCGCTGACAGGAAAAGCTGCTCGAGGGCATCATTGCTGAGAGAATTCGACGGCATCAAGCTGTTCCTCAGGTTAAGCGGGGCTTTATTTGGAAGGGACCGGAATTGGAAGGGACCGGGCTGGGCGGCAATGAAAACGGAAAACCCCGCCAGGACGGCAGGGTTCCAATTTCGTTTCTGCCGGCATCTCAAGCCCAGTCAGCCTGCGCTTCGGCCATCTGTCAGGCGGCCTGAACTTCTTGTACTTCAGGACAGAAGTGGCGCAGCAGGTTTTCGATGCCATGGCGAAGTGTTGCCGTGGAGGACGGGCAACCCGAACAGGCGCCGCGCATCTGAAGGTAGACGATGCCATCGCGGAAGCCGTGGAAGGTGATGTCGCCGCCGTCCTGGGCAACGGCCGGCCGCACGCGGGTTTCCAAGAGTTCCTTGATCGTGGCCACGACCTTTTCGTCGGCAGGATCGTAGTTGCCTTCGGTGACGTCGTTGCTGCCGCCTGCATCCAAAATCGGCGCACCGGACTGGAAGTGCTCCATGATGGCGCCCAGGATGGCTGGCTTCAGGTGCTGCCAATCGGTTTCGCCCTTGGAAACCGAGATGAAATCCGCCCCCAGGAACACTCCGGTTACGCCATCGATCTCGAACAGGCGGGAGGCGAGCGGGCTATCGCCGGCATCCTCGCGCTGGCGGAAATCGGCGGTCCCGCTATCCAGTACGGAGCGGCCGGGGATGAACTTCAACGTCGCCGGATTAGGCGTTGCTTCGGTCTGGATGAACATGGCTTGTCTCCGAAATTGTCGTTGCTCACGATTTGGGAGCAGTCGCTGACTTATGCCAGATGCACTGGTCGAGGCGAATGTGCCGGCTGGATCACAAGGTCGTGCATACTGTCGGGGCCAGCCTGAATTGAGCTGCCCAGGATCTGTTTAGAATTATTCTAGACCATGACGTAGGTCAGGGAAATCGAAAAGTCGAGCCCGAACGTCGAGATTTCCCCGCAAAGCGGGTCACAATCGGCACTGCAATCGGTTACGCCAGCGCCTTGATATGTTCTAGCGACAGGCCGCCTGGAACAACAGTGATGGGCACGGGAAAGGCGCCCGCCATCTTGCCGCCGACCAGCGTTGAGACCAGTGGACCAGGGCCTTTGGGATCGGTCGAGGCACCAAGCACGATCAGCGCGATATCCTCGTCCTGGTCGATCAATTCGGTGATGACATCGACCTTGGGGCCTTCCTTAATGAACTCTTCGTTGGTGACATTCTCAAATCCGACCTGATTGAGCTTGCGGCGATGAAGTCTGAACAGCGCCTTGGCCTTGTTGGTTTCTTCATCGATGTGGATTTGCCGAACACCCATCCAGTGCTGATAGTCCTGTGGCTCAATGACATAGAGCAACACGAGAGAACCGCCGGAGTGGGCAACGCGGCTGGCGGCGAAAAAGACGGCCGTCTCGACTTCGGGCGCCTCGTCAATAATGAGCAGAAATTTGCGCTGATGTCCGTCTTCAAAAGATCGGCGGGGTTTCATGGGGTGATGCCTTCAATAATTGAAAGTTCCCCCGTCGGAGGACGCCGATTGCCGTTTCGCTTCTCGAATTAGAGGCGCGATTTTCCACAAAGCATGGGCCGCTGTCCATGGAAACAGTCAGCAAATTTCTCTTTTTTGTCCGCATTCCCGCCCGTTAGCGGATGAATCCGACGATATCCTTGACCTCGTCCATAATCGGCGAAGCGATGGCGCGGGCGCGGTTTGCCCCATCGACCAGTACGCGGTCGATTTCGGCTGGGTCGTTCATCAAGCGGGAAACCTCCTGAGCGATCGGGCCCAATTTCTCAACGCAAAGCTCGGCCAGCGCGGGCTTGAAAGCGGAAAACTGCCGGCCACCGAAATCAGCCAACACATCGGCCTTTGCCGTGCCCGTCAGCGCCGCATAGATTCCCACCAGGTTATCGGCCTCGGGGCGTCCTGACAGACCGTCGGTTTCCGATGGCAGGGCCTCAGGATCGGTCTTCGCCTTTTTGATCTTCTTGGCGATCAAGTCGACATCATCGATCAGATTGATGCGTGACAAGTCTGAAGGTTCCGACTTCGACATTTTGCGAGATCCGTCACGCAGCGACATGACGCGCGTTGCCGGGCCGGTGATGACCGGTTCGGGCTGGGGGAAAAACTCGCCATCTTCGTGACCGGCCGCCTTGATTGCGGCTGCGAAATCGCCGTTGAATTTCTGCGCGATGTCGCGGGCCAGTTCCAGGTGCTGTTTCTGGTCGTCGCCGACGGGGACATGGGTTGCCCGGTAGGCGAGGATGTCGGCCGCCATCAGGTTTGGGTAGGCGTAAAGGCCGACAGACGCCTTTTCGCGATCCTTGCCGGCCTTATCCTTGAACTGGGTCATGCGGCCCAACCAGCCAAGGCGGGCGACGCAGTTGAAAATCCAAGCCAATTCGGCATGGGCTGAGACCTGACTTTGATTGAACAGGATGCTTTTTTGCGGATCCAGCCCGGCAGCAATATAGGAAGCCGTGACCTGGCGAATGGCCTGGCGCAATTCTTCCGGGTCCTGCCAGACGGTGATCGCGTGCAAATCCACGACGCAATAGATGCATTCGTGAGTTTTTTGCAGGTCGATCCACTTCAGCATCGCGCCCAGGTAATTGCCCAGGTGCAGGGTGCCGGTCGGCTGCATGCCGGAAAAGACACGCTCTTGGAACTTCATCAGGGAACTCCGTCAGGCTTGGTCGTCGCGCTTGGCTGTGGGCTCGTGTTTGCGATGGCACCCAGGGCACCATCGAATAACGGCGCGATGCGACTAGAGCAACATCCGATCTAACGGAATCGCATTCAGCGATTTATAGATCGGACAAAGTTGCTCTAGAATCATAGGTGTAGAGCATCTTTATCCGACCATTCGATCACGAAGTGTGACCGCGTAGGGTCGGATGATGCTCTAGCAGGCTGTTGAAGAACTCAGTGAGGTCGCGATGCGAGACGAAATTGACTGCCGGCAAGACGCGTCCGGTGCAGGCGTGGTGGACCCCACGGCAAACCGGCGCAACGCAGTCCGGCAGTCAATT
>JAHZKP010000135.1 GCA_022600345.1 Alphaproteobacteria bacterium | reverse complement strand
TCATCTCCCCAACAATTTCCAGACCGGTCCACCGTCGAACGGGGGCGGTCGCAGTTTTTTATAACGGTGCATTTTTTTGAAGTTCAATAAATACATCAGGTGAGCGCGCACTGGAAGCTGCGGCAGGATATTGTTGTCAATTGTGCCAATGCGAACCGCTAGAGCCCTTTCCGACCAAATCTAACAATTATGACGAGGTGGATTTGTGACAAGATCAAGTGGACCGGCGCAGTGCGTAGCGGGGCTACGGACAAGTCGGGCTGCGCAGAGATTGGCGCAGATCCACCCGTCCCTGCGGGCTTCCAAGCGGCGGCCGCCCAGTGTGTCAGGCGATTTATCCGATCAACCAGATCGAATTGCATCACCTTCCTGCTGGATCGACTCGCCGCTTGAGAAGCAGAATTGTATCGATTTGGTCGGAAAGGGCTCTAAAACAACGACCCCTGCTTGGGCTTGGGCGGCTTTTTTGACGGTCGGCGGGCTTCACCATCCTGCTGGGCTTTTGCCGCCCGCCCGCCTTTTGTCTGGGCAGATTTACGGGAGGTTGGCGGGGATGCCGACGGGCCTGAAGGGTCGCCAACATTACTGGGCACGCCAAGGGCTGAACCGGTGATCTTTGCGCCAATGTGACCGTCTGCAAATTGCAGGTCGATTTCGCTGAGGGTGCCAGCAACATGAGCCTGGCGGATCATATTGCCCTTACCATCCCGGACGAGGGCGAAGCCGCGGCTCAGCACCTCATGATGGCTGAGGCTGTGCAACAGCTTCGACAACGATGTGAGGCGCAGACGGCGGGCGGACAGCCGGTTGTGGTAGGCCTGCGTCCGCCGGAAATCCAAACCCGAAAGACGTTCACCAGCCTGGGAAAGTCTTCCCGTAAGGGCTGATGGGCGCAGCCGGCCAACTGCGCCTTCAAACCTGCTGCGGCGGCGACTGGTGGTTCGCATCAACGCCTCGCGGGCCTGGTTGTCGAAGCCTGAAAGCTTTTCGCGGCTGGCTGATATCCGGCTGATAAGAAGGCGGGGTGTGAGGCGGGATTCGACCTTTGTCACGCGCCGGCCAATGCGATTGGTGTTGGCGACAAGGGCGCTTTTCAGGCGATGTTCGCATCGATCCAGTCGCTGGCGGGGCTGGGCGAGAAGGGCATCGCGGCGGGGCAGTCCGCGGGCGGCTGCCTTGAGGCGGTCGCTTGCGCTTTCCAGCTTGCGGCGGGTTGCGATCATCAGGCGGGTTGAGTTCTGGTGCAGGCGCTCGAGAAGCTCGGAATGTTTGGGTACGGCCCATTCGGCGGCCTTGGTGGGGGTTGGTGCGCGGGCATCGGCGGCCAGATCGATCAACGTCCAGTCGGTCTCATGGCCAACGGCCGATATGACGGGCAGCCTGCTCTCGGCAACCGCGCGGACCACGACTTCTTCGTTGAAGCCCCACAAGTCCTCTAGGCTGCCGCCGCCACGGGCAACGATCAGGATGTCGGGGCGCGGCACCGGGCCGGTGTCAGACAATGCGTTGAACCCGCGCACGGCGGCGGCGACTTCTGTGGCGCACTGTTCGCCCTGGACGCGGACCGGCCAGACGATGACACGGGTGGGGAAGCGCTCATGAAAGCCGTGCAGCATGTCGCGAATGACAGCACCCGACGGGCTGGTCACGATGCCGACGACGCGAGGCAGGAAGGGGATCTTTTTCTTGCGGTCATCATCGAACAGCCCTTCGGCCGCGAACTTCTTCTTGCGTTCCTCAAGCAGTGCCATCAGAGCGCCCAACCCGGCTGGTTCCAGGCTATCGATGACCAGTTGATATTTGCTCTGGCCGGGGAAGGTGGTGATACGCCCGGTGGCGATCACTTCCATGCCCTGCTCGGGCTTCACCTTGAGGCGCGAGGCGACGCCCTTCCAAACCACGCCGGCCATGACGGCGCGGTCGTCCTTCAGGTCGAGATAGAGGTGGCCGGAGGCCGGACGCGAAATTCGGCCCAGTTCGCCGCGCACGCGAACGTGCTCAAAGCCTGTTTCCAAGGTCCGTTTGATGGCTCCCGACAATTCGGACACCGAATACTCGGGGGCGTTGCCGGCCATCTGAGTGTCACCTTTAGGCGGCGGTGCGGCCTTTGGCTTCTGGCTCACGAATCAGTCCCGATTTGTTTATGACGTTGGCGATGATACACCATCATCGCACTGGGCTTCCAAGCCCGGTTTGGATTCAAAGGCAGAAGGCTTGGAAAACTCCCCTATGAACGTACTATTGATCGGTAGTGGCGGGCGCGAACATGCTCTTGCCTGGGCAATTTCAGCCAGCCCGAGGCTGGGCCGACTGTACTGCGCACCGGGCAATCCGGGTATTGCCGACGTGGCCACCTGTGTTGACCTCGACGTGGCCGACCATCGGGCGGTCATCGGGTTTTGCAGCGAAAACGCCATCGCGCTGGTGGTCGTCGGCCCGGAAGTGCCGCTGGTTGCGGGTCTTGGCGATGACCTACGGCAAGCTGGCATCGCGTGCTTCGGGCCGGGCAGGCAGGCGGCTCAATTGGAAGGGTCGAAGGCCTTCACCAAGGAACTGTGCGATGCCGCCAACATTCCAACGGCGGGATACGCGAAATTCACCGATGCTGATGCCGCCAAGGCCCATGCCGACGCCCAGCCCTTGCCGATCGTGATCAAGGCTGACGGGCTGGCTGCCGGCAAGGGCGTTGCGATTGCGGAATCGCACGAAGATGCCAACCGGTTCATAGACGACTGCTTTGGCGGCAAGTTCGGAAAGTCCGGCGCCGCCGTGGTGATCGAGGAGTTTCTGGTTGGCGAGGAAGCCAGTTTCTTCGTCTTGAGCGATGGGACCGACATCCTGCCGCTGGCGACCGCGCAGGATCACAAGCGCGTGGGCGATGGCGATACCGGTCCCAATACCGGGGGCATGGGGGCTTATTCGCCGGCACCGGTGATGACGGAAGAGCTTATCGCGCGCACGTTGGAAGACATCATCAAGCCGACGATCGCCGAACTTGCCCGTCGCGGATCGCCCTATCAGGGTGTGCTTTATGCCGGGCTGATGATCACCGAAGATGGGCCCAAACTGATCGAATACAACGTTCGCTTCGGCGACCCGGAAGCCCAGGTCTTGATGATCCGGGCTGATCGGGAACAAGTCCTCGACGCGCTGGAGGCGGCGGCATCGGGCGGCTTGGGCGAAACGCAACTCGCCTGGAGCGACGATGTGGCGCTGACTGTGGTCATGGCCGCAGATGGATATCCCGGAACACCGAAAAAGGGCACGCGAATCAATGGTGTGCAACGGTCTTCTGGGGGAGCAGATGTGGTCATTTTCCATGCCGGGACCAAGCTGGCTGACGACGGATCGCTGGTCGCCAACGGCGGGCGGGTTCTCAATGTCACGGCGCGGGGGGCAAGTGTGATGGAGGCACGGGAGCGGGCTTATGCGGCGATCGATAGTCTGGATTGGCCGGACGGGTTCTATCGCACCGATATCGGATGGCGGGCAATCGAACGGGAGAAGCAGAGCGGGTAACCCCTGTCGCGGGCAATTCGCAGGTTACCGACCAGGTCGCAGCGGTGCGCGTCGAAATACTTATGACGCGGACAACATTAGGCCAAGATCGGCTGGCGCTGTTAGCTGATGGCCGATGAAACAACCCACCGAATGGTCCCACGTGGCGAGGCTGATAGCCCCGGTGCCCGGTCGCTGGTGCGCAAGCCCAGTGTCGGGCTGGTGCTTGGCGGCGGTGGGGCTCGCGGCCTGGCGCACATCTTGATGCTGGAAGTGTTCGATGAGATGGGCATCCGGCCAGCGGTTATTTCAGGCACTTCGATTGGTGCGATATTTGGTGCGGGCTATGCGTCGGGACTGACAGCCGAACAAATTCGGGCTCATTCGGAAGAGTTGTTACGCAGCCGGCTGGAGATCCTGCGGCAGTTCTTCATACCCAAACAACGCCCGCTTGGGCGCGTTCTCAACGTGCTGCAGTTGCGCTCGGCGCTGTTTAATGCCGAGGCGCTGCTGGAGATCGTCATGCCGGCCGGCACGGCCCGGGAATTCCAGGACGCCGCGATTCCGTTCCGTGTCGTCGCTGCCGACTACTACACCCAGGAACAGGTCGTCCTGAGAGACGGCCCGGTGCTGCCTGCGGTCGCCGCCAGCATGGCTATCCCTGGGTTATTCTCAGCCGTGAGAATGGGGGACATGGCGCTGTTGGATGGCGGGCTCGTCAATCCGCTGCCCTTCGATACGATCAAGAACGAAGCGGACGTGATCGTTGCGGTGAACGTTCTGGGAGCGGGGCCGCCTGTTGAGGAGCGCACACCGCCCAGGGCAACAGAGGCCATGATCGCCTCACTACAGATCTTTCAGCGCACCATCGTACGCGAGAAACTGTTGTCGCGGCGCCCTGATGTTTTGATCGAAGTTGACGTTGGCCGGATCAACGCATTGGAGTTCCACAAGCTGGGCGAGGTCCTCAACGCGGCTGCGCCGGCGAAGGAAGAGTTGCGGCGCAAGCTTGAGCGGGTGTTGTCGGCTGAAACGCTTGAGCCCGACGATGAGGCGGATGCGACACTGAGCGAACCGCCTTCAGCCAAGCGGGGCCGGCTGGCGCAGCGGCTTCTGGGCAAGCGCTGAGGGCGCTTTCCGACTTCCCAACGGCTTATCACAGATCAATCGCGGCGGGCGGCAAAGAATGCCCGCAGGAGTTCGCTTGAGCGCTGCTCGTCGAGCCCGGGGTAAATTTCCGGTGCGTGGTGGCATGTCGGCTGGGCAAACACCCGGGCACCGTGCTCGATACCGCCACCCTTGGGGTCGGAAGCACCGTAATAGAGCCGCTTTATGCGCGCGAACGAGACCGCGGTGGCACACATCGGACAGGGCTCCAGCGTTACGTAGAGATCGCAATCACCGATACGCTCGGACCCTAGAACTTTGCATGCGGCACGAATGGCCAGGATTTCGGCATGGGCTGTCGGGTCATTGAGCTGGCGTGTGCGATTGCCCGCGCGCGCGATGATCTTGCCGCCAGCATCCACGACAACTGCGCCAATGGGCACTTCACCGCGTTCGGCTGCCGCGTGGGCTTCCGCAAGCGCCTGCGCCATCGGGCTCTTTGTGGCGGTTGACATCATCAGGGGCTGGGATCAACGGATTACGGCGATAGCATCTTGGCCTCAAGTGGCGGTCCGAGTTCATCGTCGTCCATGTCGCCGGCAAAAGCGCGCGAGCCGTCCCTGTTGTAGATGTCGCGACGGAAGTGGACGGTGCCGTCCTGCTCGGCCCAGGCGGTGATGTAGGTGAAGATGACGGGGACAGGCCGGGTCAATGTCAGGTCGAGGGGGGAGCCGGCCTCTACGATTGCTTCAGCGTTGCCCGGCTTGTCCCAACCCAATTCCTTGTTCGCCAGCCAGTCGGCAAGGTCGAATACGTTCTGGACCCGCACGCAGCCGGCAGAATAGGCGCGGCTGGCCTGCCCGAACAGCTTCTTCATCGGCGTGTCGTGCATGTAGACCGTTTCGGAATTGGGCATGTCGATGCGGACCAGACCCAGCGCATTCCAGTCGCCGGGGTCTTGTCGGAATTTGATCTTGTCATGATCGACATTGTCCCAATCGATCTGTGAAATGGGGATTTCCTCGCCATCATAGCTGCCCTTGAAGGCCCGGATGCGCTCGCGTTCGAGATAGCCGGGGTCTTTCTTCATGCGGGGTACGAGATCGTACTTGGCGACAGAGATGGGCACGCGCCAATAGGGGAAGAAATTGAGCCCCTTGATCGTCGCACGGATTTCCGGGGTCTGGCGCTCGGTGCGACCGGCGATGACGCGGTGGCGCTGTTTGACTTCGTATTTTTCAACCGCTTCGAGCTGGAAGGCTGGCGCGTTGACCAGGATATAGCGGTCCGCCACGCGTTCGTTGAGCATGTTCTGGATGCGCCGGTAATTCAGCTCCAATTGCTGCAGGCGCATGTCGGCTGGAACGTTAAGGGCGGCGAAGGTGGCGCGGTCGACGCGTTTTGTGATGCGCAAGCCGTTGCGCCGTTGGAAGGCGGCCACGGCGCGCTGATCGGCCTCGTCGAATTCCATGCCTTCGTAATAGGATTTCTCCGGCGGCATATCACCTTCGATCCGCAAGCGCTTGCGCAGCACCGAAACGCGATCGTCGTAGTCACCGGGGCGAATTGAACGCGGGCCGGGCACGACCGGCCACCCGCCACGAGACACGATACGGCGATAGCGCTGCACGGCATCGCGGGTAGCTGCAAGCGTAACATCGCTGAGCCATGGCGTACTGCCGGTGCGCAGGTCGCCCAGTTCGTATTTCTTGCGGCGTCGCTGGGGCGCGGAATCACTATCCGTTCCAGCGCCATGGCCGATGATCGATTGCCACCAAGCATCGCTTTGCGCCAGGGCCTGGCGAGATATCGGCAGGGTTCCAGCCGCAGCCGCCAGGCCAAGGCTCTTTCGTAGAATGCTCCGCCGTGTCGCGAAGAACACGTTCTTGGTGTCCTCGTCCGTCATTGCCCCTACCTAAAAATGGCTGAAGGCGACTGCTGTTTATGCTTCGTCGCCGTGCCTGAATTCATGTTTGCCGGATTTGCCGCTCTTGTCGTGCGTGCTTGCATTAGATAGCCAACCATCATGTGGCCAAACAAAGACGTTTCAACAACCCTTACCGACCTCAAATTCGGTCAAATAATCGTAAGTGCGGAAATGCCTCGGGCTGTGACAGATCGGCATAACACGTTTCCTGGCCCAGCAAATACCGGGGCTGACGGATAACAATGATGCCGGTGAACGGCACTATGGCGCATTCGCCCTATCGCGTGAGATGATCAAAACCCAGGCGGTGCAATTGTAGCGGTTCGCCTGATAAATCGCTCAACTTTATGCCACTGCCCGAAATCATTCGGCCGATCGTCGTGACCGCGACCCCGCCGGCTAGAGCATGCGCTTTATAGTTCCCCTCCTGGTGGGGTGGGACGGCGCTTAGAATTTCGTAGTCGTCACCACCTGTTACGAGGTCAGCGAAGCTGATTTCTCTGCTTTCGATCAGTTTTGCGGCGGGACGCAAAAGCGGCACCTTTGAACCGTCAATTTCAGCAGCAAGACCGCTTGCTGAGGCCAACCTTGCTGCATCAAGGGCCAGGCCATCGGAGATATCGAGCGCCGCATTGGCATAGCCGCGCAGGGCGCAGAGCAATTCAACGCGTGGCGAGGGCGTGCGGGTCCTTTCCAGCAATTGGGCCATTCCAGCATCGCCGATAAGAGGCTGCCAAGCGTTGGCCGTGACGTTGCCGGTCAATAAGCGCAGGCCGGCAGCCGCGCCGCCGATGGTGCCTGAGACCATCAGTAGATCGCCGGGGTTGGCTGTGGCGCGGCGGATCATGCCGCCTGTTGGCACAAGACCAATTGCGGTAATGGAAATGGCAAAGGCGCCAGACGTTTTCACCGTATCGCCGCCTGCCAGGTGCAGGCCCCATTGCGACTGAGCGGCATGCAGGCCCGCGACGAAGTGATCGAGCCAGACTTCGTGGCCTGCGGGCAGCGACAGTGACATCATATAGGCGAAGGGTTCGGCGCCCTTGGCGGCAAGGTCGGATACGTTTACGGCAAGCGCCTTGTGGGCTGCGTCGGCTGCCGACTGCGGCGTGTCGCCGAGCAGGAAATGCACGCCGTCAATCAAGGTATCGAGCGTGGTCACAAACGAGCAGCCTGCCGGGGGCGTCAACTGGGCTGCGTCATCGGTTAGCCCGTGCGCTCCTTCAAGTCCCGCTGACAGTGGGGCTAACAGGCGTGCGATCAATTGCTGTTCGTTTTCAGCCATCGGTGTGCACCTTAAGTGCATGAGCTGAGATCACGGCTTTGTCGACTTCTGCATCAGGCATTGCGTCGGGTACCACTTGGCCGATCAGCGAACACATGGCCAATCAGTGAGTGCCTGGCTGATTTGCGAACGCCGGCCCGATCAGGTCTTGGCTGGCTTTGCCGGCTTGTGACCGCCGTCCTCGAATTCTGCCGGTCGCAGCCGGTGGGCAATGCGGTCGAGCACGCCGTTGACGACCTTGGGTTCATCCTCGTTGAAGAAGGCGTGGGCAACGTCAATGTATTCGTTGATGACGACCCGGGCGGGAACGTCGGGGCGTTCCATCAGTTCAAACGCTCCTGAGCGGAGGATTGCCCGAAGTAGGGAATCGATGCGCACAAGCCGCCAGCCGATTGCCAATTGCTGGTCGATCAGCGGATCGACATCGCGCTGTCGGCGGACAACACCGCGCAGCAGTTCAGAAAAGAACGCAGGGTCGGCGCCGGCGATGGTTTCTTCGGTATCGGTATTGGGAAAGCGCAGATTTGTGAATTCACGGATCACGTCGGTGACGTCCGCACCGCCCACGTCCATTTGATAAAGCGCCTGCACCGCGCCGACACGAGCGGCACTTCTGGCGGCCTGGGCAGCGGGTTTCGCTTTCGGTTTGGATTTGGGTTTGGGCTTTGAAGCAGCAGAGGTCATGAACGGAGCGCTCCAAACGAAGCGCGCAGTTCAATCAACCCGAGGCATGCGCGTGCTGCATCGCCGCCCTTGCCTTGGTGTCCGCCGCCTGCCCTAGCCATTGCCTGTTCCTTCGTATCAACTGTCAAAATTGCGTTGCCGAGCGGTATGCCATTATCGATTGAAATCTGCATCAGCCAGTGATTGGCATTGTTTACAACAACGTCGTAATGGGATGTTTCACCGCGAATGATGCAGCCTAGCGCAATCACGCCATCAAAGCGGCCCTTGTTTGATTGGCGGGGAATAATTTCTGTATCAACAGCCGCGCCAAGCGCCTGGGGTATTTCAAGGGCACCTTCGACCGTGACGGATTCAAATGTTGCACCGCGGGCGCGCAGCGCCTCGGTGGCGCCTGTCATTAACTCGCGCGCAACGTCGGCATAGTAGGGCGCTTCAATAATCAGGACGTGCGCATCAACGGGCGCACTCGTGCTGGTGCCTGCGGGGCCTGATTGTGGTGACCGTGCAATCATTGCTTTCTTACTACTCTCAACCGATCGTGCGTGTTTCGACAATGCGCAGTCCGAAGGCTTCGAGCCCCACGTAGTTCTGTTGCGGCGAGTTCGTCAACAGGATCATGTCTTTTACCCCGAGATCGGCGAGTATTTGTGAACCGACACCGATTTCGACCTGGCGGGACTTGCGGCGGTCGTCGGTTTCTTCTGGTGAGCCGCCGTTGGATGTCCTTATCCAATCCGTTACGGCTCGTGGGCGGATGTCGCGGATCAGGACCAGGACGCCGGTACCGGCTTGGGCGATCATACGAAGGGACTGTTCGATGAGGCCGTCAGGGTGGGTTGAGCCGATGCCTGCCAGGTCGGCAAGCGGGTTAACCGCATGGACGCGCACGAGGACCGGGCCGGCCTGCGAAATATCGCCCTTGATCAGGGCGATGTGTTCGGCGGGGTCGACATGGGTCTCGTAGACATGCATGCGAAAATCACCGCCGTAGGTGCTTTCAACGGCTTTTTCGGCGACTTGCGTGACGATCCTGTCGTTTTGCAGACGGTAGGCGATGAGGTCCTCGATGGTGCCGATCTTGAGGCCGTGTTCGCGGGCGAAAACCTTGAGGTCGGGCAGCCGGGCCATGGTGCCGTCATCGTTCATGATTTCGCAGATGACGGCTGCTGGATTGAGGCCGGCCAGACGGGCCAGATCAACGGAGGCCTCGGTGTGCCCGGCGCGGATCAGGACACCGCCCTCGCGGGCAACGAGGGGGAAGACGTGGCCGGGTGAGACGATGTGCTCGGCGTCCTTGCTGGGGTCGATTGCGGTGGCGATGGTGAGCGCGCGGTCATGGGCCGAAATGCCTGTCGATATGCCTTCGCGCGCCTCGATCGACTGGGTGAAGGCGGTGCGGTTGCGCGACTGATTGGAGCGGACCATTTCGCTCAAGCCCAGATCGGCGGCACGGGTTCCGGTTATCGCCAGGCAAATCAGACCGCGCCCGAAACGCGCCATGAAGTTGACGGCATCAGGTGTCGCCATTTGCGCCGGGATGATTAGATCGCCCTCATTCTCGCGATCTTCGGCATCGACCAGCACAACCATGCGGCCGTTGCGGACCTCGGCGAGCAATTCCGACGTCGTTGCCAGCGAGGCGTCCTGAATGTCGTCGGTGGTGGTGGCCAAATCGCTCACTTTCGAAACTCCATTAGGCGGGCGACATAGCGCGCGAACAAGTCGACTTCCAGGTTGACCTTGTCGCCGCGGCTTTTCTCGCCCCAGGTCGTGGTCTTAAGCGAATGCGGGATCAAATTCACCCCGAAGCGGGCGGCGGAAACCTCATTGACGGTCAAGGACGTTCCATCGAGTGAAATCGATCCCTTCGGTGCAATATAAAGCGCCAGATGTTCGGGCACTTCGAATGAGAACCGCGTGCTCTCGCCATCTACACGTATGTCGACGATGGTGGCCAGACCATCGACGTGCCCCGAGACGACATGTCCTCCCATTTCAGCGCCCAGGGTTAGCGAGCGCTCAAGGTTTACACGCCGCCCGGGCGACCAATCGCCAAGCGTCGTTTTGGAGCGGGTTTCGTTGGAGACATCGACGCCGAAGCGTGAGCCGCCGTCGTCTTGCTCTACGCTTGTGACGGTGAGGCAGACGCCATCGCAACATATCGACGCCCCAATCTCTATTGTGGGAGCTTTATAGGACGAGGCGATGACGTAGCGGCCGGATTCACGGGCGGCCACGGTGCCAATATCTGTAATGATGCCGGTGAACATCGCTGCCTTCTATGGGTTGTTGACGATCTGGCCAGGGGGCTGGCGGTCATGGTGAAGTGTAAGCATGACATCGTTACCGACGGCTCGCCGGTCAACAATGCGCAGGCTCAATTCGGGTAGTAGGTCGCTCAGGTATGCCGGTGGCTGGTCGGTTTCACAGATTTTGGCGGCCGTTGCTTCGCCCGCCTGGAATACCACAACCTCGTCGGCCAGCCCTTCGGCGGCAAAAGTTCGCCATAAGGTCGGGCCGCCCTCCAGGAGAAGCCGCGTCATGCCTTCGCCGACAAGCGTTTCGCAGACGGAGGGAAGCCAGGGCCGACCGCCAACGTCGCCTATTTCAAAAAGGCGGCAGCCGGATTTGCGCAAAGCATCGGCTTGTTCCTGCTGACGGGAAAGAAGCGCCTTGGTGGCCATGATCCAAACCGGCACCGTGCTGGCGGTCCGGGCCATGCGGCTGGTCGCATCGGGCAGTTCGTTGCCAGCCAAAACTGTGCGAACGGGCGAACTTGCGGCCAGTCCGGGAAGCCGGCAAGTCAGATCGGGATCGTCATCGCGCATCGTGCCAGCGCCAACCATGATGGCATCGGCGCTTGCACGCATCATATGGCCATGGGCGCGGGCAACCTGGCCGGTTACGAACAGCGGTTTGCCATCGGCGCCACGCGGTATCGTGCCGTCGGGTGACACTGCCATCTTGATCTGGATGAAGGGGCGGCGCTCGGTAACCCGGACGATGTGACCGCGCGTGATCCAGCGGGCGTGTTCGCGCATCAGGCCCCGCGATACGGCAATCCCGGCGTCGCGCAGCATATTTATGCCGCGGCCGGATACGCGTGGGTCGGGATCTTCCTGAGCTATGACCACGCGCGATAGACCGGCAGCAATAATCGCCTCAGCGCAAGGCGGCGTGTGCCCTGTGTGCGAGCAAGGTTCCAAGGTGACGTACATGGTCTTGCCGCGCGCCCGGCCACCAGCCATGTCGATTGCCTGTGGCTCTGCGTGCGGGCGACCGCCATCTGCCGTCGTGCCCATGGCAATTAATTCCGCGTTGACTTCGTCGGCGATCACAGCTCCGACCGATGGATTGGGAGCTGTGCGGCCAAGCCCCAGGCGGGCCTGGCGCAAGGCCAGCGCCATCATCTGGCGGTCAAAGTGAACGTTTTGTGGAGGCTTTTCTTGCAAGGCTCAATGTGTCTCGCCGGACGTCTTGTTCGTTTGGGTACCAGCCCTGGATGAGCGATGTGTTGCAGTTCGCGGCTTTGCCGGCTCTGGGGGCTGGGTGGCTTCGTCTTCATCGTCGTCCGACTGGCCTTTGGCGTGGGGGATGGCGTCGCGGGCAATCTCTCCCAGGACGCTTTCAAAATCAGCGGCCTCGCGAAAGTCTCGATAAACGGAGGCGAAGCGGACGTAGGCGACCGGATCGAGGCCGCGGAGGGCATCAATCACCAGTTCACCGATAACGGAGGAAGCGATCTCGCTTTCACCGGAGGCTTCCAGTTGGCGCACGAGTCCTGAAACCATCCGCTCGATGCGCTCGGCGTCCACGGGACGCTTGCGCAGTGCGACGGTAACCGAGTTGACGAGCTTGTCGCGGTCGAAGGGGACTTTCCTCCCCGAGCGCTTCATCACCGTTAATTCGCGTAGCTGGACGCGCTCAAAGGTCGTGAACCGGCCCGCGCAATCAGGGCACATGCGCCGGCGCCGGATGGCCGAGTTTTCCTCGGTTGGCCGGCTGTCCTTGACCTGCGTATCCTCTGAGCCGCAATAGGGGCAGCGCATTGGGAACTCTCCGAAAATAAAAATGCCGCCGCCGCACCTGTGCTCAGGCGCGGCGGGGCTGGATCTTACCGATTGTTGGCGTGACCGCCAGTGGCGCAGGGCGGGGCAAGCAGATTTATTTGTACTTCTACCGCCCGCCTGCCGGTGGGGAAGTCGCCTAAGAATAGATCGGGAACCGCTTGCAAAGTGCAATTGCGTCGTCGCGGACCTTGGCTTCGACAGCGGCGTTACCGTCGGGACCGTTCTGGGCCAGGCCGCCTAGCACCTCAGCAATCATCCGGCCGATCTGCTGGAATTCGGCGACGCCGAACCCGCGCGTCGTACCCGCAGGCGCGCCAAGGCGAACGCCCGAGGTAACCATCGGCTTTTCAGGGTCGAAGGGAATGCCGTTCTTGTTGCAGGTGATGTGGGCGCGCTCCATGGACTGCTCGGAGATGTTGCCCGTCAGGCCCTTTGGGCGCAGGTCGAGCAGGATCAGGTGGGAATCGGTTCCCCCCGAGACGAGGTTGAAACCTTCTGACACCAGCACCTCGCCCATGGCTTTGGCGTTGTCGATGACATTTTGTGCATAAACCTTGAATTCCGGCTGCAAGGCTTCGCCGAATGCGACCGCCTTGGCGGCAATGATGTGCATCAACGGCCCGCCCTGGATGCCGGGGAAGATGGCTGAGTTGAACTTCTTTGCCATATCGCCGTCGTTGGTCAGGATCATGCCTCCGCGCGGGCCACGCAGGGTCTTGTGGGTCGTGGTGGTGACGACGTGGGCATGAGGGAATGGGCTTGGATAGAGGCCTGCTGCAACGAGACCTGCAAAGTGGGCCATGTCGACCATCAGGTAGGCGCCGACCTCGTCGGCGATCTGGCGGAATGCGGCGAAGTCGATCTTGCGCGGGTAGGCGGAGCCACCGGCGATGATCATCTTGACCTTGTGCTCCTTGGCCAATGAGCGCACTTCGTCCATGTCGATTAGATGGGTTTCGCGGTCAACGCCGTAGTGGTGGGCTTCAAACCATTTACCGGACTGGTTGACGGACGCACCATGGGTGAGGTGACCACCTGCCGCCAGGCTCAGGCCCAAGATTGAATCGCCTGGTTTCAAAAGCGCATTGAAGACACCTTGGTTGGCCTGGCTACCGGAGTTTGGCTGAACGTTGGCGAACTGGCAGCCAAACAACTGCTTGGCGCGGTCGCGGGCCAGCGTTTCGGCGATGTCGACGAACTGGCAACCGCCATAGTAGCGGCGACCGGGATAGCCTTCCGCATACTTGTTGGTGAGGACGCTGCCGGCGGCCTCGAGAACGGCGCGGGAGACGATATTTTCCGAGGCAATCAGCTCGATTTCGTGCTGCTGGCGATCGAATTCCTTGGCGATTGCTGCGGCCACTTCGGGATCGCTTTGGGTAAGCGGGTTCTTGAAAAATGCGTTGGTATCGGGAGCGGCCGTTGATGTCGACATTGAATTTCCTCTCGTCTGGGACGGACTGGCTGTTTTTGACCTGATTGTTCGTGAGGCCGCTTGGCGGGGGCCTGGAAATGGCAGCAGACCTGCCGGTCGATTCGATCGCTGACCGCGCGAGGCACTTCCTACCATCGTCTCATAAGAACCGACAAGGCAACTTGGTGAGATAACGCATGGTATGCCAGCGTAAACCAAGTGAAAATGCGGGTTTGCGGCCAATGGGTAGGGCGCAGACTACCCGGCCTGACTACCCGGTGTGGTGGGGAAGGCCTGTTTCAGGGCGAAGTAGGCCAGGACGGTTGTCGCAAGCCAAAGGACAGCTGTAATCATTGGAATCGGAACACCAATCGACAGGCCATAGGAATAGATCACAATAAACGGAGAAAACGTCACGTTTAAAACAAAGCATACAGCCGTTGGCAGAAACAAGGTTGCCGCAAGGTACCTCACCCCCATGACGATCGAGGCCAATACAGCCGCGATCAATAGTTTTGGAAGCCGCAGACGATGCAGAACATAGGCAGAGCCGCCGACCAGTGATCCAACTGTAACCATGCCGACCAAGCCGACCACCACGAGGCCCGCAACAAATGCGTACGCCAGCCAATCTGAGTTAGGGTCCATCCCGAAAGGGTATCGTGAACCGCTTAATAAGCAGTGTGCGGACCGGGCAGCTTAGGAGCACTTTCCGACCAAATCGAACCATTCTGCCGAGGCGGATTAGTGACAAGATCAAGTGGGCCGGCGCAGCGCGTGGCGGTGCCACGGGCAAGACGGGATGCGCAGAGATTGGCGCAGATCCGCCCGGCCCTTCGGGTTTCCAAGCGGCGGTCGCCCAGTGCGTCGAGCGGCTTGGCCGATCACCCAGATCGACCCGCGCCACTCTCCTGCTGGGCCGTGCTGGAAGCGCGCCTCCGGCACGACTCGCCGATTGAGAAACAGAATTGAGTCGATTTGGTCGGAAAGTGCTCTAGAATAGCTGTTTAATTGCAAAGGGTAGAAAACGAAAGACCGCTCGTGCTTCAAGCCTGAGCGGTCCTCCATTCCGATTCTTGAACGTCTTGCGGCTTATTCAGCAGCCAGCCGAACATAGGTGCCTTTGGCGACCGGGCAGCGTTCCCACAATTGGGTGAGCGAAGCGACCAGGTGGTCCATCAGTTCGTCAGTGTGGACGGGGCCTGGTGTCAGGCGAATACGCTCGGTGCCGCGTGGCACGGTGGGGTAATTGATCGGCTGGACGTAGATGCCGCAGTGATCCAGCAGCGCATCGGTCACGGCCTTGCAGTGAACCGGGTCGCCGACCATCACCGGTACGATGTGGCTGGGGTTATCCATCACGGGCAGGTTGGCCTCGCTCAAGCGGGCTTTCAGCGTTGCGGCCCGCTCCTGATGGCGTTCGCGCTCGACACTCGATGATTTGAGGTGGCGGATCGAGGCCAGCGCACCGGCTGCGATGGCTGGCGCCAGCGAGGTCGTGAAGATGAACCCGGAAGCATAGGAGCGGATTGCGTCGCAGATTGCCTTGGTCGCCGCGATATAGCCGCCCATGACGCCAAAGCCCTTGGCGAGCGTGCCGTTGATGATGTCGATGCGGTGCATAACGCCATCGCGCTCGGCGATGCCGCCACCGCGCGGGCCGTAAAGGCCGACTGCATGGACTTCGTCGATGTAGGTCATGGCGCCATATTTGTCGGCCAGATCGCAGATTGCGGAAATCGGCGCGATGTGGCCGTCCATCGAGTAGACGCTCTCAAAGGCGATAACCTTGGGGGTATCCTTGGGGTACTGCTTCAGAAGCGCTTCCAGATCGGCCAGATCGTTATGGCGCCAGATGTGCTTCATGCCGCCGCCGTGGCGGATGCCGGCGATCATCGATGCGTGGTTCTTTTCATCGGAAAAGATCACGGTGCCGGGGATAAGCTTCTGGATGGTGTCCAGCGTGGCATCGTTGGCGACGAAGGCCGATGTGAACAGCAGGGCCGATTCCTTGCCATGCAAGTCGGCCAATTCCTCTTCGAGCTGGACGTGATAGTGGGTGGTTCCTGCAATGTTGCGGGTGCCGCCCGATCCGGCGCCAACGGAATCAATTGCCTCATGCATTGCGGCCAGGACTTTGGGATGCTGGCTCATGCCCAAATAGTCGTTGGAGCACCATACCGAAATCTCGCGGGGGGCGCCCTTGTTGCCGAAATGGGCTGCGCGCGGGAACTGGCCACAGCGGCGTTTCAAATCGGCAAATACCCGGTAGCGGCCCTCGTTGTGCAGAGCTGCAATCGCGTCCTCGAATTTCTTGGTGTAATCCATCAACCGTTACCGTCCCCTACCGAACTTTGTCTTGGTCTTAAGGCTTCGTCTTAGGTTCCTTCGCTCATGCCGTCCAATTCGGTTGCCTGCCGCCGGGCCTTAACGCTTGGCATATCAGCGCCCGGATGGATGGGCTCGAAGGTTTTCTCTGACATATTCAATTTATTCTAACATTAGGCAAGGCCAGAGTTTGGCGCAATGCGACCGAAGTGGCGTTTAGCTGAACTGCAATATTTCAACAGTTGCCACCTTTTGAGGGCCTCACTACCCGATACGATCCGTTTCTTGAATAGACCACTGCAACGTCGCGAGTTTTGCTTTTAGTCAATCGGTCCAACTTTTTTTACGGATTTTTGGGTATCGGCATTTGTCCGCCGTCTGCCGCTTCGCTGCTGGTGGGGTGCATTTGGTGCATCCAGGCGGCAAAAGCCGACCGTACTCCATCGTCACGGCCGCGAAGTCTCTCCACGTGAAGGCGTGATAAAAAAACATGAGCAAGCTACTGTGATTGCTACGGATCACGGCAGTAACTGCGTCATGAAACCGACCAAGTCCACAGCTCGACCGCGTTGGCAAGCTCTGCTGGTCGTGTCGATGAAGGTTGTCCAGGCCCCGTCCTTTAGCAGGCTGTTGAAATTCGACCAGCAGCCCACTGAGCACCATTGAATTTTGCCATTTCTCGTCGAGCAGAACGTGGTCAAGCACGAAGACCGCACCTCAGCTCGATCTGACAGCCATCAACTAAAGGCCGAAAAAGCAAT
>JAHZKP010000134.1 GCA_022600345.1 Alphaproteobacteria bacterium | reverse complement strand
CCGTTAGTTCCGGAAGGCAGAATTCTCCCCCAGCTCCAACGATCTCGCCGCCCTGTAAGGCGCAATGCATTGCGCCTTTCCGCGTTACCCAATCATCAGAGCTTATGCTCTTCCAAACGCGGCATGATCTCGACGAAATTGCACGGCCGGTGACGGTTATCGAGCTGCCATTTAAGAATGCCCTCCCAGGCATCCCGGCACGCCCCAGGTGAACCCGGAACGCAAAAGATATACGTCCCCGACGCCACCCCCGCGCACGCCCGCGACTGTATCGTCGAAGTCCCGACCTTCTCATATGACAACTGGTGAAACAGGACCGAAAACCCTTCGATTTCTTTTTCAAACAGCGGCCGCAATGCCTCCGGCGTTACATCCTTGCCTGTGAACCCGGTTCCGCCGGTTGTAATCACCACATCGGTTTGTGGGTCGTCGATCCACGCCTGGACCTGGGCGCGGATTGCGGTCACATCATCCTTGACCAGCTTACGATCGGCGATTTCATGTCCCGCTTCGCCTGCCAGCCGTGCAAGCAGCCCCCCTGAGGTATCTTCCTCAAGGCTGCGCGTATCCGACATCGTCAATATGGCGATGTTGACTGGAATGAAGGGTCGCTTGTCGTCGATTTTTGGCATTTACGAATTGCTCTGTTCAGCGCGCCGAAGCGCCCGCGGGTTGGTCAGTGGCCAATTTGCGGCGCAGTTGAGTTCACGTCAACGCGCTAATCTGAGAGAGCTGTCACAACACCTACAAACTCAGGCCGCCCGCCGCGGAGAGTTGCTTGCCTGCACACTAAGCACCGGCACCAGAAGGTTGCTGCGCACATCCTGTCCATTTTCGACCTGATCAAGATCCAATACCACTGTTACCAGCGGCCGTTCCGCATCAACGCAAAGATTTCGGTCATCCTTGATTTCCGCCAGGAATGCATCGAACTCAGCGGTAATTGCCGAAACCGGCCCGCTGAATCTACGCCGGTAATAGGCCCCTCCGGGCAATTTCGAACGGTGCAGTTCATTGGCTTCGGCCGGCGTGACAATCGTCGGAAGCTTGATACCGGCGCGATACTTGAATTCATCCTCAAGCAAGGACGCATCCGCACACTGACCGATCAGCCCGTACCCGATCTCGACCTCGCGTGTCAGGCTCTTGCGCACGATCCAGTCGCTGACCCCGCTCCAGGCCTCCTTGGCGGCTTCATCCAGCCGGCCCTGAACCTGAAATCCAGCGATCTGCACAGGCCGCAAATATACCAATCCCGCCGACACTTTATTAGCTCCCTCAATCAACCGATTGCCCCAGCTCATGGCCATGGGCACTCAACACGGCTCACTATAGGCAGTCAGCCTTTCCCTGCCGTTTAAACAGCATCGGCCAATTGAGTTAGAATTCTGCGAAAATTTGGGGTTAATTGGTTCTATTCGAGAAGCGCATTGCCAATTGCCGAAAACAAACGGCGAATACGAACTAAATGCTTTAAAGCCTATGGAGACAGGGCTTTACGCAGGCTCACGAGGTCTCGCCAGGCCAACCTTTTGGCCGCCGGTGTCCGAAGGAGATAGGCCGGATGAAGGGTTGCAATCGCCTTCACCGAATGACCGCCTATGGTTAATTCGCGCCACTTCCCGCGCAGCTTCATTATCCCTTCGGAAAGGTTTAGGACGCTTTTGGCCGCCGAACCGCCGACCAACAACACATATTCGGGCGCCACGAACTGCGCCTGACGCTCCAGAAACGGCCGGCAGGTGTCTGTCTCCATCGCCGTTGGCGTACGGTTCCCCGGCGGCCGCCAATAAACGACATTGGTGATGTGCACTTCAGCTTCTGTCAGACCGATGGACGCGAGCATCCGGTCCAGCAACTGCCCGGCCCGTCCGACGAACGGTTTGCCGGCGATATCCTCATCGCGCCCCGGTGCTTCCCCGATAATCATCAACCGGGCCCGTTCAGCCCCCCGGTAAAAGCAGGTGTTCTTCGCTGTCGCGTGCAAAGCACAAGCTTCAAAACTCTCCAGGGCCGTTCGCAACTCTTCCAACGACTTGGCTTCCAATGCAGCCTTGCGGGCAGCAGCCGGTCCCGGTTCATTATGGCTCGCTGACCGCGGCGCTGGCGCCCTTTGTCCGGCGTTGGGCCGGCCTTGAGTTGCAGGCGCGCCTGCCGCGCCCGGTCGCGGTGCCCGCCCCTGAGCATGACTTTGACCGCCCCGACTTTGACTTGAGCGCCCGCCCGTTTGAACGACCGAAGCTGGCGTATTTCCCGCGCGGGCCCCGCCCCGCTCAACGAGCCGCGAGCCAATCGCCTTGCGAACGGCGTCGCCTGGAACAATGTCACCGTGTTGCATCCAGTTAACTGCGGCATCATCCAGCACGGCATCGACCCCCGTCTCCCCGTACCAGGAGAGCAAGGTCAGCAAGTCGCTTTCTGCCGGATCAAGAGCCATGCCGCTACGTGTACGGGAAAGGCGCAAATCTGCAAAGCCGCACACCTTAGCCAACAACTCCTATGCTCTTCCAGAGCTTAGCTGAAATCAGCCGCGCGCCCGCCCGAGCGTCACAAGGTACGATTGTTTTGGGCGGTCGGGCGGGGGCGCGGGCCGGTGGTGCCATTCCGCCCACGGCGGAAATGATCTAAGGGTGCGTCAATCCTGCAACTGTTTGTCATGTTGACGAACCGGGGGGCGACTGAGACTAATTCGCCCCGATGAATTCAACCAGAGGAGCATATCACGGATGGCGGACTCCAACGGCCAGTTGCCCGAACGCGAAGCCCAATTGCCCGAACGCGAAGCAATGGAATTCGACGTCGTTATCGTCGGCGCCGGTCCTTCCGGTTTGGCCGCTGCCATTCGCCTGCGCCAGTTGGCCGACGAACAAGGCAAAGAGCTAAGCGTCGTCGTCCTGGAAAAAGGCTCCGAAGTCGGCGCCCACATTCTCTCAGGTGCCGTCGTCGACCCGAGCGGGCTTAACCGCCTGCTTCCCGGCTGGGCCGATGAAGCCGATTGTCCCTTGAAGACCCAGGTGAAAACCGACCGCTTTTATTACCTGCGTGCGCAAGGCAAGATTCCGCTCCCCGGATTTCCCATGCCGCCCCTTATGAACAACCACGGCAACTACGTCGGCAGCCTGGGTGATCTGACCCGATGGCTGGGCGAAAAAGCTGCCGAATTGGGAGTCGAGGTCTATCCCGGCTTCGCGGCCTCTGAAGTCCTCTACGATGAAAAAGGTGCCGTCGTCGGCGTTGCCACCGGCGACATGGGCGTCAGCGCTGATGGTACGCCCAAGGACAGCTTCCTGCGCGGAATGGAGCTGCGCGGCAAATACACCCTCCTGGCGGAAGGTGCGCGCGGTTCTCTATCCAAGACCCTGATCGAGCACTTCGACCTTGCCGCCGACAGCGAACCGCAAAAATTCGGTATCGGCTTGAAGGAACTGTGGGAAATCGAACCTGGCAAGCATCAGCCCGGCCTGGTCCAGCACTCATTTGGCTGGCCGCTCGACAACTCGACCGGTGGTGGGTCGTTCCTCTATCACTACGGCGAAAACCTGGTCTCCGTCGGGTTCGTGGTGCACCTCAACTACCAAAACCCTTACCTCAGCCCCTATCACGAGTTCCAGCGCTTCAAGACCCATCCCCACATCGCCGAGACCCTGACCGGAGGCCGCCGCATCGCCTATGGCGCGCGCGCCATCACCGAAGGCGGCTGGCAATCGATCCCCAAACTGGCATTTCCCGGTGGTGCCCTGATCGGTTGTGCTGCAGGCTTCATGAACCTGCCGCGTATCAAAGGCTCTCACAATGCCATCCAATCGGGCATTGAAGCCGCCGAAACCGCCTTCGCTGCAATCAATCAGGGCCGCGAACACGATGTCCTCGACGGCTACGAACAACGCATCCGCGAAGGTGCAGTCGGCAAGGATTTGAAAACCGTCCGCAATGCAAAACCGTTGTGGTCCCGCTTTGGCACCATCGGCGGCATCATGCTCGCCGGAATCGATATGTGGGCCAACACCATTCTACCCCGCGTCGGCCTGGGATTCACGCTGGGTCACGGCAAGCCGGATAGCGATGCCTTGAAAACCACGGCGAACGCCAAACCCATCGACTACCCAAAACCCGATGGAAAACTTACATTTGACCGGCTGACCAACGTTTCCTTCTCGGCAACCAACCACGAAGAAGATCAGCCCGTTCACCTACTCCTCGCCGACAAGTCCGTACCCATCGACGTCAATCTTCCCAAATACGCCGAACCTGCCCAGCGCTACTGTCCGGCAGGCGTTTATGAAATCGTTGAAGACGAGGACGGCAAGCCCCGGTTCCAGATCAATGCGCAAAACTGCGTCCATTGCAAAACCTGCGATATCAAGGACCCCTCCGGTAACATCACCTGGGTCTGTCCGGAAGGCGGCGGCGGCCCGAATTATACCGGAATGTAGGCCATGATCCGCCGCGAATCACTTGGCTTCCAACAGCCACGTGCGCGCGCAATCGGCAATTTGACCTCCCCGACGCCCGCATCTCGCGTGAGATAAACCGATTAACTGCGTGTTAAGCAGGCGGGAAACGAAAATGGAAACGCGCTCTGCGAACGCCATACCGTGCCTATGGAATCGGCCGAAAAACAGGAAAGAACTTGGCTTAGATGCTGATATGAAAGCGTTTTATTCGTTTCTCAGCATGCGGCAGACATTCTTGGCCGATCCGGGCTTCCATGTGTGACATCGGCCCTAGTAGAACAAAGAACGCCATTGTCTGGCCGCTTAACCCACATATCAGTTCGCCAAGACATGTATTTTCTTGCTAATCTGCGAGGCTGAAACTCTGCTATACGTCGAAGATTGATTGATGGAACCTGAGGAATTGCGGGCATGAAAAACACACGCTTGGCGCGTGTCCAAACCGTCGGTCTACTGGCCTGTGCGATGATCGCTTTAGCGGTGCTGGCACCTGGCAAAGCCCGTGCTTGGTCCGCGGGCGACTTCTCGACGACAAGGTCGCTCGCCGGTAGTTATCTGGCCGGACGCTTCGCCCGCTCCAGCCACGATACGACGAAGGCCGCGGACTTCTATCGCAACGCCCTGCGCCGCGATCCAGATAGCGGTGTGCTTCTGGAGCGCGCGTTTCTGATGGAGGCGTCCGAAGGCAATTGGCCCGACGCCATCGATCTCGCGCGTAAGGTCGTAAAGGAACAGCCCCGCCATCGGATGGCCCGCCTGCTATTGGGCATGAAGGCCTTCAAGTCCCGCAAGTACAAGACATCCATCGCCCACTTCAAGGAAGCCGGCAGTGGCCCGATAGGTGAACTGACCAGCGTCATCACCCGCGCCTGGGTCGAACATGCCAGGGGCAGAACCATCAAGGCGTTGTCCTCGCTGACGCTGCGGCGCCAGGCCGACTGGGCACGCTTCTATCTGCGCTACCACCGCGCACTCATTTCCGATTTGGCCGGACGCAAGAGCGACGCCCGCCGCGCCTTTGAAAATGTCTTCCAGCAGGACAGCAAGACGCTTCGGACCGCCCTGGCCTACGCCCGCAGCTCAGCGCGCAACGGCGACTACCGCCGCGCCAAGAGCATCCTGCGCACCCACTTGCGCAAATCGACCAGCGAACAGCATCCCCTTGCCGTCGATCTGCTCAATCAGTTGACCCGCGGCAAAAAAGTCGACCGTCTGATCAGGTCACCCAAAGAGGGACTCGCTGAAATCTTCTATGGACTGGGCGAAGCCCTGACTGGCGAGGGTGGCGTTTCAATTGGCGTATTGTACCTTCAGATGGCGCTTTATCTGGAGCCCGATCACCCCTTCGCGCTCGCCGCCCTGGCCAGCGCCTATGAAACCATGAAGCGCTACGAACTGGCGATTGAGACCTACAACAAAATCCCGCCCGACAGTGCGTTGCAAATGGCAATCGACATTCGTAAGGGCTTCAACCTGAACGAGCTTGAGCGCGTCGAGGAAGCCAAGGAATTGTTGCTGGATGTCGCCAAGGCCAACCCCGGCAGTATCAAACCATACGATGCCCTGGGCAACATCATGCGCTCCCGCAAGCGCTTCAAGGAATCCATCGAGTATTATTCAAGCGCCATTGACCTGATTGGCAAACCCAAAAAGAAGGACTGGGTCTATTACTATTCGCGCGGCACCAGTTATGAGCGCACCAAGCAGTGGGCCAAGGCCGAAGTGGACCTTCAGAAAGCTCTCGAACTCGACCCCAATCAACCGCTAACCCTGAACTATCTGGGTTATTCGTGGATCGACCAGAATGTCCATCTACGCAAGGGCCTGCGCCTGATCGAGAAAGCCGTATCGTTGAAACCCGACGACGGTTACATCGTCGACAGCCTGGGCTGGGCGCACTATCGCCTGGGCAACTACCAGAATGCCGTCAAATTCCTCGAACGCGCCGTCGAATTGCGCCCGGAAGACCCCACACTCAACGATCATTTGGGTGATGCTTATTGGCAGGTCGGCCGTATTCGCGAAGCCCGCTTCCAGTGGGACCAGGCCCTCAGCCTGAAGCCGGAATCAGATCTGATCGGTGCTATTCGCAAGAAACTGGCAAACGGCCTGCCGGTGAAAAAGCAGGCCAAAGCCGAAACCGCCGTCCGGAAAAAACAAAAGGCAAAAAGCGGCTTTCGTAATACCACAAGAGAGGCAGGCGAAACGATCCCGCCCGACCGGCGATAACGCCCGCTGACTGCCGGTCACTATGATTACAGAGCGCGCCCCAGCCAAAGTAAACCTGACGCTTAAGATCCTGGGGCGTCGCGCTGACGGCTACCATGAACTGGCAAGCCTCGTAGCATTCGCCAACGATGCCTACGATGTCGTCACCCTCGATTGCACAAAGCCGGCCGCTGTGACACTGGGCGGCCCATTCGCTCAGGCGATCCAGGGTCCCAATATCGCCCAGACCGCCATCGAGCGCCTGTTGTTCGCCCAACCTCGATTATCGCTCGGCGCAATCCACATCGAAAAGAATCTGCCCGTCGCAGCCGGAGTCGGCGGCGGCTCGGCCAATGCCGGTGCGGTACTACGACTGGTCCGTCGCGCCAATCCCAGCCTCGTTGGCGATATCGATTGGCATTCGATTGCCGCCGGGCTGGGGGCGGACGTGCCGGTGTGCTTTCTCAATGAAACCGCTTTGATGACCGGCACCGGCGAAAAACTCACCGCCTTGGGCGAAAGGCCACGCCTCAACGCCGTGCTGATCAATCCTCAAGCGCCTGTACCCGAAGACAAAACGGCTCAGGTTTTTCGCCGGCTAAATGCTCCCCAACTGGCAAAGCAGTTCGCCCCCCCCCGTCATCTCCCCAGCAGCCCAAACAACGCCGAACTGCTCGCCTACATGAAAAATCAGGGCAACGATCTGGAGCCCGCCGCCCGTCAGGTCGTTCCCAAAATCGCCAACGTCCTAGCTGCGTTAAAGGAGGCTCCAGCATGCCAATACGCCAGTCTTTCAGGCGCCGGTCCGACCTGCTTTGGCATCTTCAATGACAATCAGGCAGCACTCGCAGCCGCCCGCGAAATTGGCGCAAATCACCCCGACTGGTGGGTAACGCCGACGGTTCTCTGACACGCTGCTTGAATCACTCAATGACGCGTTTGGTCCGCCATCTTCGGCCTCTTGGTGCCGGCCAAACTTATCGAACACCAGCCACAGTTGTTTGCGTTCCCGGAAGCGCATGCAGCAAAGCAAATGAGTTATCCGGGATCTTGCCAATCTAGAGCACTTTCCGACCAAATCGATTCAATTCTGTTTCTCAAGCGGCGAGTCGATCCAGCAGGAGAGTGGCGCGGGTCGATCTGGGTGATCGGCCAAGCCGCTCGACGCACTGGGCGGCCGCCGCTTGGAAACCCGTATT
>JAHZKP010000133.1 GCA_022600345.1 Alphaproteobacteria bacterium | reverse complement strand
CATCGAATGAGCGCAAGGCAGACCTGCCTGGGTGGCTACACCGCTACAACTGGCATCGCCCACACGCTAGCCTTGACAAGAAACCACCGATCAGCCGTCTCGGCCTGACCGAGAACAACCTATTGAAGCTTCACAGCTAGTGAGGTGGATTTGCCAGAGTGTTTCAAAGCTTGTTTATGGGGACTTTGAGGTAGGGTGTGCCGTCATCTTCTGAGGGCGGGAACTGGCCGGCGCGCATATTCACCTGCAATGACGGGATGATCAGTTTGGGCATGGAAAGCGTCTTGTCGCGGGCTTCGCGCATGGCGACGAATTCTTCACGCGTTATGCCGCCGCCGACATGAATATTGTGATTCCGCTCCTCGCCGACAGTCGTCTCCCAGCGGATTTCGCGGCCATCGGGGGCATAGTCGTGGCACATGAAAAGCCGTGTGTCGTCGGGTAGCGACAACACTTTTTGGATCGAGTCGTAGAGAATGCCGGCATCGCCGCCGGGGAAATCAGCACGCGCACTGCCACTGTCGGGCATGAAAAGCGTGTCGCCGACGAATGCGGCATCGCCGATGATATGCGTCATGCAGGCGGGCGTGTGGCCGGGGGTGTGGATCACCAAGGCCTGCAGGGTGCCGATCTCATAGGTATCGCCGTCTTCGAACAGGCGGTCGAACTGGCTGCCATCGCGTTGAAATTCGGTCCCTTCGTTGAACACCTTGCCGAAGGTTTCCTGGACGAGGGTGATTTGCTTGCCGATACCAATTTTCCCGCCTAGCTGCTCCTGAATGTAGGGGGCCGCGGAAAGATGATCGGCATGCACGTGGGTCTCGATCAACCACTGCAAAGTCAGCCCGCGCTCGCGAATGGCGGCAATGATGGCGTCGGCATGGGCGAAGGTGACGCGTCCGGCGGCGTAGTCGATATCCATGACGGAATCGATGATGGCGCAAGCGTTTGAGGCGGGATCCTTGACAATGTAGGAAATCGTATTGGTCGCCTCGTCGAAGAAGCCCTGTACTTCGGGCTTGACAGACGTATCGACGGGATAAGATGACATCTTGGCACCCTTTAGAGTTTGGCAGGCCGTTGGTGAACTCAACTGGCTTGAAATGGTGACGCTTTTTCGTAGCAGCCAAGCGGTGGCACGTCGCACCTGCTGGCTGGCGAAGGAACCGTCAATGAGTTTTGCCTTTCGATTGGTTTTAGACGGGAATCGAGCCGAATTATAATTTGAATTATTGCGCTGTCGTTGAGAAGTGTCATGTCCGGCCAGTTGTTATTAGCGCGCGCAGCGCACTGGATTAGGCGTTGGCGTCATGGGTTCCCGGGCAGCGGGTCGCCTGAGTTGAGCAGCCTGGCATAGGGCACAAGCGTCCGGCCGGGGGCTTTCCCGACCAGTCCGCCCGTCGCTCTCAGCGCACAAAGCTTCACGAAGTTGTCAGTTTCGTTGTGTGGTGAGTTAAAAAGCGTTGGTTTAGCGTTTCGACAAAGCCATACTGGCACGCCCTAACATATGACCTGGTGATTGGAAGCCTCCACATGAACCCGTTACGAACTGCTCTATTCGGCCTCATCGCCGGTGCCTGCGCACTTGCTGCCTCAAGCGCCGGCGCGATTGCCGCCACCCCGGCAAAGACAGTCGAGATCAAGGGCGAGATTATAGATACCTGGTGTTACCTGTCGGGCGTCATGGGAGGGCCGGAGGCGGTCGTTGGCAGTGCCCATCACACCTGCGCCTTATGGTGCGCGGCCGGCGGCATTCCTGTGGGCGTTCGTGCCGAGGATGGCACAGTTTACATGGTGTTGAAGATCAAGGGCGAGGACCCTTTGGCGCAGACCGACACGATTTTGGAAATACAAAGCGATACGATCGTCGCCAAGGGCTCGCACTATGTGCGCGACGGCATCAATTATCTTGTCGTCGCCCAGGTGGTTGCCAACGAGGGCATCACCAATAAGAACCACGAAGACTTCGGCGTGGTGCCCGGTTTCGCTTTCCCTGAAGCTGAGTGATGGAGCCCGCAATGATATTCAAGACGACACTCAAGCTTGCTCTAACGATCAGCATTGGCTTGGTGACCACTGGGGTGGCCACTGGAGTTGCAAGCGCGGAAGACTTTTCCAAGGGCAGTAAGGCTGCAACGTTTGGGCTGAGAGGCGAAACCAAAGCGACATTCTCGGGCAAGGTGGTCGACATCCTGTGCGAGTTGTCGGGAGATTGTCCGGCAAACTGCGGAGATGGAAACCGCAATCTGGGGATCGTGCGCGAAGCCGACGGCAAGCTCATCCTGGTTTCCAAAAACGCCCAGTTCGAATTCAACGGCGCCGTGGACGACCTGCTGCCGTACTGCGGCAAGGCGGTCGATGTTGACGGGCTGATGATCGGCAACGATCCGGGCGTCAAGGCGCAGATCTACATGGTGCAATTGATCCGCGAGAAAGGCGCTGCGGATTGGAACAAGGCCGAGCTTTGGACCAGTGCCTGGGCAAAGCGAAATCCGGGCGCTGCAGGCAAGGGACCCTGGTACAATCGTGACCCGCGTGTTGCCAAGCAGATCAAGAAAGATGGCCGGCTTGGGCTGGGGCACGCGGCTGACAAGAAATATCAGGAAGAATGACCGTGGCGGGACCCATCAATTGCAGCGGCTGGGGGACGGCGCATGGTTGGTTGCGCCTGTTCGCAGCGGGCGCACTTCTCACGGCGGTTGGTGTGGGGACTGTGGTGGCGCATGACGGTGTCGTTCATAAGACCGATGAAGAGGCACGCCAGCACCTGGCGGCGTCTCCCAATACGCCCGGCTTTCCCACAATCAAGGGCGGAGACTTTCGGCTGGTCAATCAATTCGGTGCGTCCAGAACCTCGAAAGACCCAGACGGGCGCTACCAGCTTTTGTTTTTTGGATACGCCAACTGCAAGGCGATTTGCTCTGTCGCGCTGCCGCGAATGGCCGATGTCACCGACCGCCTGGAAAAGGAGGGGCTGGTCGTGACGCCCGTTCTGGTAACGGTTGACCCGGAGCGTGATACGGTTGCGACGTTGAAATCGGCTGTTGTAAAAATCCACCCGCGATTGATCGGACTGACCGGGGAACAGAACGCGCTTGAAGAAGCCTACAAGGCGTTTCAAATCGAACGCAAAGTCGTTTTCCAGCACCCCGAACATGGTGCGGTCTACTCGCACGGTTCCTACATCTACCTGCTGGCGCCGGACGGAGCCTTCAAGACGATACTGCCGCCGATCCTCAGCCCGAAGCGGGTTGCCGAATTGGTGCAGGATTACGCGACCGGGAAACGGTAGAGCTTGCAATGGCGGTAGGCAGTTTGCGGTGAGTTGGAACTGGGGCAAAGGTGCAATTCATTGCACCCTTGGCGTCGATTTCCTGCAGTGCGCTATGAATTGCGCCGACCCAACCGGGGCATTTCATCAATGGCGCAAGTTGGCTATATCCGGTCGATATAGTCGGTCGCCTCGATGTCGCAGACGATAACGCTGAACGTCTGGCGAGTGGCTGCTGATTTGAGTTCTTGCAACAGGCTGCCGCGCGAACTGACCCTGACTCCGTGACCGCCGAACGCGGTGGCGATGTCTTCAAAACGGGTTTTGCCCAGCCCGACGCCGCAACGCTCAAACGCCAGCTTCTTTTGCTTCAGTTCGATCAGGGCGAGGCTTTCATCCTGCAAGACGAGGACTGTGATGTTGAGGCCTTCATCGCGCAAGGTGGCCAACTCGCCGATCCCCATTTCCAGGCCGCCATCGCCGAGCACCGCAATCACCGTTTCATTCGGCGCAACGGCTTTGACGCCGGCAGCCATTGGCAAAGCGATACCCATGGTGCAAAAGCCTGCCGACTGTAGCAATCGAAGCGGACGGTGCATGCGCAGCGTATGGCAGAGGAGGATTCTGTGCGCACCGCTGTCCACGGTAATGACGGCATCGGCGTCGGCCATTTCCTGGAGGGTTTCAAAGACGGCATGCGCGCCCCAATCGGCGGGTGCGGCGAATGATTTCGTCAGTTGGGTGTGCGCCTTCGCGGGCTCGCCTTGGGGCCAGCTCTCGGTGCGCGGTTCGATCCTGGTTGCGATTGCGGCCAGCGTTGCCTTGAGCGGCCCGCTGACGCGGACATCGCAACGATGCATGGCGTGGGAACAGGGGGCGCCTTGCAAATCGATCACGGTCTGATCATCATGGAACGGGTCCAGCCAGCCCTGACGCATTTCGATGGGGTCGTAACCGGCCAGCACAATTAAGTCGGCGGCGCTTAAGATCTCTTTCAGCGACTTGTCGGCAAGTGGCGAGAGGCCGGCGCCGCCCAGGCACAACGCGTGGTCTTCGTCGACCAGTCCCTTGGCCTTGTAGGTCGTCATCAGCGGGGCGTTCAGGCGCTCGCACAATTGGAGGACCTCTGGGCCGGCATCTTGGCGGGCTGCTTCGAAGCCGGCCAGCAAGAGTGGGCGTTTCGCTTTACCCAGCAGGTCCGCCAAATTGACCAGGCCCGCGTCATCATCTGAAGGGGGCAATACGATCTCCTGGGGCGGAGCTGCGATTATTTCGCCTGGGCTTGCAGGGCGGATCGCGGTGCCGGGCGCCAGATCGATATGGACGGGGCCGAACGGCGGGGTCAGCGCCAATTCGATCGCGCGGGCCGTGGTCGCGGCTGCTCCATCCGACTCGATCTCGAAGCTATCCTTGACGATGCCATTCAGAAGCTTTGCGTGATCGAGCACCTGATGGGTATAGCGGTGCCTGATATCATGGTCGACCACACCTGACACGACGATGAGGGGGACGTGTTCCTGGGACGCATCAGCAATCGCATTGACGGCGTTGGCAAGTCCGGGACCCAGCGTCGTCACCAGGACGCCGGGTGTGTTGGCGATGGCATTGGCCCCAGCGGCCATGAAAGCAGCCGGCGTTTCGTGGCGCGTCAATACGAACCGGATACCCGCCAGGCGCAGGGCGTCGACCAGGGTGAGAACTTCGCCGCCGGGGATGCCGAATGCGTGGCGGATGCCGTAGGCATGTAAGGTCCCCGCAACGAGATCGGCGATGCGGGCTTGTGGCGAGGGTGAGGTCATGAGGGCTGCTCAATTTAGGTGAAGCGTACTCGCGAAGAATACTCGTGCACTTTGAGGCTGGGGGGCGGCCAACGGCAAACCCGGGTTGGGGGCTTTGCCCGGGTTGAGGCAGCACAGATGCCAAGCTGCGTTACCCCATGCCCTGCAACGTGCACCATCTGTCGGGCGCAATCAGGCTGCGTCGCCAACGCTGGCGCGTTTTTGCAGCGCGAACTTGTTTGAACTGTTCGAAAGGCGCTCAGCACTCAGGCGGGCGAAGCGATCTTCGGCCTTCAGCGCGCTGCGAAGGCGATTGAGTGCAGTGAAGGTGTGGGCCTCGCCAGCTTCGGCTGCGTTCAGCACCAGTGTCCTCATAAAGACATCGCGTTGCGCCCGGCTTCCACCGATAGAGGGCAGGCGGCGGGCGATTTCACTGAGCCCCTCCGCACAACCGCCCGTCGTATGCAGGTGCAGGATCGCTTCGGCGGCGGCGATGCCGACTTCATCGGCGACGGCTGACTGCTCATCGACCGGAACGCTGATCTTTCGGGTGCGAAGGTTGTTGACGAGTTCACGCGCAGCATCTGTGTCACCGGCTCCGATCAACGCCAACAGGTAATGCAGGGAAGCAAACACATAGGTTGTATCTTCGCGGCGTTTAAAGGCAATGGTATGCAACCCTTGCCAGCGGTCTCCCACATCGATGCCTTCCTGTTGCAGGCGCCACAGCATCGAAGCGGCATTTGCCATGTCGCGGAAGTCGTCGGTCTGGGTGGGGCGGATGTCGCGGTCGTAGAGGTCGAGGACGGCATCGTATTCGGCGGTGTCGAGGTGGAACAAAGCCAGATGCCAGGCCATATGGAATCCGAAGTTGTTGCAAAGTGGCCAGAGGGGGCGGGAGGCTTGAAGCCAGCGTGCGCCTTCCCGTGGCCGGTGGCGCATTTCCATGACGTGGCTGACGGCATGGATGCCCCAGACGTCGGCTGGTTGTGCGGCAACCGCCTTGAGGCCGACTTGCTCAGCTTCCGCGAAGGCGCCGTTTTCCTCTAAACCGAAGGCATGCAGTCCCATGGCAAAACCGTAGCCGGGATCGTCCTCGCGCCAATCGCGCAGAGCCAGTCCTGTCACTTCGCGCATGCGCTGGCATTCTCCGGTCATGAAGCGCAGGGCGTTGGAGAGTTTCAGGCACAAGAACTCGGTGGGGTGATCGGCAAGGCGGGCTTCGAGACGGCTTGCCGCTTTCTTGAACGCGCCATTGGCGGCATAGCCCAGCGCCTCGACAAGGGTGCGCTCGAATTCGGTTCCGCCGTTGGCCCGGATCAGGGCGCGCTTGGCATTGTCCAGCGCGGCGCGGCCGGCGGCCAGGTCTTCGGCTTTGCAAAGGAGCGAGACGCCCAGCCCCTTGAGCGCCAGTGCGGCGACGAAGTCTTCATCTGCCGCCAAAGCTGCCTTCAAAGGCTTGATACCGGGGCGATGAGCGGCGACGGCGAAGACGGCTTTCTCGAACTCAGAAACCGCCTCTTGCGATTGTGTTGAGTGCCGGCCCTGATATCGATCGACGAGCATTGAGTATTCCATTCGTTAATTGACGTGCGGCCAGACCCTGACGCCTGATGTGAGGCACCTTCATTGGCGGCGTGCTTTAGCTTATTGCCACCGGCGAAGCGAATCTGCCCGGTTACATAAGCCTGCACAAACCAGTCTTCTTTAAGGTGATGGGCCAGCGGTGCGGCGGCGGCAAGACACACCCAATCACAACATCGCGACGCACAAGGAACCGGCTGTTATCACAGGCAAAACTGCCCAAAGTTCGGGCAGAAAACCCAGGTCAATGCCATATCCCGCGTGGCGTTGTTTGGCGCTGTGGCATTTTGATCGGTTCAGGACTAACGCAATGGGTGCCGGTAGGTTTCGACCCGGGCCATCCAACCTTTTTGCCAGCGTTTGTCGCGAGGGTTGTTGGCAATCCGGCGCAGCAATGCGAAGCGCGCGGCATCGGCGAACTCTGCCAGCACTGCGCGTGGCTCCTTTGAGGTTCCATTCATCGCAAGCAGAACGGACTTCAGCCCCCAGCCTTCGGGGCGGCCGGTTTTGCGGTTGGGGAACGTTTCTTTCGGGCTGATGCCTTCGCCCTTGAAGTTGATGTAGTCGATCAGCGGATAAAGATCCTTTGAGGCTGCTGTTACGCGTTCGAATTGCCGGCGCACGTGGGTGCGCTGCCGGGCCGACGGCAGGCTGGCCAATAGTTTTGGCAGGGCCTCGTTCATTCGTAACGCGAGAAACTGCGCCTGCAGGCCCTTGGTCTGGTGGAGGAAGCGGCGCAGGCCTTTCATCCTTGCAGAGTTAAAGGCGCGCTGGAACTGGCGCTTGGTGTGCCAAGGCGATGACGGCACCGGCGATTTGTCGAGCCAGGCGGGAGGCTTGGCTCCGCGGGCGCGCAGGAAGGATAGCATCTGGGGGAAGCTCTCCTGGAAGCGGGACTTCAGACCTTCAGAAAACCAGATGAAATGACCGATACCCAAGGAAGCGAAGTCTTCGGAGGCATTCCAGGCGGTGATGGCATCGTGATTGCCGCCTGTTTCATTCAGCCAGACCTGATGGCCGACACGGGCTGCCAATTGCGGGCTGATCTCGATTGGCCGGTGGGGAGCTGTGGCCGGTCGCGGCTTGCCGATGAGCTGGGGCAGCGGTTCGTTTGCGTGGGAGGGGGCGGACGCCATAGCGGCAATACCGATCAGCAGCAGGGTCGCGAAGGGTTTCGGGTCGAGCACGGCATTCCTCGTTGAGGTGGGGGAGCTTGGGGACGTTGGAATCTCACAGTTTGGTGGCAGCGTCGTGGCTGCATTCAAGCGGGGGCGAGCCGTCGCCGAACTCCGGTCAGGGCGATGGCCGTCGCACAGGTCCAGGCGGCTCCGATCACCACAGCCCATGGCCAGGCAATGGGCTGGAAGCCGAAGCCGATCCCCCATTGCGTTGCGATCAACACGACGGCAATGCTGGTGAAAACAGCAACGACACACGAGATGTCGTCGGCCAGCCGGGGCACAAACAGCGCGATCAGGAACAACCCCAATAGGCCGCCATAGGTGTAACCCATGATTTTGAGGCCGAACCAAAGGATCGAGGGTTGCTGACCGAAGCCGATGGCGATCAACGCCAGAATGACAGCGAATACGACCACCAGAATGCGCGGCCCGTTGGCAAAGGGCTTGTTGCCATTTGCGCGTGTCAGTCCCAGATCAAAGTAGGCTGAAGACGCCAGGCCGCTGAGCGCGGAATCGAGCGACGACATGGCGGCTGCCAGCAAGGCTGCGATGAGCAGGCCACGCAGTCCGGCGGGCAGTTCATGGCGGATGAAATGGGGAAAGACGTAGTCGTGGCGGCTGTCTGCCATCAGTTGCGTCACGGCTTCGTGCGGGAACGCCTGATAGTAGGCGAAGACGGCTACCCCGGCGGTGAGAAACAGGAACGTTGAGATTAGATCGGCGGCGCCGGCGGTGATAACGGCGATTCGAGCCTGGCGTTTATTTGGGCAGGCGAGTGCACGTTGGGCAATGTCCTGGTCGGCGCCTCCGGTTGCCAGTCCGAGCACCGCCGCGAACAGGTTGCCGGTCCAGAATGTCGTCGGATCGGCAATATCAAAGCTGAAATCGAAGATACGGAACTTGTCAGCCTCAGCGCCGGTTTCAGCGATCTGGGCGAAACCACCGGGCAATGCCTGTCCGACGAAGCAGATGGCTATGACGGCCCCTGACAGAAACAAGGCGAGTTGCAGGGTATCGGTCCAGATCACCGCCCGCAGTCCGCCAGTCAAAACGTAGGCGGCGGCTATTCCAGCGATCAGCACAATTGCGGTAACCAGGGACAGGTCGAAGAACACCGAGACGGCGATGGCGCAGCCAGCAAGGCGTACCGCACTGGCTAGGCATCTGGAGATGATGAAAACGGTTGTGCCGCTGGTGCGCGTTGCCGGTCCGATCCGAAGGCCGAGGTATTCGTAAACGGTAGATACACGCAGGCGGTAGAATTCCGGAATAAAAAGGGTGGCGACAAGATAGGCTGCCAGGAACGAGCCGAACCACAATTGCACGTAGGCAAAGTTGCCTGCCATCGCGGCGCCGGGGACACCGATGAATGTCAGCGCGGACAGCTTGGTCGCCCAGGTGGAGGCGGCGACCGGGGCCCAGCCCTCTTGGCGGCCGGCGAGGAAGTAGTCGGTATCGGTGTTTACCCGACTTCGGGTTGCGACGCCCAGCGCCAGGACGAGAATGCCGTAGGCTGCGATGACGAGCCAATCCAACGTAGTCATGTTATCCGCCCAGGCTTCTAGCAGTCGTGGCCTGGACGGGCCGATGGCGGGGCAGCTTCGGGCAGCTCATGGAATAGCCTTTGATGCAGTGACGCGTTGGGAATTGAGAATGATTTTGCGTGCATTGGCTCACGACAAATTGACGGTATTGCGCTATAGTGCAAGGTGCCGAGGGATGATGGACGGGCGGCTGGAGCAATGGAAGCGATTGAGCGATACGCTCAAGCACAGAGTGCTGGCCGCAGCAGTAAACATTAACGGTTACCAAAACACTTTAACCAGGAAGTTGGGGGACTTCGCGGAGGAAAAGCCCCATGTCGACTGTCAAGCAACTGTTGAGATCCAAAGGCAACCAAGTCTGGACCGTGACGCCCAGGCACACCGTTTATGAAGCCATCAGCATAATGGCGGAAAAGAATGTCGGCTCATTATTGGTGATGGACGGCGGCAAGCTGGCCGGCATCGTGACCGAGCGCCATTACGCGCGCAACGTGATCTTGAAGGGCAAGTCTTCGCCCAAGACGCTAGTTGGCGACATCATGGATAAAAAGGTCGTTTGCGCCCGTTCAACTGAAACCATTGATGGTTGCATGGACCTGATGACGCGCCGCCGTGTCCGCCATCTACCTGTGCTGGAAAAAGGCGAGTTGATCGGCATTGTGTCGATCGGCGATGTCGTGAAGAGCATCATCGACGACCAGAACTTCATCATCGGCCAGCTTGAGCATTACATCGGCGGCGAGGCGCGTGTGAATTAGGGCGGTTCAGGGCTAAGGCAGCTTGTTGCGCGAGGAGGATAGGAGCTCGCTGCGGCCAACGCGGTGTAGGGAGGCTTCAAGGCGGGATTCACCACGGCGGATCTCATCGATGGTTTCGCGCGTGAAGCGCATATGGTCCATCGCGGCTTTACGGGCAGCCTCGCGATCCCCCGACAGGATTGCCCGGCCTATCGCCAAGTGCTGTTTGTAGAGAGGTTCGCGAACGCCGGGGCGAAGGTATAATTGTTGGCGATTGTAGAAAATTTCATTGCGCAACAGCTCGGACATGGCCCGCATGACGTGGAGCAAAACAACGTTGTGGCTGATCTCGTAGACCAGCACGTGGAGCCCCACATCGGCCTCGGCCTCTTCGGCTGGATCGTCCAACTTGTGCGCTGCCTCGATTTGTTCGAGACAGGCTTCCAACGCCTTGCGGTCAACCTCGGTGGCACGCACTGCAGCAAGGCCGGCGGCCTCTCCCTCCAGAATACTACGGAACTCGAAATAGTCCTGGGTGACCTCGGGCTTGTCTGACAACAGCGAGGCCAGAGGCTGCAAAACCGGTGAGAGGAACTGGGCAACATAAGTGCCGCCACGCGTTGTCGTCAGCAAGCCGCGGGCCGCCAGCGCGGCAATCGCATCGCGCAGAGTTGGGCGCGACACCTCTAGTTTCGCCGCCAGTTCGCGCTCGGATATCAGCTTCTCGCCAGGGCGCAGGACGCCCTCCAAAATGAGCATCTCGATGTGCTGGGCGATGGCCTCAGAGGCTTTCGGGGTTAGCGGCGTACCGTTCATTTGCTGTCTTCATGGTGGCCACAGAATAGATTTGGTCAATTAACGTGCACCAGCGTGCGCCGCCGGTCAAGCTGTGGACCCAACTTGCGGCCCACGAAGCTTTTGGTTTGTTTTTCTTACCAATTTGTACTATGGTATATATTGCACTCCAGTTAATCTTATTGCTTATATCACAAGGCCTAATTGGCTCCATCAGCAAGATGGAATTGACTGGGATGCGACCATCTTTGGTCGAAGAAGAACACTAAGCCGCACCGGCCAGTTGCCGCAGGGGTAACGACCCTGCAACCGGTAAACCTGCGGCGTCAGCAACGATTTCACGTAAATAACGTTCGTTCTTGGAGGACATTCCTAATGAAAATGACAACCACCTCGTTGGTGGCCGTCGCGACGGCAGCAACGTTCGCTGTCAGCGCGTATGCCGGTTCGGCTGTCGCAGCAGACAAAAAAGTGCTGCTGAAAACGCCTGTCGCGTTCGGCACGCACCTTCCCGGCCTTGGCACGCCAATCAAGCGGGTTGCCAAAGAGCTTGGACGCATCTCGGGCGGAACGCTTAAGATGAAGATCTACGAGCCAAGCAAGCTTGTCGCTCCATTTGAAATTCTGGGCGCGGTGTCGGATGGCAAGGTGAACTCCGGCTACACGACGGCTGGCTACTGGGCTGGCAAAATTCCAGCAGCGCCTCTGTTTTCCGCCGTGCCGTTCGGTCCGGAAGCCGGCCAGTACATGGCGTGGCTCTACTACGGCGAAGGCCTGAAGCTGTACCAGGAAATGTATGACCAGGCCGGCTACAAGGTCAAAGTGCTGCCTTGCGCGGTGATCGCGCCTGAGACGGCCGGGTGGTTTTCCAAAGAAATGACCATTGACGACATCAAGGGGCTGAAGATCCGCTTCTTTGGTCTTGGCGGCAAGGTCATGCAGAAGCTTGGCGCATCGACGTCGCTGCTGCCTGGCGGTGAAATCTTCCCGGCGCTGGAAAAGAAAGCCATCGATGCAACCGAATTCTCGATGCCTGCAATCGACAAACGGCTCGGGTTCCACAAGATCCTGAAGTACAACTACTTCCCCGGCTGGCACCAGCAGGCAACGGTGTTTGAACTGTTGATCAACAAGGGCGTCTGGGACGGCATGTCAGATCAGCAGCACGCCATGATCGAGAACGTCTGCAAGGCCTCGATGGCCGACAGCTTTGCCGAGGGCGAATACGTTCAGTTCGAAGCCTTGCAGGAAAACGTCGAGAAGAACGGCGTGACCATCAAGCGCTGGACGCCTGAACAGCTCGCTGTTTTCAAGAAGACGTGGAACGAAGTTGCTGCCGAGGAAGCTGGCAAGGATGCCTTCTTCAAGAAAGTTTGGGACAACTTCCAGACCTTCGACAAGGGCTATGCCCTGTGGAAGAAGAACGCCTTCCTGCCAAGGGACTGACATCTGACCGACAATTGCCTGGGCGGTGGATCCAACTGTGCCGCCCGGGCTGCCTTCCTGACCTAACTATTCACGACGCCTCCCCCGCCAAAACCGGTGCCGACACTGCTTAGTCGACGTGTGACGGATCTCTGGTGCTGGAAGCTGCGAACCCTTCCGCAATTGATAAAAACAATACACACTTGCCCTTCCAGCGGTGCCGGCTAGCACCGCGAGAGACCTCCCCTCCCGCCGAGGATCCATCATGACCGGGCCATCGAACGAAGACCCCTCCAAACAAGACGCCGTCGAGACGTATGAAGATATTCTCGAACACAAGGAACTCACCCAGAGCGACCCCCCCAATGCCATCGACCGGCTGATCCGCTGGATCACGGAAGTCGTGTGCTGGGGAGCGGTTATCCTTGTCGCGGTGATTATTCTCCAAGTTACCTTGAGGTACGGTTTCAGCGCCGGGCTTATCGTTCTGGAAGAACTGCAGTGGCACCTTTATGCAGTGGGCGTGATGTTCGGGCTGTCTTATGCGCAGATTACCGACAGCCACATTCGCGTCGACCTGCTCAGCATGAACCTGTCTGAAACCGCGCGGCGGTGGATCGAGATCCTGGGTATCTTATTGTTGCTGATGCCGTTCTTGTTCATCGTCATTCAATCGAGCATCGACTTTGTGGGCAACGCCTGGCGCGTCGATGAGCGCTCGGATGCGCCATTGGGATTGTGCTGCCGATGGGGCATCAAGGCTGTCATTCCTGTCGCCTTCACACTGTTGGCGCTGGCGGCGTTCTCGCGCCTCATTCACGACATCGACCGGTTAGCAGGCACGCGCATCACTCTTGTGGCAGCGCCCGCCGCCGTCATCGCAACGGCTGGCTACTACGTCTGGCTGCTTTATCCGCATTTCCCCGAGATCATCTCGCGCGTGTCAACGCAGATGCTTGGCCTGGGCGCTTAAGGAACATTCGTCATGGAAATCAATGATTGGCTCGTCGTCGCGATGTTCCTCACGTTCATCGGGTTCCTGTTCACAGGGTTCCCGGTGGCCTGGGTGCTGGCCGGTGTGGGCGTACTTTTCTGCTACGTTGGATATCTCTCCGACATCTATCTGGGAACCATCACCGGCCTCGACCTGACGACGCTGGGGCTGGTGACCAACCGCATCTACAAGATCATGGACAACTGGGTGCTGGTGGCGCTGCCGATGTTCATATTCATGGGGCTGATGCTGGATGAATCGGGCATCGCCAACCGGCTGATGCACTCGATGCAGGCGATGTTTGGCCGTGTACGCGGGGGGCTTGCGATTACCATTACGGCGATCGGTATCATTCTTGCGGCTTCGACCGGGATTATCGGGGCTTCGGTCGTGTTGCTTGGGCTACTGGGCATCAAGCCGATGCTGGAACAAGGCTACAACAAGCAACTGGCGCTTGGAACGATAGCGGGTGCAGGCACGCTCGGCATCTTGATACCGCCATCGATTATGCTGGTGATCATGGCCGATCAGGTCGGCATCTCGGTTGGCGACCTGTTCATGGGCGCGCTTATTCCCGGGCTTATTCTCGGCGGTTTCTACATTGCGTTCTGGTTGATCGTCGGCCTGATCCGACCGAACGATGCGCCGCTGCCGAAACACACTGAAGCGATGTCGCTTGCTGTAGCGCTTGATCTGTTGAAAAGCGTGTTGCCCCCGGTCCTGTTGATCTTCGCCGTTTTGGGCTCGATTTTCGCCGGCATTACGACACCAACCGAAGCAAGCGGCGTTGGTGCTTTGGGCGCGATGCTGTTGGCGTTGATGAATGGCAGGCTGAACCTGTCGGTCATGAGGCAGGTTTGTCTTTCTACCTTCAACACTACTGCCTACATCTTCGCGATCTTTCTGGGCGCGACAGTGTTCTCGCTGGTATTAAGGGAATTGGGCGGCGATGAATTGATAGAACGCTCATTGCTGTCACTGCCGTTCGGTCCCTTGGGCATCGTTCTTTCGATCCTGTTCATCGTGTTCCTGCTCGGGTTCCTGCTCGACTGGATCGAGATCACGCTGATCGTCCTGCCTTTGATGGCGCCGATTGTCGCCAACCTGGGCCTTGAAATCGTGGCGCCAGGCATGGATCAACCGGTGCTGATCTGGTTCCTGATCCTGGTTGCGGTAACCTTGCAGACGTCGTTCCTGACGCCGCCTGTTGGATTTGCGCTGTTCTACCTGAAAGGGGTGTGTCCCCCTGACGTCAAGATCACCGACATCTATCGCGGCGTCATTCCCTTCATTCTCATTCAGTTGGTTGCCCTGGCAATGGTCATCATGTTCCCCGTGCTGGCGTTGTGGCTACCCTCTGTCGCCTACAACTGATCGCCTGCGTCGCGCATCACTTTCCTTTTGGAGACACCAATGGCTGGACTTGACAACTTGGCTGAAGAGCAGGAATGGGTCGATGCAATCAACTCGGTGATTGCATTCGAGGGCACAGGGCAGGCCGACGACCTGCTGGAAAGAGCCGTCGAGGCGGCGCGCCGGTCAGGTGCGCACCTGCCGTTTGCGTCAAACACCGCCTACATGAATACGATTCCGCCCGACAAGCAGCCGCCTTATCCCGGCGACCGAAAGCTAGAGAACAAGGTGCGGGCGGCGATCCGCTGGAATGCTGCGGCAATCGTTTTGAAAGCCAACAAGAAAAGCTCCGAGCTTGGCGGCCATATTGCGTCGTTCCAGTCGGCGGCGACACTCTACGCAACCGGTTTCACGCACTTCTGGCATGCCCCGCACGAAGGGCACGGCGGCGACCTGTTGTTTGTTCAAGGGCATTCGTCGCCGGGGATCTATGCGCGGGCATTCGTTGAAGGCCGCCTTAGCGAGGAACAGGTCCTGAACTTCCGCCAGGAGGTCGACGGCAAAGGCGTTTCATCCTACCCGCACCCGTGGCTGATGCCTGACTTCTGGCAATTTCCGACCGTCTCCATGGGCCTTGGCCCGATTACCGCGATCTACCAGGCGCGCTTTCTCAAATATCTCGAAGGGCGCGGGCTTGCCGACACTTCGAACCGGCATGTGTGGGTGTTTTGCGGTGACGGCGAAATGGACGAGCCCGAAAGCATGGGCGCTATTGGCCTTGCCGGCCGGGAAAAACTCGACAACCTGATTTTCGTCGTCAACTGCAACCTGCAACGGCTCGACGGGCCGGTGCGCGGCAACGGCAAGATCATCCAGGAGCTGGAAAGCGATTTCCGCGGTGCGAACTGGAATGTCATCAAGTGCATTTGGGGTTCCGCGTGGGATGAGCTGATTGCCCGAGACACCAGCGGGCGGCTGCGGCAACTGATGGAGGAGTGCCTGGACGGTGAATACCAGGACTTTAAGTCGAAGGATGGCTCGTATATCCGGCACAAGTTCTTTGGCCGTTATCCGGAGACCGCAGCGATGGTGGCGGACTGGTCGGATGAAAAGATCTGGTCGCTGACGCGCGGCGGGCATGACGCGGTGAAGGTCTATTCGGCCTACAAATCCGCCGTCGACCATGAGGGGCAGCCGACCGTCGTCCTGGCCAAGACCGTCAAGGGCTTTGGCATGGGTGATGCGGGCGAAGCCCAGATGATGACCCACTCGCAAAAGAAGATGGGGCTGAAGTCGTTGTTGCAGTTCCGCGACCGTTTCCAGGTGCCGTTGAGCGATGAGCAGGTTGAGAATCTGGAACTCATCAAGCTCGACGAAGACTCTCCTGAAATGAATTACCTGCGCTCAAGCCGCGAAGCCCTGGGCGGGTACCTGCCGGCGCGCAGGCAAAAGAGCGACGACGAGCTGGTGGTGCCTGAAGTCTCGGCTTTCAAGGCGCAACTGGAAGCAACCGGCGAGGGCCGCGAGATTTCCACGACCATGGCTTTCGTGCGGATCTTGAACACGCTGTTGCGGGACAAGTCGCTTGGCAAGCGGGTGGTGCCGATCGTGCCCGATGAAAGCCGCACGTTCGGTATGGAGGGCATGTTCCGGCAGTACGGCATCTTTTCACAGGTCGGACAGCTTTACCGGCCGCAGGATGCCGACCAGTTGATGTACTACAAGGAAGACAAGTCGGGTCAGATGCTGCAGGAGGGCATCAACGAAGCGGGCGCGATGTCGAGTTGGATTGCAGCGGCGACGAGTTACTCGACCTCGAATATCCAGATGATCCCGTTCTACATCTACTATTCGATGTTCGGCTTCCAGCGCGTACACGATCTGGCGTGGGCTGCCTCCGACAGTCGCGCGCGCGGCTTCCTGATTGGTGCCACATCGGGGCGAACGACGCTGAACGGTGAAGGGTTGCAGCACGAGGACGGGCATTCGCATCTGTTGTCGGCGACCATACCAAACTGCATCTCGTATGATCCGACATTTGCCTATGAGGTGGCGGTCATCATCCAGGAAGGCTTGCGCCGGATGGTGACCAATCAGGAGGATGTCTACTACTACATCACATTGCTCAATGAGAACTACGAGCACCCGGCGATGCCTGAAGGGGCCGGGCCCGACATCATCAAGGGCATGTATCTTTTCAAGGCTGCCGATGAGAAGGCCAAGGGCCATCGCGTGCAATTGATGGGTTCGGGGGCGATCCTGCGCGAAGTGATCGCGGGGGCTGAGCTTCTCGAAAAGGACTTCGGTGTTCAAGCCAACATCTGGAGCGTTCCCAGCTTCACCGAACTGGCGCGCGAAGCGGCCACGGTGGAACGCTGGAACATGCTGCACCCGGAAGAGCCTGAGAAGGTCGCTCACGTCACGGCCAAGCTGGCCGAAGGCGGAGAGGGACCGGTTATCGCGTCGACCGACTACATGAAGGCGTTCGCCGATCAGATCCGCGCTTACGTGCCAGCAAAATACAAGGTTCTGGGGACCGATGGGTTCGGCCGTTCCGACATGCGAAACAAGCTGCGCGAGCACTTCGAGGTCGACCGTCACTTCGTTGCGGTGGCAGCCCTCAAGGCGCTGGCCGAAGAAAACAAGATCCCATCCAAAACCGTTTCTGACGCCATCGCCAAGTACGGCATCGATACCAACAAAGCCAATCCGGCAACCGCATAATCGGCACCGAGGAATACTCCCATGTCTCAAATTGAAGTGAAGATCCCAGATATCGGCGATTTCTCAGACGTGCCGGTGATCGAAATCCTGGTCAGCCCGGGCGATACCGTGGCGCCGGAAGATCCGCTGATCACGCTGGAAAGCGATAAGGCGACGATGGAAGTGCCAAGCCCCACGGCGGGCACGGTTACCGAGATCCTGGTCAGCATCGGCGACAAGGTCGGCGAGGGCGTTGCGATTTTGAAGCTGGAGGCGGAGGGCGGCGCGACGTCCGACAGCGCTGAAAAGCAACCGGATTCAAGTGGAGCCGCCCCGGCGCCGGCGGCGGCATCGTCCTCATCCTCACCACCGGCTTCGACGCAATCGGCTGCATCCGACAGCCCCAGCCGCGCCATTCCGGCACCGATCGAATTTGGCGATGCACATGCCAGTCCCAGCGTTCGGATGATCGCGCGGGAACTTGGCGTCGACCTGAAGAAGATCACCGGCTCGGGGGAAAAGGGCCGCATCACCAAGGAAGACGTCAAACGCGCGATTGAAGGCGCAGGCGCAGGTGCGGCGGGTGCGCAAGGCGGGGCAGGCATCCCCGAAATCCCGGCGCAGGACTTCTCGAAATTCGGACAGATCGAAGAAAAGCCGTTGTCGCGGTTAAAGAAGCTGTCTGGGCCGCATCTGCATCGGGCTTGGCTCAACATCCCGCACGTTACGCACACCGATGAGACCGACATCACCGAACTCGACAAGTACCGCAAGGAGCTTGACGCATCGGCCAAGGAAAAGGGCTACCGGGTGACGCTGTTGTCGTTCCTGTTGAAAGCTGCTGTGACGTGCCTGAAGGAATTCCCCGAATTCAACGCGTCTCTCAACCCGGCCAAGGATGCACTGATCTACAAGAAATACTACCACATCGGGGTTGCCGTCGACACGCCCGACGGGCTTGTCGTTCCGGTCATCAAGGACGTCAATGCCAAAGGCATCATCGATCTGTCGAAGGAGCTTGGAGAAGTCTCGGCCAAGATGCGCGATGGCAAGATTACGCCAGCCGACATCTCGGGCGGCACGTTCTCGATCTCAAGCCTGGGCGGGATAGGCGGAACGCACTTTACGCCCGTGGTCAATGCACCCGAGGTTGCCATCCTGGGGGTCGTGCGTTCGAGCATGAAACCGGTTTGGAACGGTGAAGAGTTCGTCCCCCGCATGATGCTTCCGCTTTGCGTTTCCTATGATCACCGCGTTATCGACGGTGCGCTGGCGGCTCGCTTCACGCGGCGCATGGCAACGATCCTTGGCGATGTCCGCGAACTGGTACTTTGATTGAAAGGGTGAAACGACATGGCCATTGAAGTCAAAGTGCCCGATATCGGCGATTTCTCCGACGTTCCCGTAATCGAAATTCTGGTCGCACCGGGCGATGAGGTGCAGCCCGAAGACCCGCTCGTGACACTTGAGAGCGACAAGGCGACGATGGAAATTCCATCGCCCGAGGCGGGCAAGGTCGTAGAATTGAAGGTCGCTGTCGGTGACAAGGTTTCCGAAGGGTCGGTGGTGCTGACGCTTGAAGCCAGCGATGTGGCTGGGGCAGGCTCATCTGGTTCCTCGTCCGACTCACCCACCACTTCTTCCCCCTCACCCACCACTTCTTCCCCCTCACCCCAACCCTCTCCCCCGGGGGAGAGGGGGCAGTCGGGAGCCGTGAGTGCACCTGTGGCTGCTACGCATTCAGGCGGTGCCGACATCAAGTGCGATATGCTTGTGCTGGGTGCAGGGCCTGGCGGCTATTCAGCCGCATTCCGGTCGGCTGACCTGGGTCTCAATACGGTTCTTGTCGAGCGTTGGGAAGTGCTGGGAGGTGTGTGCCTCAACGTCGGCTGCATTCCATCCAAGGCGCTCTTACACACCGCTGCAATCATGGACGAAGCCAAGGCGATGGCGGCTCACGGCATCTCCTATGGGGCACCTGAAATCGATCTGGCCAAACTGCGCACGCACAAGGAAAAGGTCGTTGGCAAACTGACGGGCGGGCTTGCTGGAATGGCCAAGGCGCGCAAGGTCAACGTCGTCACTGGAACAGGCCGGTTCCTCGACCCCAACCATGTGGAAGTTGAATTGACCGATGGGTCGGGCAAGAAGACCGTCCGCTTTGAAAAAGCGATTATCGCGGCGGGTTCAGAAGCGGTGAAGCTGCCATTCATTCCAGACGATCCGCGAATCGTCGATTCGACTGGGGCGCTGGAACTGCGTGAGATCCCCAAAAAGATGCTGGTGATCGGCGGCGGCATTATCGGTCTTGAAATGGCGACGGTTTATTCAACGCTGGGCACAAGGCTCGATTGCGTCGAGATGCTCGATGGCTTGATGCCGGGCGCCGACCGGGACCTCGTCAAGGTCTGGGAGAAGGTCAACGGGCCGCGCTTCGACAACATCATGCTGAAGACGAAGACAGTAGGTGTCGAAGCCAAGAAGGATGGCATCCACGTCACTTTCGAAGGGGCAAAGGCGCCTGACAAACCACAGGTCTACGACATGGTGCTGGTGGCGGTCGGCCGCTCGCCCAACGGCGGGCTTATCGATGCCGACAAGGCCGGCGTCGCCGTCACAGATCGCGGGTTCATCGAAACCGATATTCAGATGCGCACCAACGTCGGCCACATCTTTGCGATCGGCGATATCGTCGGCCAGCCGATGCTGGCGCACAAGGCGGTGCACGAAGCCCACGTTGCAGCCGAAGCCGCGGCCGGTCAGAAGTCGGCATTCGATGCGCGCCAGATCCCATCGGTCGCCTACACCGATCCGGAAATCGCCTGGGCAGGGCTGACGGAGACCGAAGCCAAGGCCAAGGGCGTCAAGTTCACCAAGGCGGTGTTCCCGTGGGCGGCATCGGGCCGGGCGATTGCAAACGGGCGCGATGAAGGTTTCACCAAGCTGTTGTTCGATAACGAGACCCACCGGTGCATTGGCGGCGGCATCGTCGGCACGCACGCGGGCGACTTGATCGGCGAAGTTTGCCTGGCCGTCGAAATGGGTGCTGATGCCGTTGATATCGGCAAGACGATCCACCCGCACCCGACACTTGCCGAATCGGTCGGCATGGCAGCCGAAGTCTTCGAAGGCGTCTGCACGGACCTGCCTCCGGCGCGAAAGAAAAAGTAGGCGTCAGTGGTGCGGGCCGCGGACGGCGCGAACGGCGAATGGCAAACGACGGCGGCGGGTGGCGGCGCGCGGCAAAGGGATTCCGTGCCAGCCGATCACCTGCACCAGGGAATTTTGAAAAATGGCCAATGTGCAAAGCGTCCACGATCACCACGAAGCCAGGACGACGGCAATACCACTGGGCAGCAGCTTCGAAGCCGAGGTTCGCGAGTTGCTTCCTGCCGACCGGATCGTCGATGATCCGCTGCGGCTGGTCACCATGGGAACGGATGCCAGTTGCTACCGGCTGACGCCGCAACTGATTGTGCTGGTGGAAGACGAGGATGAGGTTCGCCGCGTGATCGATATTGCCAATGAAACCGGCACGGCGATCACGTTTCGGGCGGCGGGCACCAGCCTATCGGGGCAGGCCGTCACCGACTCAGTGCTGGTCAAGCTGGGCCACAACGGCTGGCGGGACTGGTCGGTCAATGACGACGCCAGCCTGATTACGACAGGCCCGGCCCTGACGGGGGCACAGGTCAACCGCAGGCTTGTCGCGAAGGGCCGGAAAATCGGACCGGACCCGGCCTCTATCAACTCAGCCATGATCGGGGGTATCGCTGCCAACAACGCCAGCGGCATGTGCTGCGGCATCGCGCAGAATTCCTACCAAACGTTGTCGAGCATGCGCGTGGTGTTGGCCGACGGCACAGTTCTGGACACCGCAGACAGGGCGAGCCGACAATCGTTTGAGCAGAACCATTCGGGACTGTTGAACGAATTACGCGACCTGGGGGAAGCGACGCGCAAAGACCACAAGCTCAGCGGACGCATCCGCAAGAAGTACGCCATCAAGAATACGATGGGTTATGCGCTCAACGCCCTCATCGACTTCGAAGACCCTATCGACATCCTGCAACACTTGATGATCGGTTCGGAGGGCACTTTGGGCTTCATGTCCCAGATCACCTATCGGACAGTTGCAGATCCCCGGCACAAGGCCAGCGCGCTGGCGTTCTTTCCTGATATCCGCTCCGCATGTGAAGCCGTCGCTATTTTGAAAAGCGCGCCGGTTGCTGCTGTCGAGTTGATGGACTACCGGTCCTTGAAGTCGGTGCGCGGTCAGCCCGGCATGCCGGCTATCCTTGAAACGATGCCTGAGGGGACCTCGGCACTGTTGATTGAAGTGCAGGGTGAAACGCACGAGGAGGCACTTGCGAAGGCAGCCGAGGCGGCGGGGGCAATCGCGGGTGTGAAAAGCCTCGAAGCCATCGAGTTCACAACGCAAGCCGCGCGCTACGTCGAGTTCTGGAAAATGCGCAAAGGGCTGTTCCCGGCGGTCGGGGCCGTGCGCGAAACCGGCACGACGGTGATCATTGAGGACGTGGCCGTGACCACCGACCAGTTGGCCGATGCGGTTATCGACCTGCAGGCACTGTTTGAAAAGCACAGCTACGACGAAGCCATCATCTTCGGCCATGCCCTGGAAGGCAATGTCCACTTCGTGTTCACGCAAGGGTTCGAAAGCGAAGCCGACGTGGCGCGGTATGGTGCGTTCATCGACGATGTCACCGATCTGATCGTCAGCAAATACGATGGGTCGTTGAAGGCTGAACATTCCACGGGACGGAACATGGCGCCGTTCGTCGAAATGGAATGGGGCGTTGAAGCCTATCGGCTGATGCAGCAAATCAAGTCATTACTGGACCCCAAGGGCATTCTCAATCCCGGCGTCGTGCTCAATGACGATCCGCGCGTTCATCTCAACGACCTGAAACCAATGCCGGCAGCCGATGAGATTGTCGACAAGTGCATCGAGTGCGGATTTTGCGAAACGACCTGTCCATCGCGCGCGGTCACGTTGACGCCGCGCCAGAGGATTGTGGGCCTGCGTGAAATTGCGCGTTTGAAGGCCGAGGGCAAAGCAGCCCGGCCACTGCGCGCGCGGATGGAAAAAGACTACCAGCATCAAGGCGTCGACACGTGCGCGGGGGATGGACTGTGCTCGGTCGCCTGCCCGGTGGGGATCGATACGGGAAGCGCCATGCGGGCGGTACGATCTGCCAAGCACGGGGCAATGGCGCACTTCATTGCCAACCGGCTGGCGAAGAACTTCGGATTTGTGGCGGGGCTGGTTCGGGTCGGATTGCTGGCTAACGGGGCGCTTCGCAGCGTCATTGGCAACCGCAACATGGCCCGGTTGTTTGGTGCTGCGAATTGGTTGACGCGTGGGCTTGTCCCCAAATGGACCGACGCAATGCCGACCTCTGCTCCACCACCTGTGCACTATCTCGCCAGCGCGAAAGAGCGGCTGGTTTATTTCCCAAGCTGTGCTGCGCGCGTATTCGGCCCAGCGCCTGGAAGTCCGGACATGGAACCGCTGCCGCCCGTTGTTACCCGGCTGTTGCAGAAGGCGGGCTACGATGTCGTGATGCCAGACAAGGTGGACCGCTTATGCTGCGGGATGCCGTTCAAATCGAAAGGGTTCCCCAAGACGGCGGGTGACAAAACCCGGGAGTTGGTAAAGGCGTTGAAGGCTGCCAGCCGGGATGGTCAGGACACGATCGTCTTCGACACAAGCCCGTGTGTATTGGAAGCCCGTGAAGCGGCAAATGCTGCGGGCTTGAAAACAATCGATCTGATCGATGCGCTTGGTGAGTTGGTGCTTGGCAAAGTCGACATCAATCCGTCTCAAGATGCCGTTGCGATCCACACGACATGCAGTGCCCGGCGCATGGGCCAGGAGATCAAATTCAAGGCAATCGCAGAAACGTTTGGCGGCGAAGTGATCGTGCCGCCTGACATCCAGTGCTGCGGTTTTGCCGGCGACAAAGGGTTCACGACGCCTGAACTCAACGCCAGTGCGCTGCGACACCTGGAAGCTTCTCTGCCGGATGCCTGCGAGCGCGGCTATTCTACGAGCCGGACCTGCGAGATCGGCTTGTCGACGCACTCAGGGCGCCCCTACCAGTCAATCGCCTATCTTGCCGACCGTTGCACAACCCAGAAAGCCGCCCGCTGAGCGCATACTGCCGCCTGCAGTGCGTTCTTGGCCGGCGCTGTCAAAATTTGAAGAGTTGAGGTTCGATGACATCAGCAATCGAGTGCCCCCGCGTCGGCCTTTTCGCGACCTGCATCGTCGACGTTATCCGTCCGAGAATCGGCTTTGCCGCTGTCAAATTGCTGGAGGAAGCAGGATGCGTCGTCGAGGTTCCAGAACGGCAAACCTGTTGCGGGCAACCGGCCTTCAACTCAGGGGCAACCAAGCAAACCGCTGCGCTTGCCCGCCAATTCATCGACCAGTTTGAAGCCTTCGACTACATCGTTGTGCCATCGGGTTCATGCGCTGCAATGATCAAGGCCCACTACTGCGAAGCGCTGGCTGACGATCACGAATGGCTGGAGCGGGCCACGACCATTGCTGCCAAGACCTGGGAGTTAATGAGCTTCCTGGATGAAGTGCGAGGATACCGGCCGGTGGGAATCGAGCTTGAGGCCACGGCGACCTATCACGACAGTTGCTCAGGCCTTCGTGAACTGGGCATTCTGGAACAGCCGCGTCGCCTTCTCAAAGCCGTCGACAAATTGAAACTCCAACCGCTTCCAGGAAACGATGTCTGCTGCGGCTTCGGAGGCACCTTCTGCGTCAAGTACTCGGCCATCTCGAATGCCATCGTCGGCGAAAAGGCCGAAGCTATCGACGGAACGGGGGCCGGTCTGTTGCTTGGTGGCGACCTTGGCTGCCTGATGAACATGGCGGGCAAGTTATCGCGGTCGGGCTCAAAGGTTCGCGTGATGCATGCTGCCGAAGTTATCGCCGGGATGGGCGATGGTCCTGCCATCGGCGAGGAGGAGTGATCCAATGCAGGTCGGCATGACATCGTTCAAGGCCAGGGCAAAATCGGCTCTGGCCGACGCCACGCTAAAGACGGCAATCGACCGCACGGCGGGGAATGCTGAAACCAAACGGGCGACGGCGGTTGGCGAGTTTCCTCAGTTTGACGCAGCCCGCCGGCGCGGGCGCAAGATCAAAGACCATGTCATCGCCAATCTGGAGCACTACCTGACGCAGTTCGAGCGCAATGCGATTGCGTCAGGGGCGAAAGTCCACTGGGCCAGAACCTCGCAAGAAGCAAGCCGCATCGTCATCGACATCTGTAAAGCGGCCAATGCCAAAAGCGTGACGCGCTCGAAGTCGATGCTGGGCGAAGAAATCGGGCTACCGCACGCGCTTGAAGCTGCCGGCATCGAGAGGGTTGAAACCGATCTGGCAGAGCACATCGTGCAGTTGGCCGACGAAACGCCATCCCACATTGTCTGGCCCGCCATGCACAAGACGCGCGAACAGGTGGCTGAACTGTTCAAGTCGCAGCACCAGGAATTGCCAGCCAGTGATGCCATTCCCGATCTCGTCGAAAGCGCGCGCAAAGACCTCAGGAGAAAATTCCTCAATGCAGATGTCGGGATCTCGGGGGCCAATTTTCTGATCGCCGATACGGGTGCCATCTGCACCGTCACCAATGAGGGCAATGCCGAACTGACGACGACACCGCCCAAGGTTCACATCGTGACGGCGGGTATTGAAAAGCTGGTGCCGTCGCTGGGGCATGCCTTCATGCTGCTGCGGCTGCTCGTGCGCTCGGCAACGGGTGGTGACTTCACGCAATACACAACGTTTCATTGTGGTCCGAAGCGGCCGGAAGATGCCGATGGCCCGGAAGAGTTTCACATCGTGCTGGTGGACAATGGACGCACGAAGATGCGCCGGGAACTGCCCGAAATGCTGCGCTGTATCCGCTGCGGTGCCTGCATGAACCATTGCGTCGTCTACCGGCAAATCGGCGGGCACGCTTATGGGGCAACTTATCCGGGGCCGATGGGGTCGGTGCTGACGCCCGTTCTGGATGGGCTGAAGCAATCGCGGGAGCTTCCTCATGCCTGCACGCTCAACGGCAAATGCGCCGAAGTCTGCCCGGTCGAGATTCCGCTTCCCAGCCTGTTGCGCGGCTGGCGGGAGCGCAGTTGGAAAGAGGGTCTGGAGCCGGTCACGGTGCGCGCAGGTATCGGCGGCTGGGCGTTCGTTGCGCGCCGCCCCGGGCTCTACCACATGGCAACGGCCATTGCGGTGCGTCTTATGAGGCTGTTCAAGAGAGGCGGCAGGATCGCGTGGATGCCGTTTGCTGGCGGCTGGACTGAATACCGTGATCTGCCCGCGCCACCCAAGAAGACGTTCATCAACGCCTATCACGCAAGCCGCCGAGGGGCGAAGCCATGACCGACGCCCGTGACAGCATCCTGCAATCGTTACGCGAATCTTCGAACACCGGCGGTGCGGGGACAATCGGCGGTGTGGGAAGCGACGAGATCGCCGCTGAAGCTCAGGCGCTGCTGGACGATCCCATCGCGGTGCGGCCAACGCTGCCTTCGGCCGATATTGTCGACAGTTTCATCACACGGGCGAGGGGGGCGAAGGTTGGCGCAACCGTCGACCGGATCGCCTCGATGGAAACGCTGCCTGCCACGGTTGCAGCCTACCTTGCCGAGGCGGGCGAAAGAGCCCAATTGTGCCGACAGCCGACACCCTCACTTGAAGCACTCGATTGGGCGGCGGCGGGCATTGATGTGCGTGGCGACATCGACGATGGCGCGTTCGTCGCCGTGGCACTGTGGGGGATAAGTGAAACCGGCAGCGTGGTTGTTCATTCAGCCGCCGACCAGCCGATCCTGTCCAGTTTTCTATGCGGCGTGCAATTCATCGTGCTGAAGGCGGAGCGCATCCTTGCCCACCTGGAAGACTACGCCGCTGCTGTCCAAGGGGACCTGGCACCTCGCAACGCCTGCCTGATTACCGGCGCCAGCGGCACAACCGACATCGAGGGCAGCCTCGTCAAGGGCGCGCATGGCCCGCGCGAATTGCACATCATCATCGTCGGCGGTGTTTGATCAGGTCGTGCGATTGCGGGGACTTGCGGCGGGCGGATTGGAAGGCAACTGGGTCTGCCCGCAGAGCCGGGCAGCCCGTTCGCAGGCCCAACTCGACAGCTAGAGCACTTTCCGACCAAATCGAACCATTCTGCCGAGGCGGATTAGTGACAAGATCAAGTGGGCCGGCGCAGCGCGTGGCGGTGCCACGGGCAAGACGGGATGCGCAGAGATTGGCGCAAATCCGCCCGGCCCGTCCAATCGTAGATTGGCTCCGCCAATATGGGTTTCCAAGCGGCGGCCGCATCATGCCGGCGGCGTGTCTCCAACACGACGCGTCGAGCGGCTCGGCCGATCACCCAGATCGACCCGCGCCACTCTCCTGCTGGATCGACTCGCCGCTTGAGAAACAGAATTGAATCGATTTGGTCGGAAAGTGCTCTAAGTCAAATGCCGGCGCCTCGACCGGAACACAGAACGGCTCTTGCGTGGTTCGCCTGGCCAGCGTATCAGAGAGTATTGAACCTCGGTCCTCTGAACGTACGCCCACCTCACGCGTAGCTGGGTCAAGGGCTAATTGCAGAAGCGCTTGTTTGCATAATGATTGTTGTCGACCAGTCGAAACCCATTCAAGAGCTTGCCGGCCTAGTCAGGGCTCAGCCCAAGAATGTGACCATCCACGAGTGCTGGAGCGCCTCGTTCAATTTGGCGACCCACAGCGTTGGCCGTTTCGAAGATACAATCACGGTATCGGCAAGTCTTACCGTTCCACTGGATGATGCCAATTTCATGACAGAGGAGGCTTGGCAAGATGTCGAAGTCGAGCCGAATACCTCTGCAATTCGTGGCCGGATCGGGACACTGGTCTTACTGACACCAAAGCGCGAGGATGGCGAACCATCGGTCGCGTCGAGCCCGACCCTTGCAAACGAAGCCGCCAATCATTCTGAGGATGGCTGGACGTCATTCCCAATCGAACTGCCTGTGGAGCAGTTGAAATCACAGTTCGAAAAGGATGGCGCGCGCTACGAGCATGATGCGCGCACCGTTATATCTATCGATGCGCAAAGGGGTGATCTCCGGCCGATCCAGGTCGTTGCCAACCTATCGACAGAAATCGATTATTTCGTTTTCCTCGCCGATATTTTCAAGGACGGGCGTCTTCCCGACTCTGTGGCCCGCACCATGACCGCCTACATGCGCAAACCCGAGGCGGAGCGGGGTGAGCACCGTCTCCTATTGCGAACGACGGTGCGTACAGAGCGGCCGCTCAAGGAAGTGACCATTAAATATTTCTCCATCGATTGGCCGTTTGCCAGCGATGGGGCGGATGTGCTTCTGACGACCGTAAGCGCATCGGCCCATAGCGCTCCAAACATCGATGAGAAAAAGTATCGGTTCATAAGAAACTCATCAAACAGCACGATCGAAGTCGGGAACATCAAGCTTGCCTTTGACGACGACTCTGAAGGAAAGAACGGACGCCGCGAGTTTGGAATCGTCCTGCGCTTTGCCAATGCGCAAATGCAGGCAGACATGCCGAACCTGAAGATGCAAATGGTGCTGGAGATGCCCGGATCTATTCTGGGTATTACTCCGGTCTTTGCTGACTGGAGCGGCAAAATCGTTTCGAAGCCCGGTTCGAAATCAAAAGTTGAGATGAAGCAATCTACATCGGCGCGTCTCCAGATCGAGGTGAACACGCGCCATATTTTTGAGAGCCAGCACTATACTTTCCGATACAGGCTTCGGCTGCGCGGGGTCGAAATAAATTCCGAGCGCATGCAATATATCAAACAGATACTGGCAGAGCGAAACCTTGCGGTGCGAGCTGAAGGCCTGGGCACCTCCAGAGAAGAAGGTCGTCAGGTTGGAACCAGAGAATGGTTGGTTGTGGCCGAAAGACCCGTTCAGGGCGACCCTTTGATCCTGACAACGCTCGTCCAATGTGAGACCCAGGAAGTGTTGCGCTTGCGCGGCTCTGATCTCGACCGGTTTCAAGGACAGGATATTAGTGCGAACACGGTTGTAGATGTTCTTGGTGTGTTGCGAGGTCGGCGCGAAGACCTGATGAAGGAAGTGAACGCCTATGTCCGGGAACTGCGACATCAGTTAGGACGTTTCGCCGGCCGCGGCTGACAGACGCGATGCCTCGTCGGCTGGTGGATTGCAGTGACTTTGGGGGACCTGCAGACCTCGTGTGTCTCTCGAACAATCGGGGAATACCATGGCTATCGAAAAAGGTGTGGCGCGCCGAATTAATGCAAGCCAAGGCGGCCGCCACCAACGGGTCGCCGGAATCTCGCCGGGCAAGTCCGACATCGTTCTTAAAGACGATGCTGCCGAAGTTGAGCCCAGTTGGTTTTTCCAACATTTTCAATGGGCCGGCTTGGGGGCCACTGCAAAGGGGCCGGCCCGGCCAGTGGAGCACAAGTCGGAGAGTGGCCGGCTACTCGCCCTTCATAGGGTCGGGGCAGCCTTGATCCTTTTAGCCTTTGCACTTGCAGCAGCCGGCCAAGTGCTGCTTGCAGCGCTCCTGTTTCTCTTTGCCGTGGCAGCCGTCGCATTCCACTATAAGTATGCCAACCTCAGACTGGCAGCACGGCGACCGCCTATGCCTGTCTTCACCGGATTACCTGCGCAGGGACTGGTTGGGCATAGCCTTAAGGAAGATATAGAACTCAGCCTGCAAGGCGTTATGCGCAACAACCAAATCGTACTTGAAGAACAAGTCAATGCAGCAACAGGATCGTTGAAACTTTTCCTTCGGCAGGGCGACCCGGCGCTGGATGCTGCCCGACAAAAAATATACAAATCCAGATTTGGATCTGTGCGCGCTGGAGATATTTCCCTGGGCTATGTTGCATTCAACCGCCCCCCGGCGGTGAATTGGGAACTTCCCGATTCGGATAAAGCCAAGATGGGACTTGCGGTTGCTTCTCCCCGGGTGTTGCAGGCCAAGTCACCCTTCCCGCCTAAAGAGCGCGTCAAGCTCTTTGCTATCGATGGACGCGACACGACACACTGTTTTGAAGCACACTATCAATTTAAATCGCCGTTGTCGGTCTGCCCGTCGATTACAGCTTCGGCGATGATTGATCCGATTTCGGCAGGAAATACCCTGCGTTTCACAATCGCGCGGGCCATCAACGACAGATGTCCTGTGACCCGAGTGCGGGTTTCGAGAATAAGTGGTCATGTGCGCCTGGATATTGGCGGGCCGTTTGGCCGCCCATCGGTTGAACTTTGCCGCAAGTCCGGCGATGGCGATGGGATTGAGGCTGTCTCCTTCGAGGATGACCCGCAAATACACGCGCCAAAGTTTTCGCTTAAATTCGATGAGAGCGGAGAGTTTCGCCCAGGTGACAGATTGACGATCCATTTGGTCTTCCAGGCGCCAATCCAGCCCCAGCGCGAAGATGGAATTTGGTTCGATGTTGCCTTGGACTTCATATCGCCAGTTGCGGGTTTCGAGAAACTGGCTGTGTTTGATCCTTTAGGTTACCCCGTCATCGACCGCGATGGCCGCCAGACCCAGGCTACATTCAAGCCTCTTAGCAAAAAAAGCTCGACGTTGCAGGTTACCGGCGCCCTATCGTTGGCAAACCTCATCGTAACCCAGGAAGAAACATTCAAGGATTCCAGGATCCAACCCGGACGATCGCCAAACGCAGAACTGGTTCACGAACTGATCTCGATGTTGGTCACTGATTTCGGCCTAGCCATGCGCGACGTCAGAGAGGACATCACGGAGAGCATGGTGTGGACAATACTGGGCAAAGCGTCTGAAAACATGCTTAGCCCAGACGTTGCCATCCGCGTCGCTGCTGCGAACGCATCGGATGGCGGTGAAGCCACCAGTGTCGAGGTCTCGGTCATTGCGCGCTTTCCAAGCCCTGAAGCGTGTAAGGCCGCTAAACGCCTGAAGGCAGCGATTTCAGAGAGCATACAACAGTTGCTAATCATTTTTTCGGAGAGGCCGTCGGAAGAGGTTCAGCCACAGATCGCAACTGGTTTGCCGGTGAACGAAAACCGTCACGATCTTTCAGACCGCTTAGAGAATGTCGTGGTCCGTGCTGAAGCTTTGCTAGCTCGTTTAGAGTCTGCTTTCGGCCGGTAAGAGCAAAGGTGAAAATAGATGTCAGACGCGATCAAGTCTCTTCCATTCGATGCAAACAAAGCAGATCTATTGGTCTGCCCACTTACCGGCCGGCCAATCCTAAGGGCCAAGTCTGGTGTCGATGACGACGAGTTGCGTAAGGCGTTCCCCTATGAAATTGCCGTCAAGCAGTCGTTGCACCGGCCGGGACAAACGACTGTCTCTGTATGGATTGCCGAGGTTCAAGAATAGCCTGCAAGAGGTTCCCGGTGACTATAGTGCACTCGACTCCGTCTTTCGATCTTACACCCGTTGCTGAAAAACCTGGGCGCTTTGACCTTGTTGTGTCCAATCCCGCACAACAAAACGGCGTCAACGCCGGTTCGATTTCCAATCTCTGCTTCAGAATCTCAACGCGCGACGAGGTGTTGCTGAAGGGAAGGTTGGTCCACCGGGACATTATTCTGAAATGCGGTGAACAAATAACTTTTGAAATTGGCTACGCAGGGCCGTGGCGGGACACTTTGTCAATAACGATTGATGACATCATGTGGCTTGCACAGGGTGAGGTAAATCAGTTGGAGAGCGTATTTCTAACAGCAGCATCCAAAAAACGAATCGTGTCCCCAATTCAGACCACGGGATCATTGGAGGGGGCCCAGCGGCCGCCTCAATCCCAACTCCGTCCTAGCGAGCCCGGTGCCCTGCAGCAATGGATCGATTGGGCGAATGCCGGCGACCGGCGCAATCTATTGTCGAGCGAGCCTTTGGTTATGGTCAGCTTTTCCAACCCGGACCAGAGGTGGGCTGGCCGCTTCGAACAGCACATGCAAAGTGCGCTCAGAAACCGGCATGACCCGAACACCGGGCTTGCTGGGCGATTGTGGTCCTATCGCAACGGACTTCGTCCGGGCGAGAGCATCGATACCCGGATTGTCGACACAATGTGCCGCGCGAGGGCGGCTGTGGTTTTCTTGTCTCCCGACTACCTGACGAGCAATTATTGCGTTGACTTTGAGTTGCCTTTTCTGCTCTGGCGGTCGGTTGCCCAGGGTCTCGAGCTTCGGACTGTCCAAGTGACACACATGACCAATCCAGGCCACTTCGTCATTCCTGGGCCCAACGGTGATCCGATCTCAATCGATGTGTCTGCCCTGGCTGATGATCGGGTTGCGACACCGCTCGGACTTCCCGCAAGACAACTGTTATTGGCTGAACTTGCAGACAACCCTGCCGAAGTCGATCGGCGCTTTGCAGCGATTGCCAATGACCTTGCTCAGTCAATCTTGACGTGACCAGGCAAATCCGACGCCCCGGGATTGAAAAATCAATGCAGGCGTGTCGGGTGCAACGTGCAATTTGCGGCCAGTCAACTTGCGTAGCGCTGCCTAGACGTGCGAACACAGGCGATCCCAGCCAATTGCGATTTGCCAAGGTTCAACGTGAAGCAACCGCCACATAGATTCTCTGTCGCTCCGATGATGGATTGGACGGATCGGCATTGCCGGTTCTTTCACCGTCAGCTATCGGCGAAAGCGCTGCTTTACACCGAGATGGTGACGGCGGAGGCGATTTTGCGCGGGGAGCGGGAGCGGCTGATCGGGTTCAATGACGCCGAGCACCCCGTTGCCCTGCAGCTTGGCGGCTCGGACCCGTCCAAGTTGGCTGAGGCTGCCGCGATTGGAGAGGCGCGCGGTTACGATGAGATCAACCTCAACGTCGGCTGCCCGTCGGACCGCGTGCAGGAGGGGCGGTTCGGGGCCTGCCTGATGGCTGAACCTGATCTCGTCGCGCGCTGCTTTTTGGCGATGAGCGAGGCGGTCGATATTCCGGTAACGATCAAGTGCCGGATCGGGATTGACGATCAGGATAGCGAAGCCGACTTCCAGCGCTTTATCGATACGGTTGGGGAAGCGGGCTGCGGGCTGTTCATCGTACACGCGCGCAAGGCGTGGTTGTCGGGGCTGTCGCCGAAGGAAAACCGCGAGGTGCCGCCGCTCGACTACGAACGTGTCTACCGGCTGAAAGACTCGCGACCGGATCTTATCATCTCCATCAACGGCGGCATTGCATCGTTGGATGAGGCTGAGCGGCATTTGCGGCATGTCGACGGCGTGATGCTGGGGCGGGCTGCTTATCAGACGCCCTATATTCTGGCCGAAGTCGACCGGCGTTTTTTTGGTTCGAGCGAAGCCGTTCCGACGAGGACGCAGGCCTTGCAGGCGCTGGTGGCCTATACGCAAGCGCATCTGGCGCGCGGTGGGCGGCTCAACAATATCGTGCGCCACACTCTGGGAGTGATGCACGGCCTGAAAGGGGCCCGGCAATTCCGCCGCCATTTCAGCGAGAATGCCACCGGTGAGGGGGCAGGAATCGAGGTGCTGCTGGCGGCAATCGAGATGGCGGAAGAAGCCGAAACGTGGCAGCGTGATAAAGGATTTGGGTCCGTGCAACGCGATCTGGGAACACCCCGGACAAGTGCTGCCGCACTTGCCGGGGAGGCAGAGTGATTGAATTCAACGGGTGCTGCTCGAGCTGACCCACGCCACACTTTGCAGTCCCCGACCCAGTTGCGCGGGTGGGCGGGACTGCGAGCCGGGATCGTGCCGGTCTGAAAAGTCTGAGTCCGTTGACTTCCGGGCGCGACGACCCACGACAATTGCCACCACACTTTCATAGGGAGGCAGAGCCCCTATAAATGGTCGTGCACACATCGCGGGCGAACTGCTCGATAACTTTCAAACAACGGCTCGGTCATGCCAACTGAAATGAGCGTCGAAGTATTGCTGATGCTGGCGGCGGGGCTGTTGCTTGCCGGGATGGCGGCAGGATTCCTGACCGGGCTACTTGGAATCGGCGGCGGCGGCGTGCTGGTGCCGGTCCTGTTTGAAACGTTCGGCGCGCTGGGAGTCGATCCATCGATCCAGATGCATATGGCGGTCGGCACGTCATTGGCGGCAATTGTCCCGACCTCGATCCGGGCGTTCTTCCTGCACCGCGCCAAGGGCGGCGTGAACATGGCCATCCTGAAGCGGCTGGCGCCGTTCATGGTCATCGGTGTGATTTTGGGAACTGTATTTGCCGGCATTGTTTCCAGCGACGGGCTGAAATGGATATGGGTGATCTTTGGCAACCTGCTTGCCTTAAAGCTGGCCTTGGGCCGCGACGACTGGCGGATCGGTGAAGCGATCCCCAAACCGCCGGTGGTGGAGATCTACGGTTTGCTGGTCGGCTTCGTGGCGGTGCTGATGAGCATTGCTGGTGCGAGCTTCATCGTTGCCTTCATGACGCTCTACAATCAGCCACTGTTGCAGGCGGTCGCGACCAGCGCCGGACTGGGGCCGCTTGTGGCCATCCCCGGTGTGATCGGCTTCATGATTGCCGGCTGGGGGAATCCGCTGATACCGCCGTTGTCGGTGGGCTTCGTCAACGTGTTGGGAGCGGCGCTGATCATTCCGTCGAGCATATTGGCTGCGCCGTTTGGCGTGCGACTGGCGCATGGGCTGCCCAAGCGGAAGCTGGAACTGGCGTTTGCGGCGTTCATGGCTGCTGTTTCAATGCGGTTCCTCCTCAGTCTTCTGGGCGTCGTTTAGGCCACCTGGGTGGCCCGCGCCCAGACGCAATCTGCACTCGCGAAGGACATTCAGGCGGTGTATTGTGCAGCCGCATTGGTGTTGTTTTCCTAAGGAGCCGAACATGCTCGATTTTCGGTTTATCGCAATGAGCGTACTGGCGATGTCGCTGGGCTTTTCGATTCCGGCGAATGGCGCACAGGACCTTCCTCCGGCGATGGGGGCCTCCAAACCTCTGGTGGTTCCTAAAAAGGGCGACGATGGGATTTATCATCAGTCGTGGTTCCTGGAATCGTTCCTCGATCTTCGGGAAGATTTCGAAGCCGCGAAAGCTGATGGCAAGCGCTTTGCAGTCGTCTTCGAACAGCGCGGTTGCAGCTATTGCGTCAAGATGCACACCGACGTACTGGCCAAGCGCTACATCAATAATTATGTGAGGGAAAATTTCGCCGTCGTGCAGCTCAACATGTGGGGCGACAGGGAGGTGACAGACTTCGACGGCAAGGTGTTGTCGGAGAAGAAGCTGGCGGAACGGTGGGGCGTGATGTTCACACCGACGGTCGTATTCATGAAGGACGACATCGCGGGCGTTGAAGCCAAGTGGGGACAGCCGCTGGAGGTGACGCGCATGAGCCTTGGCGTCGGGGCAGGCACGTTCTACGACCTGTTCGTGTGGGTGCGTCACAAGCTTTATGAAAAGGATCGCAATTTCCAACGCTTCCACATCATGCGCTACGATGAACGCAGGGCGATGGCCGAAAAACAGGCGGTCCGGTGACCGCCTGGCGGTGTTCGGAATGAACTTGGATCGAGAGGGGAGCAAACGACATGACCAGTCAACGTGGAATGTTATTGGCAGCAGGTATTGTGGCGACGGGCCTTGCTACTCAAGCTGCTGCCCAGGTTCCATTCGATGCCGCAAGCGATCGCCGACTAGGTGACTACATCTACTTCAAGGCGTTCGGCGAACCCAAGACGCCATTTGAAGATCTCGACAGTGTCGGTCAGGTGCGGGCAAACAGTTCGGAGTATTTCCGCTCGGAACTGGCAACCTGCGACTCGCGCAAGGATACCTGCGATGCCGACAACGTTTATGAATTAGCCGACCGGTTCTGTCAGTCGCTGGAATTCCATGAGGCAGCCACCTGGCGGGTCAGCAAGGACGGCGACGAACTCGTCCTGCACTGGGCGGTTTGCGGGCTGAAGAAATAGAGCGGTTCAGGGTTAGGACAGGATGTTACCTGCCTGACCTGGGCAGGGCTCCGACCGGCAACACGCCAACGCGTTTCAGGGTCGCCATAAGGTCCGCTTCGCCGATAGCCTCGCCCTTGCTGGCAAGCCAGCTTTTCAGGAACGGGTAGTTGTTGTTCAGTGCGGCAACAAGCATGCGCTGCTTGAGCTTCAAGGTATCCGTGGTCCTGTGTCTTTCGGCCAGCCGTTTACGCAAGGGTGGTTTACCTAACGCGACATCGAATGCCGTCCATTGGCTGCGCAACACCCGCGCCTGTCGGGTGGCTTTTTTGCGGTAGAGGGCTTCAAGAAATGGATGGCCGTATTCCGCGTCGACCTTGACGGCATGATCGGGCCGGTTGGCGAACATGATTTCCAATGCCCGCCGGCGGGTGGCGATATCGGCGTTGAGATCGTAGAGTTCAGTTTCGGTGGCGGATGTCACGAGACTACCGCGCAGCTTGTCGGTGAGCTGCAGGAACGCGGGCAGCTCAACGTTGTATTTAACGTAGCCAACGGCGAGGCCGGCGCCGAATAGCACTCCCAGAATGAATTTCAACATAGTATTCTCCCGCATTGTCCTCTTTGCGGGTCACTTTAACGGCGATGGCGGGCCTCGCAATGAGACCCGCCGCGAGTTGTCAGGTGAGCAAGAACTTAATTGCCGTCTGTTTTCTCAGGATCCGTCTCTGCCTCGGCTCCATCGGGCTCCACTCCAGGACCTGGCCCTCTATCCGGTTCCGGACCGCCACGGCCTGGTCCCATGCCTCGACCCTTGCGGCCACGGTGTTTCATTGCATGGCGTCTGCCACCGCCCTTTCCGATTCGCAGCATCATCGGGATGACCTCTTCGGCCGTCTGCTTTTGCTCATCACTCAAGACTTCGTAAAGCTCAGCCAGCGACTCGCGCTTCATCTTGATATGGGCCAGCCGCCGGCTAACGCGATCTTCACGATGCTGCATGCGCTCGAGAAGCGTTTTGCTCGCGCCGTCCTTGCCCTTCCGTTTTTCGCGACGTTCGGCTTTGCGGGCCATTCTGGCATCGCGAAGCGACTTGAATGTACTCTCGAACTGATCCCAGGCTGCGGACTGCTCGTCGGTGATTTTCAACTCAGCCTTGACGAAGGCAAGTCGACCGTCCAGGCGCCCGCGCATTTTCCCCATGCCGTGACCGTGTCCCTTGTGGTGGCCGTGGCCATGATGGCGGCCGTGCCCCTTGTGGCCGCGGTGGTGGCACTTGTGATGCTTGCCGTGTCCGCCGCCGTGGTATCCGTCGTGGCCGCGATGCCCGGCCGCAGCCGACCCTGCCAGGCCGAGTGCCAGCAGGCCGGCGCAAAGTGGTGCCAGTTTCGTCATGGGGTGCATTTCGGGTACTCCAGTTGTGTTCGTTTGACTTACTGTTGCAAAACTTATGCGGCGGAAGTGGCAGAAATGCATTGATGGGCGTCAAATATTATGGCGGCCGACCGGTTGGTTCGATCGACCGCCATGATTGAAGAACGCTTCGTTGCGATCAGATCTCGCCCTTGAGGCCCTTTTCGAAATACTTGTGAACGATCTTGTCCTGGTTCTCCAAGAGCCAGTCAATCGAGGGTTCGAAGTTCATTGCCTTGGCAATTGCCTGGTGGGTCGCCTTGCGGTGAATGTCGAACAAGATCTGGTGATCAAGGTTATCGTCGGAGGCAACCGAGGGGTTGAGCCAGATCGATACGATGATGCCCAGGTCGTTGGCCTTGTCCTTGGGGATGTCGCCGGAACGCACGGCATCGAGCACACCCATGGAGGTTGCGTACTGCACCGTCCCCATAAGGATGGACGTGTAGCGCTCATTGTCGACCGTCACCTTCGACACGCAGATGGTTGGCGGGCGCACCATGACATCGGTGTTCATGATGGCGAGCACCCGGCTATGGCCCTTGACCTGATCGCCCATGAGATTGGCGAATGCGGTGCCGAAGGGGCCGTCCATTTCGCCGATGGCGACTTCGGGTTCGGCAGCGGTTCCAGGCGGGCCTCCGCCAACGAGGCTTTCTCCAACGCGAAGGACGATGCGGTCGCTCATGTGTTTCTCCTGTGGGTGAGTGGGTGAGTGAGTAGTGAGTTGTGAATAGTGAGTAGGAAATGGTTAGGGGGCGGTTCCTCCGTCGCGCGGAGGAGTAGCAGGTGCGCTTGCCGGGGGCAATCGCTCCGCCTTGATACGAGCCTTACGACATCGCTTACCAACAGACTTCAAACTTTCGGGAAGACTTGGGATTTAGCTGGCGCGAAATGTCTTTAAGCGATCATCGGCCTGAAACCTGCGCGTAACCTGGATCGTCATGACTGCCATCGAAATCATCAATTTTGTCATCAGGCACGCGTTTGGGTTGGCGCTCGTGGCTGGAATCATGGCCTTCATCTGGTACCGCGTTGCCTTGCTACGCTGGCACCCATTTGCCGAACACTACGGCCAGGTGCGCGAGACCCCTGTCAAAACCAAATATATGCAGCGGGTCATCGTGCACGGCGATGGGTTTGCGCACAACAATTACGGCGGCATCGTCACCGTCGGTGTCAGCCGGAGCGGCGTGCACGTCAAACTGCTGCCGCCGTGGTCAGTCTTTCACCAACCCCTGTTCATTCCCTACAGCGACATTTCGGTGACTGAGCGACATTGGTTCCTGTTCAATGCAATCGAGATCAAGACCCGGAAAGCCGGCAACATGAGGATGGTCATCTATCCGGAACTTTGGCAATGGATCGAGGACTACGCCCAGGCCAACAAACGGAATATTGATGACGATTACTACTATTCGAGCACGCCCAGGGAAACCTTTGCGCGCGGCTGATGCCTCGGCGCCGAGCCTGTCAGACGCAAATCAATCGCTCATACGTCGATACCAGGAATGCCATCGACGTCGGCGATGTCAGCCGCTCAACGCCGACCTCGGCGGATGACTTTGCCTTGCTCGCGGACAATCCGACCTCCGGGCACTGAAAAGTCGACGATCAGCAAGGATTCGCCGCGTCCGGTTGAGCGCCGCCGGGCGCCATAAACTTCGAAGTCGTATTCGAACCAAACACCCACCAACTGCTTGTCGTCGACCTTCCAAATTGCAAGGGTTTCATCGTCGAGCGTGTATGACCTGTTCGGCCATCGCCGGAAGTAGCTGAGCTTATCGCGCACGAGTTTGTTGAGGCCGACCTGTTTGCCTCCGAAATAGTCCACCTTGCGCGCGTATATTTCTCGTAGCTCGTCGCGGGATAGATCGTTGCCGGAGAGATAGAAGGACTTCACGAACCCACGCATTTTTTCCCGTAGTTCGCTCAGTGGGGTTTGGGCGACGATGTTTTCTTGCGTCTCGTGTCCTTCGATCAACTGAGCGGCGGCGGGTTGCAAGAATGCCTGTGCGCACAAAACGAAACTTGCGGCGGCGCTCAATAGCATTGAGTTTGGGAGGATTGCCATCAGTTCATCCTTTCCTATTCGAGCATTGCTTTTTCGGTCCGCATCGCGACCTCGCTGAGTTTTTCAACAGCCTGCCAGGCTGGAGCGGCACCCTAACTTCCTTCCTTGTCTGCGTCCTCGATTCCCGGAAATTGCTCCACTTGGCACCAGCGGCAAATGTCGGGTCCTGAACGAGTGTGTTCACGTTGGGTCGGGCTGTTAAGATGGATACGAATGAGCGGGACAATAGTTTCGTCTTCTGGGCCATTTCTGAGGGTTGATTGCTGCTTTGGTCCGTAAGCGCGGTGGACGTGCGGCAGATACCTGGATCAGCGGGGATTGGCGGCCACCGCCAACTCACAGTGGATTTAGGAACAGGGCTGTAGCTATACTCGATCTGGCGGGCCTCCAAAGTCGACTTGTGGGATGACACATGACCAGCAAGGTATTCATTTCATACAGACGCGACGACAGCTCGGGTTTTGCCGGCCGCGTGCACGACCGGCTGGCGAGCGAGCTTGGCAAAGACCGCCTGTTCATGGATGTTGACGCCATTCCGCTGGGCTACGATTTCGTTCAGATCCTGCAGGACGAGGTTGCAAAGTGTGACACGCTGCTCGTTGTGATTGGGCCCAATTGGCTTGCGGCACGAGACGACTCGGGCAATCAGCGGCTTATCAATCCTAACGACTTCGTGCACATCGAAATCCAGGCCGCTCTAAAGCGGGGCATCCCCGTTATTCCGCTGCTGTTTGATGGGGCCACGATGCCTCCACCGAGCGACCTTCCAGAGGCATTGAAACCGTTGTCTTTCCGGCACGGTCTGGAAATCCGGCACACCTCCTTCCATGCCGACATGGAAAAGCTTGTTGCTTACCTGGCGGGGAGCCCAAAGGCTGCGGCATCAAGCCTGCAACAAAATGCTGCCAAGGACGTTCCAGCCGAACGTGAAAAGGCCTCAATCCAGAGTGGTCCGGTCGAAGCAGCGCGTGTCGCCAAAGAAAAAGGAGAACGTCACGAAACAGAATTAAAATTTGAGGCCGCGATCGCTTCATATAGTAAGGCAATTAAAGTTGACCCAAACTATGTCGACGCCCTGGTCCGTCGCGGGAGCTGCAAATTTGAAATCTACGATGTCGAGGGCCATCGGGAGGATATGGACAAAGCGCTTAGGCTTGATCCCGATAACTGTGAGGCGAAACTCGGTCTGATCGCCGATGACGCCCTCAAAGGCCGAACCCTTGAAATCGATGCTGCTATCGAATCGGATCATTGCGAAGAAGGGGCCAAGGAATACTACCATCTCTTAAAGGCAATGCAGTTTTTGAGGAAACTGAAGCTGGATCAGGCAATTTCCGAACTGAACCAGGCTGCAAAAATAAAAAGTAAAAAGGTCTATTCAGTTCGATTCCAAGCCGCGACACTTGCCACCCGCGGAATGTGCTATGCGCGTCAGGGGGATTTGCTAAAGGCCGAAAAGGATCTCAATCAGGCACTTGCGATCGAGCCCAGGTACAGCATCGTTCATGTAATGCGTGCAAACCTTCTTGCCGTTTCCGGAAAACCAGAAGCGGCGCTGGTGAGCCTCGACAAAGCAGTAAGCCTGAATTCAAAAGACGCCGCTGCGTATCGCACTCGAGCGGAACTCCGTGCCACGTTGGGCCGATTGCGGCACGCCCTGGAAGACATCAACGCATCCATCGAATGTTATCCGGACGCAGATGCCCTGTGCCTCCGCGGTAAGCTGTATGAAGAACAGGGAGCGATCGAAAAGGCTCGGTCCGACTACAATGAGGCCATAGACCTGAATCCAAATTCTGCCATTGCTTATGTGTCGCGGGCCACTCTGAGATATGGTCACGGCGACATAAGAAATGCTGAATCCGACGTCAATTTCGCAATCGAACTGGACCCCAATTGTTTCCAGGCGTTCTATTTGCGCGGCATAATTCATTACTCCCGCGAGGAGTTGAGCAGGACACTGAGAGAATTTGACCGCGCGATTGCCCTTGCACCGGAATTTTGCGAGGCTTACTGCTGGCGAGCTACAACCAAGCGGGATCTTGGCGATGCAAATGGGGCATTGCAGGACGCCGACAAAGCGGTCTCGTTAGAACCGAATAATCCGTTTCCATATGGTGTGCGCGGTACTGTAAAAGCGTTCTTGTTGGGCGACAGGGAGGGCGCCCTGGCAGACTTGAAGGCCGCACTGAAACTCGACCCGGGAAATGCTGAAGTGCTTGAGGTGGTCGAACAGCTGCAACCTAGTTTCATGGAGCGCGTGCGCTGGGGGCTGTAGCAACGTTTCAAGGCTTGCGCCGAACCGCTGATTTTCCCAGCCCAGCCCGCCAAGTTCCCTGGTTGGACACCAAGGAACCTGCAACGGCTACTAATCGGCAATTGTGCCGGACATCAACTCAGAGCGTTCACCCCTCAAATCTTCTGATTGTACTCGCCGACTTCGGGCTGCTGCGACAACAGCCCATCGATGTCGGCGAAGATGGCGCGCATGTTTTCTTCCGACGTTGGGCTTTCGACGACGATGACCAGTTCGGGTTTGTTGGATGAGGCGCGGACCAGCCCCCAGGTGCCGTCTTCAAGGACGACGCGGACGCCGTTGACGGTGATGAGTTCGCGGACCTTCTGGCCGGCGATCTGTTCGCCTGCTTCGGCGCGCTTCTTGTAAGTTTCAATGATGCGGTCGACGACGCCGTATTTTACTTCGTCACCGCATTTGGGTGACATGGTCGGCGACTGGTAGGTCTTGGGCAGCGCTTCCTTCAAGTCCGCCATCGACTTACCCGGGTTGCGGTCGAGCATGTCGCAAATGGCAAGGGCTGCAACGATACCGTCATCGTAACCGCGGCCCAATGGCGGGTTGAAGAAGAAGTGGCCGGACTTCTCGAAGCCGACAAGCGCGCCGGTCTCATGGCTGAAGCGCTTGATGTAGGAGTGGCCGGTTTTCCAATACGTCGTTGTCGCGCCGTTCTCGATCAGAACGGGATCAGTATCGAACAGACCGGTCGACTTCACGTCGACGACGAACTTGGCGTTCTCATGCAGGGCGGAAATATCGCGGGCGAGCATGACGCCAACCTTGTCGGCGAAGATCTCATCGCCGGTGTTGTCGACAACACCGCAGCGGTCGCCGTCGCCATCGAAGCCCAAGCCGACGTCGGCGCCGTGCTCCTTTACCGCATCGGCGATGGCGTGCAGCATCTTCAGGTCTTCGGGGTTTGGGTTGTAGCGCGGAAATGTGTAGTCGAGTTCGACGTCCAGCGGGATGACTTCGCAACCGATGGCTTCCAGGACGCGGGGAGCGAATACGCCGGCGGTTCCATTGCCACACGCTGCCACGACCTTGAGCGGGCGCGAAATCTTAGGACGGTCTGAGAGCATGGAGAGATAGCGCTCGGCCATGTCGGGCACGAAGATATATTTGCCGCCGCCTGGGGCTTCGTACTCGGCTTCCAGGACGATCTGTTTCAGTTCGCTCATTTCGTCAGGGCCAAGCGTCAGCGGACGGCCGATGCCCATTTTGATGCCGGTCCAGCCGTTGTCGTTGTGGCTGGCGGTAACCATGGCGACGCCTTCGACATCGAGATCGAACTGGGCGTAGTAGGCCATCGGCGACAGCGCCAGGCCGATGTCGTGGACTTCGCAGCCGCCCGCCAGCAGGCCGGTGATCAGAGCCTGCTTCACTTCGCCCGAATAGGACCGGTAGTCGTGGCCGACAACGATGCGCTTCTTGATGCCACGGTTTTCGAACAACTTGGCCAGCCCCATGCCGACCGCGTTAAGCCCCATCAGGTTGATTTCTTCGGGAAACAGCCAGCGTGCGTCATACTCGCGAAAGCCGGTCGGCTTGACCTGGGCGAAGCGTTCGAAGTCGGCCGTGTTGGGCTGCAGGTCGGCGCGCGGTTTGGCGAACATGGGCTTGTGGCTCCTTGGTTCTGTCGGTTCGGCGGTGCGCGCCACAATCTAAGCGCGGCCGCTGTGCGTTGCTCTTGCATCCCTATTGCAGTGCGAAGCCAGCTAATCAAGCCGTGTTGCAGTGATAAAGCGGGATATTGCCTAATCGAGTTGCATACGCGGCGATGTGCAGCGTGCGGAACAGGCTGCTAAGTGCTATCAGGGACACCGATTTTGGCGCCAGGAGATATGTGTGGCCGCCCACTACGATGAAGACGACCTGATCAGCCGCGCAGATGCCATCTGGGCTGCGGCAGCAATCTCCTTTTTGGGGGGATGGCTGCTATTGGCCTGGCCGTGGCTGTCGGGACAGGTGACTATTCCGTGGGATGCGAAGGCCCACTTCCAGCCGCAGGCGCAGTTTCTTGCCGGTTCATTGGCGCGTGGAGATAGCCCATTCTGGAACCCATACGCGTTTTCGGGCTATCCGCAGGTCGCCGATCCGCAGTCGCTGATCTTTTCGCCACCGTTTCTGCTGCTCGCCTTGTTTACCCGTGCGCCAAGCCTGTGGGCGGTCGACGCAACCGTATTAGTTGCGATTGCTGCGGGCGGCCTGGCACTGATCGCGTGGTTCAAGGACCGGGGATGGCACCCGGGCGGGGCGCTATTGTGTGCGCTTGCCTTCGCGTTCGGGGCTGCAATGTCGTGGCGGCTTCAGCACACCGGTCAGGTCTTGAGCCTGGTCTATCTGGCAATCGTATTGTTCCTGCTGGACCGGGCATTGCGGCAGTCGAATTGGCGATACGGGCTGGGTGCGGGCGTTGTTGCGGCGTTCATGGTTTTAGGCCGCGATCAGGTCGGGCTACTGGGGACCTATCTGCTGATTGGATATGTCGTTTGGTATTGGCTTGACGGGGACGGTGAAGATCGCATTCGGCGTTCGTTGCTGCCATTGCTTGCAGGCGGCGTTGCCGGCGTGTTGCTGATTGCCTTGCCCTTAATGATGACACTTCTTGTCGCTGAGGCCTCGAACCGCCCGCAGATTTCGTTCGAAGGGGCGGGGGCGGGATCGCTGCATCCAGCGTTGTTGCTGACGTGGTTGATCCCCGACCTGTTCGGCGCATCGGGCCACATGCGCGACTACTGGGGGCCGCCGAGTTTTGCGTGGAAAGACACCGGGCTTTTCGTCGCCCAGAACATGGGCGTGATCTATCTGGGGGCAATCCCTGCGCTACTCGTTTTCTGGGGCTTGTGTGCGGGCCGGCTGTTTGCCCGCGAGATCAGGTTCTTTACCGGTGCGCTTGCGGTTGCGGTCATATACGCGCTGGGCTGGTATACGCCGGTTTTTGCCGCGTTTCACGCCTTTTTGCCTGGGGTCGATTTGTTCAGACGGCCGGCCGATGCGGTTTTCATCATCGGTTTTCTGGGGGCGATCCTGGCTGGCTATGCAGCACACCGGGCATGGGAACACGATGCAACGGACCTGGTCGGCCAACGGGGCTGGTTGATCTGCGCAGGCGTGGCGGTGGCGGTCCTCATCACCGGCGCTGTTCTATCATGGTCGTTCGACCGGCTTGAATTGGCAGCGCGGCCGCTCATCACGTCGGCGCTACTGATGGCCGGGGCCGGCGGGGTAATTTTTCTATCGCGATGGCTGCAGCCGATCCGGCCGGTTATCTCCGCCGGGCTGCTGGCAGCGTTCACGGTTGGAGACCTTGCCACAACCAACGGCCCCAATACGTCAAACGCATTGCCGACTGCGCACTACGATGTTCTGTCACCCAACACCGAAAACGAAACCGTCGCGACATTGCATCGGCTGGTGGCTGAGGGCCTGAGCAAGACGCGGCGAGACCGGGTTGAATTGGTCGGCCTGGGCTTTCACTGGCCGAATGCGAGCCTGACCCACGAACTGGAAAATACGCTTGGCTACAATCCCGTGCGGCTGGCCATTTACGAGCAGGCAACGGGAGCAGGAGATTCATCGGGGTTGCCCGATCAGCGGCGGTTCTCCGAGATCATGCCGTCGTATAATTCGACAATGGCCGACCTGCTGGGGTTGCGCTTCGTTGCCTCTGGCGTGGAGATCGAACAAATCGATCCCAAGCTAAAGGTCGGCGATCTTAATCTGGTCGCACGCACCAAGGATGCCTTCATCTACGAGAACCCCAGTGCCTTGCCGCGGGTTCTATATGCTACTGAATCGTATCGCGATAATTTCGACAAGTGGCCTGAAATCGCGCGTTCGGGTTTATCGCTGGGGTTCCACCTGTCGGGCCTGAAGTTCGAGCGCAGCGTCTTATTGCATGATGAAAAACAATCGGGCCGGATCTGGCCGACCTACCCGCCCGGTCTTCCCGGCCCAGCGCGGAGTGCGCGTATTGAGAGTTATGCAAACACGGAGGTCGTCATCGTTGCCGATGGTCCGGGCGGCTATGTTGTCTTGAACGACGTTTGGCATCCGTGGTGGGTAGCGCAAGTCGATGGACAACCAGCAAAGGTTGAGCGGGCAAATTATTTGTTCCGGGCCGTTGCCGTGCCACCGGGCCGCCACACGGTTCGTTTCAAGTTCGCGCCGATCAGCGGTGCGCTGCAAGCATTCTGGGCGCGCGCCTTTTCCCAGGATGAGCCCAAGTGACCGAGGCCAACTCCAACAACGTGAAGCTGGGCCGCACCTATGCCCGGGCGATTGGCATGCTGGCTGGCGAGCGCGGGCTATCTGGCTCGTTGGCGTTTGCCAGTCTTGCCATTGCTGCTGTTCAACTGGGTGAACCGGTTCTGTTTGGCTGGGTTGTTGATTCGGTTGCCAAGGGACAGGCCTCGGGCCAACTGATCCTGGCGTGGGCGGCGCTGGGGCTGTTTGGAATTCTGGCCAGTGTCGTTGTCGCGGTGTTTGCCGACCGGTTGGCGCACCGCACGAGGCTGAACGCGTTGTCGGACGCCTTCGAGCAGGCGATCACGCTGCCGCTCAGCTATCATGCCAAGCGGGGATCGGGGGCCATTGTCGGGGCAGTCTTGCGCGGCACGGATGAGTTGTTCTGGCTGTGGCTTGGCGCATTGCGCGAGCAATTGACGGCGGTGGTGGCGATCATCTTTTTGATTCCCGTTGCAATCTGGCTCGACTGGCGGATGGCCGCGATCCTGGCGGTGCTGGCGGTCTGCTATACGGCGCTTAATCTCTACGTCGTCTCCAAGACGCATGCCGGCCAGATGGAGGCCGAGGAGCACCGCTACGGGGTCAGCGGGCGGGTTGGCGACGTGATCGGCAACGTCACGGTGGTGCAAAGCTATACGCGCCTTGCTGCCGAAGCCGATGCGTTGCGCGGCATGACGCAACAGCTTCTCAACGCGCAATATCCGGTGCTGACGTGGTGGGGCATTCTGGCGGTCCTGCAACGGGCAGCCGCGACCATTGCGATGGTGGCGATTTTCGCGGTCGGTTCGGTGTTGGCGTTGCGTGGCGAGATCTCGATTGGCGAGATCGTTTCGTTCGTGGCGCTTGCCAATCTGCTGATCGGCAAGCTCGATCAACTGTCTGCTTTTCTTGTTCGCGTGCAGCAGGCGGCCCCGGCGCTTGCCAACTATTTCGCGCTCGTCGATGAGCGCGCCGCCATTACCGATGCGGCTGATGCGACCCCGCTGGTGCGGCCGCGGGGGTTGGTTGCCTACGACAATGTCTCGTTCCGTTTCTCGGGCAGCGACCAGGGTGTGTTCGGGCTCTCGTTCACGGCCAAGGCCGGGCAGACGATTGCCATTGTCGGACCGACCGGATCGGGAAAAACAACAACGCTGGCGCTACTCCAACGGCTGCGTGCGCCAGATGAGGGCAGCATCACGATCGACGGGCGCGACATTGGCGGAGTTACCCTGACATCGTTGCGCCATGCCATCGCGGTGGTGTTTCAGGATGCCGGGCTATTCAACCGGTCTATTGCCGAAAACATTCGCGTCGGGCTGCCGGACGCCAGCGACGGGCAAGTGCGTGCCGCCGCCCGTCTTGCGCAGGCCGACGAATTCATATCCGCGAAACCGGGCGGCTATGACTTCGTGATCGGTGAGCGGGGGGCCTCGCTATCAGGCGGTGAACGTCAGCGGTTGGCCATCGCGCGGGCGATATTGAAGGACGCGCCGATCCTGATCCTGGACGAAGCAACAAGTGCGCTCGACACCGAGACCGAAGCCAACATCAAGCGGGCGCTCGATGGCTTGCGTGCGGGACGCACGACGTTCGTGATCGCGCACCGGCTTTCGACCGTTACGGATGCCGATGAGATCCTGGTGATGGACAAGGGGCAGATCGTTGAGCGGGGAACGTTCGCTGGTCTCGTTGCCGAAGGTGGACTGTTTGCGCGGATGGTTCGCGAGGGCGGTTTTTCCGAACCGGTTGAGGAGGAGGCCTGAGTGTGGGGGGAGTGGTGCCTGTTTTCTGCGCTTCAGCAGTTCAACCCAGGCCCTTCATGAACGAGAGTTCAAATTGCTTGATGAAACGCGCTTGACTCGATTGATCGATGCCTTCGCACTCAATCCTAACGGGCAGGATTGGAAAGCGGACCAGGTCAGATAATCGGCGTTCACGCTCGATGCCAACGTGTAACCGCACTGTTCCAGGGCCAATTGTGATCGTGACAACATCACCGTCAACAGTGAAGTCGTAGTCAGACAACGCAACCGGAAGCCTGCCAAAAAACTCGCTGCGGCTGTAGCCCATCTCGCGATCCAGACCGAACAAACCCGTGGCACTTGGTGTCATAGTGTTCGCTGTCAATCCTGCTCTCAGAAAACGTTATGGTCTATTTGGCTATGGGAGTGATATGAGTGCTCTGCCAAAACTATAGTCAAATAACAATGGGGGCAATCGGTTATGACCGCTGAATTGTACTGGCTCGCTTTAACAGCCGTTGCAACAATGTTTATGGGCTTTCCTTACGTCCTTGAGCGCATTGTGCGCATCGGGGGGCTTGGTGCAGCTAATTACACAGAAAACGGAACGGCTGGTTTTGATCAACCGTCTGAGACGCCTCCACACTGGGCAGCACGCGCTTATAAGGCTCACCGAAACGCGCTCGAGAGCCTACCGATTATTGGAATACTTGTTCTGATTGCACACGGCGCAGGTGTGCAAGATGCCAACGTATTGCTTGGTATCCAGATCTACTTCTTTGCAAGGTTGGCACACTACTTTGTCTACATCCTGGGCGTCCCAATCTTACGACCGGTATTCTTCTTTACCGCGTGGGGAGGGATGGCACTGATCGCCTACACTGTGTTGGCCTGATCATTCACGCGAACGGGCACGTCGGGGCCATATAATTCAAGATGGCCCCCTGGTGTCCCAACCCGATAGAATCCGGTTTTCCAGGCAACGTCCGGCAGGGTCGGCCCGCATAACTGCCGGGCGGGCTGGGCAGTTGCGAATATCGACGAGATTCTGGCTACGAGCTACCCCACCCAACCGACAGGTCGATTGAACCACTCCACCTATTGCGAAACAAAATTTGTATATTATAACATACGCATATTAGGAGGCATGCGGTGTGAGGCATGCGATAGATCGGCGACAACCGGATCAGAGGTAGGATGCAGATGACTGAAACAACATCCAAAACGGCAGCTCCACGTACTGACAACCGCCTTCCGGTGACCGTCCTTTCCGGGTTCCTTGGGGCCGGCAAGACGACGCTTCTCAATCACGTCCTGACGAACCGGGAAGGCAAAAAGGTCGCCGTGATCGTCAACGATATGAGCGAGGTCAACATTGACGCCGAACTCGTTCGGGATGGCGGCGCCAATCTCTCCCGCACGGACGAGACCCTCGTCGAAATGACCAACGGGTGCATTTGCTGCACGCTTCGCGAAGACCTACTGGACGAAGTCCGCCGTCTCTCAACTGACGGGCGGTTTGACTACCTGTTGATCGAGTCGACTGGCATTGCTGAGCCGTTGCCCGTGGCCTCCACCTTCGAATTCCGCGATGAGGACGGAGAAAGTCTGTCAGATGTTGCCCGCCTGGACACGATGGTCACAGTCGTCGACGCGGCTAACCTGTTACGCGATTACTCATCGCACGATTTCCTCAAGGACCGCGGCGAGACGGCGGGCGAAGACGACGAACGCACACTTGTGGATTTGCTTGTCGATCAATTGGAATTCGCGGACGTGATCGTCCTCAACAAGCTTGATTTGGCTTCGCCCGATGACGTCGTGGCCGCGCGTGCCATTATTCGCTCACTCAATTCCCATGCTCGTGTTATCGAGACGACGGAAGGCCAGGTCGGGTTGTCGGACATCCTCGATACAGGGCTTTTCGATTTCGAGGCCGCGCATCAACACCCGACATGGTTCAAGGAACTCAATGGCTTCAAGGACCACGTTCCCGAAACCGAAGAATACGGAATCAGGAGCTTCGTTTATCGCGCCCGACGCCCTTTCGACCCGACCAGGGCTCATGCGTTTTTCAACAAGAACTGGCCCGGTCTCGTTCGCGCCAAGGGGTTTTTCTGGCTCGCATCACGACCAGAGTTCGTCGGCGAACTTTCGCAGGCCGGCCCGATCGTGCGCACCCAGGCTGTAGGCTATTGGTGGGCGGCGATCCCTGAGAAGAATTGGCCCCAGGACCCCGACGTTGTCGCGAAGGTCAAATCACGCTGGCATGACCTGTGGGGTGACCGCAGACAGGACCTCGTGTTCATTGGAACGGGCGAGATGGACGAAAAGGCCATCCGCGCTGAACTCGATTCTTGCCTGATGGCCGTGGCCGAAGGCAGTCGGGTCGACACGCGGGAATGGCGCAAGCTGCCTGATCCATTCCCCGCCTGGGGCAGGGATAAAGCGGCATGACGGAGGCCACCAACCCAATTGCGCGTGCGCGGAGCCATACCAAAACGACTGAGACGGCGGCGTGGTCCGCTGGACCAGATGGCCTGGCCGTCACCGATTCACCTGTTTCGCTGATGGACTGGGAGCGGTCTGCACGCTCTGCCGCGATCTGGAGGAGGTCGCCGCCGGACGACATGGTTTCAGCTCTTGAAGGGCTGCCAATCAACATGGTCACCGGCTGGCGGCTAACCGGCCAGGTGGACGAGCTTGAGGAGCCCATTCGTGCTGCTCTGTCCACTTGCGGGATTGCCAATGAGGCGCTTCAGCGTGATCTTACAACGGACATGACCTCACTTGGGCGCATCTTGGCCGTTGGCACCCAGGCAACACGGCTTGAGCTACGGTTCGACGTGGTGAAGGATGATGCCTGTCGAAAGTTTCACACCGACGCTTTTCCTGAGCGTTTGGCAGTGACATATCTTGGGCCCGGAACCGTAATGGTTCCCAATGACTTCGGTGCACAGGCGCTGGCCGAGCAAGAGGAGTATACGGGACCTGAACTTGAGATCCCGCAGTTCTGGGTCAGCCTCTTTGCCGGTAGACGGTCCGACCGCTCCGGGCTTATTCACCGCTCGCCACAAATCAGCGGCACCAAGCAGTCCCGCCTCTTCTTTTGCGCAAACGTGGCAACGCCTTAGTTTCCGGTAGTCAAGCGAGTTTCCGCCTTGGGTTCAGAATGCGGTTTTCTCAACTGCGTCCGGGACTGAGGCAGCAACTTCGTTGCCCCGCCTGTCTTGCGACATGGTCCTGCACAAAAAAAAAGCCGCCGATCCTTGCGGGTCGGCGGCGTTATTGTTTCGGCGCACTATCTGGCGGCCGGCGTTACAGCTTGTGGGCCATGCGCTGGCGTTTGGTTTCCAGGTAGCGCTTGTTGTGTTTGTGCGGTTCGGTGACGACCGAGACCTGCTCTTTGACCTTGATGCCGTGGGCGCGCAAGGCTTCGATCTTGGCAGGGTTGTTGGTCAACAGCTTGATCTCGGGAAAGCCGAGATCGAACAGGATGTCTGCTGCCAGCGTGTAATCGCGGGCATCGATGGGCGCGCCGATCTGGACGTTGGCATCGACGGTGTCGACGCCCTTGTCCTGCAGGGCATACGCCTTGATCTTGTTGACGAGGCCAATTCCTCGGCCTTCGTGCGATGGCAGGTAGATCAAAATGCCGTTGGGGGCATCCACAATCACCTCAAGGGCTGCCTGCAGTTGCTTGTAGCAATCGCAACGCAGCGAATGAAAGATGTCGCCTGTAACGCAGCCCGAGTGGACGCGCACAACCGGCATCGTCGCGCTTCGACCGTTGGTCGCACGATTGATCAAAACCATGGCTTGATCGGCAGGCTCTTTGCCCTGGTAGGCGCGCGCCTCAAGTTCGTATTCGGAACCGCGAAACTCGATCGGCAGAACTGTCTGGGCAGCCCAGTCGATGTCCAAAACCGTCGATTCTACTGCATTCGATCTCATTCTCATCTCCAACGGAAGTGAGGAGGCCTACTCTTTTGCATCAGGCAATTTCGCTCGGATTTCTTCATCCGCCGCGCGCTCGCCCAAGGCCTGGCAGCTTCTCCAACGTTCTAGTAAACGCCACAACCGACTTCTTGGTTTCCAATAGCCTCAAGATTAGGTCAGGACCGTGACCATTCGTGCCGATTAACCGGCCTTCAAAGGCCCATGGTGTCGGCGTTATATCTCCTAATCGAGCACAGCGACCTAACGCCTCATCACGATGTAGCGAGCGCTGAACAATCGCCTTTCCTTGATGAACGGTTGCTGAGCGAGCATCGCGCCGTAACGAGAACACGCAGTGAACGCACCCGACATAATGGTGCAGCGCAGCGATAATACGGGAAACAGGGTTCGTTCAACAAGAGTTGTCTCGTCGCAGGCCGTCCGGGGACGTATTGAGCTATCGAGGAACGCGAGCCTAACCCGCCTTTCTCACAGGGGATGCGGGCATCACGGAGGTCAAATGGCTGACAGGCAAGACGAAAATTGCAGTTCGATGTGGTTCATCGGGCAAGGTTTTCAACGCAGCATGTCAGCCATTTGGCCCCGCCTTTAAGGTGGCCGCAGCCGGGCCATCGGCTTTGTTGAGCGGCTTAACCGTATGGCCACATACGCTTTTCACCACTCGCCTCGCCGAATGAACCCGGCTGAGGCCATGATGCTCCACTACCCTGTGAGAAAGGCGGGCTAATCCGGCAAGAAATGACGAGGACACATGCGGGTTGATCGGGGATCGGGTGGCGGAAACGAGGCGCTGCCGGCGCTTGTCCTGTTGGGGGCAATCCTGGCGTTCCTGACGGCCCAGTGCGCGGTTCTGGTGGATCACAAGGACATCGCCGGGTACGCCTATGGGGCGCTCGCACACGGGCTCATCTATTTTGCCGCTGTCATCATCGTCATACGGCGTCCGGGCGGAATTGGCACGCTGGCGGTCATCCTGATCGGCGCGTTGGTCTTTCGGGCACTGGCGATGACGGCATTGCCCAATCTAACGAGCGATGCGCTGCGCTACGTCTGGGACGGACGGCTGGGCTGGGAGGGGATCAGCCCGTATCTCTACGTGCCTGCCGATGAACGCCTGGCCCACCTGCGCGACCAAGAGATCTATCCAGGCATCAACCAGAAAGAACGGGCGGTGACGATCTACCCGCCGATTGCGCAGTGGATCTTCATGGCCGGGGTTGCGATCGAAGATGGCATCGGTGGCATGAAGGCGATGATGCTATTGTTCGAGGCTGTCACGATAGCGGCGCTGATCGGCTGGATGCGGGCTGAGGGAATGCCGGCATCTCGGGTGGTGATTTATGCATGGAATCCGTTGCCGCTGTGGGAGTTTGCCAGCCAGGCGCATATCGATTCTGCGGCGACGGCATTCCTGGCGCTGGGGATCTGGGCGGCCATGTGCAGGCGGCAGGGGCTGACGGGAGCCTTGTTCGCGTTTGCAGCGCTGGTGAAGTATTTCCCGGTCGTGTTGCTACCGGCGCTGTGGCGGCGATGGGACTGGCGACTGCCGGTGGCGCTGTTTGCAACAGCGGGGTTGCTCTATCTGCCCTACCTTGGCCAAGCCGGCAGCGGCGTATTCGGCTTCCTTGGCACGCACCTGGGCAACGAGGGTTATCGCGCCGGTTGGGGCTTTCACGTGATCTGGTACTTGCGGGACTTCAATCTGGCAGACCCACCGGGTTGGCTTTATGTCAGCGCCGCGCTTGCAATCATTTTTGGGATCGCGGCGTGGTCGGTGTTCGGGCGCGGGCGCGATGAGTTCCGGCCGGAGCGCCTGGTGCTCCTTGGCGCGGCATTCGTGTTTCTCACATCGCCGCATTATCCCTGGTACTTCGGTTTCCTTTGCGCGCTGGCCGTTCGCTATCCTCATCCAGCGCTCGTGGCGATGACGATCCTGTGCATACCGCTGCATATTCCGCGAGGTGACGGGCTTTCCTGGACTGAGCTCTACACGCTGGCCTACGTTGTGCCACTGGTGGTTTGGGCCGTCTGGGAAGCCGGTATTCGCCTGTTCCCGGGAATGGCTGCGTTGGACAAACGGCTGCTTTGCCCGATCGGAATAAATTCAAGACTTTGACCCAGGCCGGTTGCCGGGTAGTTTCCCTGCGAACCATTTATACGAGGCTGCGGACATGATTGGGCCGGGGCATGCAGAGGAGACCGCCAGCGTTGTATGAAGTCATGACCGTCCTCATCACATTCGTTGCATCCGTCGTGCTGACACACGTGTTCATTCGCGTGCTCGATGGACGCGGCGTTGTCGCTGAATCAAACGATCGATCAATGCATGCCGGCCAGACGGCAACCGGCGGTGGGCTGCCGCTGATTGCCGCTGCACTTGCCGGCACGGTGGCGCTTTGGCCTCTGGCCCAGGTCCATGCCTACTTGCTGCCCGTTGCCGCCCTTCTGGCGATCGTCTCCTTCTACGACGACTTGAAGCCGGTCTCACGTTTGCTGCGATTTGGCACCCACCTGCTGGCGGCGATCTCATGTGTGGCGAGCATCCACTATGCGCAGTTCATATTCCAGGGCTGGCTGCCGTTGTGGCTCGATCGAGCGGTGGCGGTGTTCGCACTCGTCTGGTTCATCAACCTGTTCAATTTCATGGATGGGATCGACGGGATTGCCGGAGTGGAAACGGTCTTCATCGCAAGCGGGTTTGCAATCGTGATTGCGGCGGCGGGTGCAACATCGCCGCTTACCGGGTTGGCATTGGCAATGGCGGGGGCGGCCGGAGGGTTCTTGTTCTGGAACTGGCATCCCGCACGGATTTTTCTTGGCGACGTGGGTTCGGTGCCGCTTGGCTTTTTATGCGGCGCGTTGATGATCTGGCTGGCCGTTCAACACTCGCTTAGTGCAGCCCTGATCCTGCCGCTCTACTTCGTGGCGGACGCCACCATCACCATCCTGATGCGCCTGAGGCGGGGAGAAAAGATCTGGGAGCCGCACCGCAGCCACTTCTACCAACGCTCAGCCCGGGCGGTCGGTTCGCATGCAGTGGTCGTGCGGCGTGTGGCGATTTGCAACGCCGTCCTGGTTGCCCTGGCGGTGCTGGCGCTTTCGATGCCGGTGACGGCATTCGTGCTGGCGGTTGTCTGCGTGGGCGGGCTTTTGGCATGGATGGAGATTGCCTCAGGCACGGCTTTACCCAGCGAAGCCGAGGCGGCATAGAGGCATGGACCTTCCCAGCTATGCCGAACCGGTCGTTCAATTCGTCGAGCAGCACCGCGCCTGGGGGCCGCCGATCATCTTTATCCTGGCGTTTGGGGAGAGCCTGGCGTTCATTTCGCTGCTGCTTCCGTTCTGGGTCATGCTGGTGGGGATCGGCACGATCATGGGGGCCAGTGGCGACACCAGTGAATTCATTGTTGTTTGGGTGGCGGCCAGCCTGGGGGCAGCGCTCGGGGACTGGCTATCGTATTGGCTGGGAAAGTACTTCCACGTCGAGATCGCGCAGATGTGGCCGCTCTCCAAGTACCCCGACCTGATCCCGAAAGGGCACGACTTCTTTGAGCGCTTTGGCGTCTGGGCGATTGTGCTTGGTCGGTTTTCCGGACCGCTTCGGGCGGCTGTGCCCCTTGTGGCAGGGATCGTCGAGATGCCGATGCGGTTGTTCCAGATTGCCAATTTCTCCTCGGCATTCCTGTGGGCCGGAGTTCTTCTTGCGCCCGGCGCGTTCGGATTGAAATGGCTGATGGGTGGCGCGTGAGGAGGCAGCGTGATGATTTTGTCTTTGCCCAACATTGCGCAAGCGCATGTTGGAGCTGGGTGCCACGCTACTGCTGAGGGAAACGCGTTCGGAAGCGCGCAACGGACCGTTGATTGCGCCCTGCCAAACTCCCTGCGGGCTCTGGACGAGTCTCTGACAAGCCGATGCTTTAGCAGGCTGTTGAAAAACTCATGTGGCTCGCGACACCTGTCACTTTTTCGCATTCGGCCAGAAGCGGCGCGCAGCGCGTTGTGGGTCTATCGGGCCAGTGCCGCGACGCCGCCGAGGCGAAAAAGTGCGGTGTCCCAAGGGGATGCGGCGAAATTGACTGCCGGACTGCGTTGCGCCGGTTTGCCGTGGGGTCCACCACGCCTGCACCGGACGCGTCTTG
>JAHZKP010000132.1 GCA_022600345.1 Alphaproteobacteria bacterium | reverse complement strand
GATTGGACGGGCCGGGCGGATTTGCGCCAATCTCTGCGCAGCCCGTCTTGTCCGTAGCCCCGCTACGCACTGCGCCGGTCCACTTGATCTTGTCACTAATCCGCCTCGGCAGAATGGTTCGATTTGGTCGGAAAGTGCTCTCGACCTACCGAGCTGGGGCGCCTTCGGGCTCGATGCCGGTGGGGTAAACCTTGTTGACCTCGGTCAGCACCAGGTTGCCGACTTCTTCGGCAGCACCCGTCGTGTGCAGATAGCCCAGTCCGACGCCGGTCAGCACGACCAGGAACCACCAAACCGGGCGCTTCAGGATCAGTGCAGCGATCAGCAGCACCGGCACAACGACGATCGCAATTCCTATCCAGTGGTTCATGGACGTTCTCCCTCGTTTTGTTACCGGGGTTGCTGGCCGCCGGTTATTTGTTGGGCGGGCGGACTTTATCGCGGATAATCGGTCATGGATATGGCGGTGTGTTTAAATGGCCCTGTCATTGCGGTCTACCTCATTGATTTTCTTTATTTTTATCTCGCTCACAAAGCGACGGCGGCGATGCCGAATACGAGCAGGGCGGCGATCAGGATATAAAGGGCGATACCGGCTGCGCCGTGGCCAAGATAGCTGAGGCCGCCGACAACGGCGAAGGCTGCCAGGGTTCCAAACAGCTTGGGGTTGGCGCGCTTTGGCCAAATGCGGGAGATGATGTAACCGAAGACGACTGCGCCGACGATGACCAGTGTTACTTCGCCGATGAACTGGGGGTCGAGCCAGGATGTCATTTCATCAAATCTCCCGGGATTTGTTGTTGGTCATATTGGGAGCGTTCCGAGCAAAGGTTGCTGGCGGCGGGTTGCTTCGCTGCAATCGGGTTCCCAGGGAAAGCGGCCCTCCTTATCGGGCCAAACGAGCTGGCGGATCGGGAAATCGCGGCGGCCGTAGTACCAGTGCGTCCAGCAAAGATGGTCGGCGAATACCTCGGGCCGCGTCGTATCCACATCGATGAGACGGACCGGATACCCTTTAACGAGGTTTTCAATATCGCGGTTGGGTTCGAATCGATTGCCGTCCCTCAGTCTGTTGCCATACTCGTTGCAAAGCCACTTGCGGGTATCGCTTTCGAGGCCGAAGACAATCACTTCGGGTTCGCCAAGGGTTTCCAGGATACCGGTCGAGTAAGTAAAGCTGGGCTCTTCGTTGTCGGGGTCGAAGACGCCCATCAGCGCCCAGCCGAATTGATCAATGAATCCCATGTGCGATTCGTCGATGTCATTTTCCGGGGCGGGGCGTGTCCATCCTTCTAGCGCGGATCGTTGCTTTTTCATTTGGCCGCACCACCGCCTTCGGTTTGCAGCCAGGCCGCGCAGCAGGCTTTCGACAGATCGCGGACGCGCAGGATGTAGCTTTGGCGTTCGGTGACCGAGATGACGCCGCGGGCATCGAGCAGGTTGAACAAGTGGCTTGCCTTGATCGCCTGGTCGTAGGCGGGAAGGGCGAGCAGGTGCCGGTCGCCGCCCGAGCCGGTATCGAGCAGCGCCTTGCATTCGGCTTCGGCATCCTTGAAGTGCTGGAGGAGGACGTCGGTGTTGGCGTGCTCGAAGTTGAAGCGTGAATGCTCCTGTTCGGCCTGCAGAAAGACGTCGCCGTAGCTGATCTTCTCGTCGCCTGTCTTGCCGTTGTAGTTAAGGTCATAGACGCGGTCGACGCCCTGGACGTACATCGCGAGGCGTTCAAGGCCGTAGGTGATTTCACCGGAGACGGGTTTGCAATCTTCGCCTCCGACCTGCTGAAAGTAGGTGAACTGGGTGACTTCCATGCCGTTGCACCAGACTTCCCACCCCAAGCCCCAGGCGCCAAGGGTCGGGCTTTCCCAATCGTCTTCGACAAAGCGGATGTCATTGACGGACGTGTCGATGCCGATTTTATCCAGGCTTGCCAGATAGAGGTCCAGGATCTCAGCAGGCGATGGCTTCATGATCACCTGGAACTGGTAATAATGCTGCAATCGGTTGGGGTTCTCGCCATAGCGGCCATCCTTGGGGCGGCGTGAGGGCTGGACGTAGGCCGCACGCCAGGGATTGGGCCCCAGCGAGCGCAGCGTTGTTGCCGGGTGGAAGGTGCCTGCGCCGACTTCCATGTCGTAGGGCTGCAGGATAACGCAGCCTTGGGCGGCCCAGAATTGTTGCAGCGTCAGGATCATGTCCTGGAAGGATTGGGTTGGGCGCAGGTTGCCGATCGCAGCGCTGGAGCCCGTAGAGGACTTAGCCTGAGAGGCTTTTTTCGGGGTAGCTGGTTTGGGCTTGCGCGCCTTGTTGGCCATTTGGGATCGCTCTTAGCAAGAAGTGTGAATCGAGCGGCACTATACGCAGATGGCGGGCTGTGTCACGCGTGACGCCTTAACCATTATGGAGCTTATTGTTCTGCATCCGTCACGTCTTGGTCAGAGTTGAGGTAGAACCTGTGAGGTATCCCAAATGACAATAACAGGAGGCGACTATGGCCGTTTTAAAAGTTCTCGAACTGATGTCGGATTCGGACAAGAGCTGGGAAGACGCAACCCAGCAGGCTGTCAAGAAAGCCAACAAGTCGGTGAACAACATCAAGTCGGTGTGGGTGCAGGATTTCTCGGCAACCGTTAACGATAGCGGTAAGATCAAGAACTATCGCGTTGCGGTGAAAGTCACATTCGAAGTCAAGGGCTGACCTCGCGGCGCATCGTTGATTGCGATGTAATGCCGGCCTTTTGAGGACCCCGGCAGGCCATCTCCTATAACAGGGAGGTGGCCTTTCCTTTGTTTTCAGGCTTCGGGGCGGTATTCGCCAGTTGTTTCGTCTTTTTCCAAATTGCCCAGGTCGCGCGGGGTTTCATCGTTGCGGGCCGCATTCAGATTCTCGCGCTCGGCACGCTTCTGGTTGAACTTGCTGGCGAGGCGGTATCCGGCAACCAAGCTGACACCGACGGCTGCCAATAAGAATATATGAGGGGGCATTGTATCGTCCTCGACTCTGCCAACCGGACTCGAATATCAAATGCCGAAGCGCGACCACAATGCGCGCGCTTCCAGCGAGGAAACCAGGTCGTCGGTAAGCGGGCGATCGGTTCCCAATTGGGTTTCCATTTCAACATAAGGCTTGCGGAGCAATCCTAAAAGGCCGCCCTTCGAAAGCGGCACGACGCGCAGCTTGACTTTGGGGCCGTGCAACTCGCGCATTTTTGTTCGCAAGTCGGTAATGCCGTCGATCAGACCCAGTTCGAGAGCTTTTGGAGCCGACCAGTACGAGCCGGAGAAAACCTCAGAATCAGGTGCTGTGATCTTGGCGCCGCGGCGCTCCTTTACGACTCCGATAAAGGCATCGTGGATTTCTCCGAGGATTGACTTTAACCGTTCGATGTCCTCGGGCTTTTCCGGCTTGAATGGATCGAGCTGGCTCTTTGACGTGCCCGATGTGTAGATGCGGCGCTCGACGCCCAATTTGTCCATCGCTTCAACGAAACCAAACCCGCCCGAAATGACGCCGATGGAGCCAACGATGGAGCACGCATCGGCGTAGATCTCGTCGCCGGAAACCGCCAGGTAGTAGCCGCCCGATGCCGCGACGTCGTCGCAAAACACGTAGATCTTTTTTTCATGCTGATGGGCCAGTTGGCGCAGTCGCTTGAAGATCAGGCTCGATTGTACCGGCGATCCGCCCGGAGAGTTTATCACCACGGCTACGGTTGGCAGTTTGGAGAGCTTGAAGGTCCGCTCAATGGCGTCGGCCGCGGCTTGAAGAGATAATCCGGGTCTGAGCGGCGTTGCCATGCCGATCGGTCCTGTGAGGCGGAGTACGGGAACGACAGGACTGCTCTTGAATGGCCACATGGGAGAAGACTCTCGGTCAATTTCAGGGGGATGGAGGTGGGGCTGCGTGCATTATCGTTGGCAGGGTTGGAAGCCATCGGCGGCAAATTTGGAGACCGCAGAGACCGGGTTTATTGCACTCAGGGTTCATCTGTCAAAGGTCTGTTTCGAGTGGGGCGCCTGATCTTAGAATCGCATCGAACCGGGCGGTGAAGGCATTGCCATCGTCATGCACTATGGCGGCCGGCAATAGGGTCAATTCAGCGCGGCTGTTCCTGGTTCCCGAGACGATGACCCGATGCGCAGGCTCTGTGGACCTTGGATGAATGGGGAGAATTCTGAGGCAACCAAAGCGCCCGTCAAGGGCCTTCAGTAGGTCGCTCAAGGCACTTGCCTTGTGGATCACCAGGACTTTTCCCCCTGACCGAGCCATCCGAGCGAGAAAGCGCCCCCAATCATCAAGGTTCTGGCCGGTTTCCAGCGTGTGGGAGGCTGCCTTTAAGTGGGCATCGGAGTTGGTGCCGGTGCCTGCAGCCATAAAGGGGGGATTGGCGACAACGTGCGTGAAGCTGTTGGCTTCCAGCCCGGTTTTCTGGAGATCCTGCGTGGGGCTGCCAACGCGCCCCTGCACGATGCGGACGCGGTCGGTCAAGCCGTTGCGGGTGATATTCTGGCGGGCCAGTTCACACAGTTCGGGTTGGGGTTCGAGGAGTGTTACATCAAGGCTTTCGATACGGCGGGCGGCACAAAGGCCGACCGTGCCGACGCCGGCGCCGACATCGAGCAGGCGGCCAGATTGGGCTTCATTGCGATTGACGGCAGCAGCCAGCAGGACAGCGTCGAGGCCGGCGCGGTAGCCCCGCCGGGGTTGGCCGATATGAAGCTTGCCTCCCAGGAACGCATCGAGCGTCGTGTCGCTTGAAGGGCTGTCGGCACTATTATTCATCGACCAGCCATTTTCCCAGGTCGGCATCTCGCAGCAACTGGCGGGCTGCGGTTTCATTTTCGTCGGTGACCAGAATGCGGCGCGGAATTGCGCCGATAGAGCCTTCCAGGACGCTCATATTGCCATCGAGGATGACAGCCTCGATACCGGCTTCACCCAGCAACGACTCGATGAAATTCATTAGGACGGGATCGTTGGTTCGCAGAAGTTCGCGCATGATCTTCTCGCTTCTCGCCGAAAGTTTAAGGGTGCAGACCGGCTAAAGAGTCTTTAGTCTCCAGGCGGTTCGCCGCCAAGCAGAATTACCAGATGATGATACGTGAGGACTGAAAATTGGGTGTTGTGGTTGCATTCGAAGAAGCTCGCGAACCCGGCAAGGGACTTCAGCCGCTGCTGGATCTCGTGCGCGAAGATATGGAGGGCATCAACCGCCTGATCCTCGACCGGGCGGTTTCGGATGTCGAGATGATCCCTGATATCGCGCATCATCTGATCGATTCGGGCGGTAAGCGCCTGCGGCCGATGCTGACCATCGCGACCGCCAAAATGACCGGTTATGGGGGGGACGATCATATCCGGACTGCGGCCGCCGTCGAGTTCATGCATACAGCAACATTGCTGCACGATGATGTCGTCGATGAGAGCGACTATCGGCGTGGCAAGCAGGCAGCCCGAACCGTCTGGGGCAATCAGGCCAGCGTGCTGGTGGGCGATTTCCTTTTAGGACAGGCCTTCCGGATGCTGGTTGATGTTGGTTCGCTGCAGGTCCTGCAAATCCTGTCGAACGCTGCTGCCGTGATCGCCGAGGGCGAAGTGATGCAGCTTTCAGCGGCGAAAAACCTGGCGACGACGGAAGATGAATATTTGTCCATCGTCAACGCCAAGACGGCGGCGTTGTTCCTGGGAGCAGCAGAGTCGGGGGCGGCATTGGCTGAGCGGCCGGCCGAAGAACTGGCGGCGCTGAGGTGCTATGGCAAGAACCTGGGCATCGCGTTTCAATTGATTGACGATGCGCTTGATTATTCAGGCGATGCGAAGAACCTGGGCAAGTCGGTGGGCGATGATTTCCGCGAAGGCAAGGTGACGTTGCCGGTGATCCTGGCGTTCCGGCGCGGCGGGCAGGATGAGCGCGATTTCTGGAGCCGGACGATCTGCGAAGGCAAAATCGAAGACGGCGATCTGGAGCGGGCAATATCGCTGATGGCCGAGCACGATACGATTGCTGCGACCATCGAGCGGGCGGAGTCTTATGGGGCTGTGGCGCGCGACGCCATGGAGATCTTCAAGGACAGCCCTGAGAAGTCGGCGCTTCAGGATGTGATCGGGTTCTGTATCGCCCGGGCGCACTAGTGTTCTGGATCTAACGCTTGATTCCCGGGCGCAGGTCGTCAAGCGTTGGTGAATCCAGAACACAAACAAAAGCCTGGCTAGTTTTCCGGCGTAGGGACTTGGATACCAAGTGTCGGAGTCGGAACACTAGAGCATCATCCGACCATACGCGGTCACACTTCGTGATCGAATGGTCGGATAAAGATGCTCTACACCCATGATTCTAGAGCAACTTTATCCGATCTATGAACCGCTGAATGCGATTCCGTTAGATCGGATGTTGCTCTAGCAATTTTGGCTCATGACTTAATTTGTAGCCTTAAATAGCAGCAGAAAAGTTTTGCGTGCCGAAGAAAGTGCGACAGCAATTGTCCGGGGTCTTCACACATTGTGGTAGGCGGTTGCGGATCTTTTAGAGCACTTTCCGACCAAATCGAACCATTCTGCCGAGGCGGATTAGTGACAAGATCAAGTGGACCGGCGCAGTGCGTAGCGGGGCTACGGACAAGTCGGGCTGCGCAGAGATTGGCGCAAATCCGCCCGGCCCGTCCAATCGTAGATTGGCTCCGCCAATACGGGTTTCCAAGCGGCGGCCGCCCAGTGCGTCGAGCGGCT
>JAHZKP010000012.1 GCA_022600345.1 Alphaproteobacteria bacterium | reverse complement strand
GGCAGTCGACGTGGGCGTAGTGGCGGTTCTCGGTCTCATACTCGACGTGGGACGTCGAAATCGTGATGCCGCGGGCCCGCTCTTCGGGCGCCTTGTCGATGTTGTCGTACGACGTGAAGTCCGCACCGCCGGCTTCCGCCAGAACCTTGGTGATCGCAGCCGTCAAAGACGTCTTGCCGTGGTCAACGTGACCGATCGTGCCGATGTTACAGTGAGGTTTATTACGCTCAAATTTTTCTTTGGCCATTCTCTTTATCCTTGCCGTAGTCTGAGCGGCGCAGACCTTGGCGAAAAACCAAAGTCGTCGGCCCTAAAGCAGGTCCATCCAACCAATCAATCGCGTCGCGAAACCGTTCGGTCGAATAACTCTCTAGGCCGATGCTCTAAGGGTTAAGCCCGCCAGTTTCAAGTGGCTAACAATATGCCACGAAATTTTGGGGGTCACGTTGGCGATGGGACCAGCCACAGCTTCGCCTTCTCGCCGATCTGATCAGCCAGCCTGTAGACCGGATCTTTCATCACAGCATTGATGAACTGATCGGTGACAACACCAGCAACCCCACTGCCGCCGCCAATGATGGCGGTAAACATCTGCCGCGGCGTCAACTCGGCACCATTCGAAGCATCAACAAGCCAGGCATCCACGACAAGACCGTGATGACCGCCAATCAAAACCCGCTGTGCCGCCGAGGCAATATGAATCTTACGGATCGACAACTTCAGCCGAGCCGCTTTCGGGCCCGCCAGAACGCCCTTGACGCGCGCCGCAACCGCCTTCTGCGTCAGGTCTGCCAACTTCTGGCGCACATAAGCCCGGGTTTCGGGCTTGGCAGCGAATTCCTCTTGGGAAATTCCACCATCGCCAAACGACACGCCTTGTTTGTCCGCCAGCTCCCGTTCCGCATCTCCCCACCAGATATCCGAGTTTTCAGGGGCTACGGCAACAACCTTGGTGATATGAAATTGATCCCGGACACTTACCGAAATTTGCGGCTTTGGAAGTCCGGCACACCCGACGAGCGCCAACATCAATACAACAACGAATAGACGAGCCACGCCCCCACTCCCTCAAGTCAAAGCGAATCCAAAAAAGTCAAACCACGCGCGCTAATCCGTGCAGGGTATATTTCCACTCACACACACGCACAATCCCCCAATTCGCCGATACACCGCCGCGATCACTGCCGCTCAATAAAGGTGATAGCGCTTGGAAGCTCCCCTGAAGCGCGCAACTTCCGCTGACCAGGAAGCGACGATAGCTCCTCCCGAAGCACCATTGAGCAACATCTTCTGCAACCGCCTTGTCCCTGCAATCAACCGGAACATGGCAACATCGCCAAATAGCCGCGACACTTTCTTGCGGCGCGCCTGTCGAACCAACTCGCTCATGGCGTGGACGCCCACCTCAAGCGGCTGATAGCGATTGATATCGGTCACCTTGATGCGCACCCCGCCAATCATCCGACCCATAAACAACGGCGACTTGGCAATTCCCGGAATCGAACGCGGCCGGTAGCGCTCCGCCGCAAACACAACGCCCGGAAGCCCGCGACCATTCAACCGCCGCGCTGCCGACTTCGCATCAAGCCACGGCGCTCCAAAAATCGTGAACGGCTCAGCCGTGCCCCGGCCCTCGTTGGCAAGCTTGCTCTCCCCGACAATCCCAATGCCTGGATAAACCAGAGCCGACCGGAACGTTGGAATATTCGGGCTCGTGGCGACCCACGCCCGCCCGGTATCCGGCCACCGCATCGAACGGCTCCAGCCCTTGAGGCCGATCACTTGCAAATTCAAGTCCGCCAGCCCCGGCAGGTACGCCTCCCCCTTGATCATCTCCGCCAATTCGCCAACCGTCAGCCCATGCACAACCGGGATCGGATATTGGCCGACAAACGACTCGTAACGCGGCTCCAGAACGAAGCCCGAAACGTATTGCCCACCCAGCGGATTGGGCCGGTCCAGCACGACAAACTCAATGCCGGCCTCGGCAGCCGCCTGCATCGCAAGGCCCATGGTGGAGATGTAGGTATAAAACCGCGTCCCAATATCCTGGATATCGAACACCAGGACATCGATACCCTTCAGCATCTTCTGCGTCGGCTTGCGTGTCTTGCCATAGATGCTGAAAACCGGAACCCCAGTCTTCGGGTCGACACCGTCGCGCACCTTCTCGCCCGCTTCGACCGCCCCCCGGAACCCGTGCTCAGGCCCCAGGATCGCAACCAACTCGACATCGTCATGTTCGTGCATCAGGTCTGCCAGGTGGCTCGCACCGACCAGCCCGGTCGGATTGGTGATCAGCCCGACGCGCTTTCCCTTCAGCACGTCAAAACCCGACGCCACAAGGATATCGGCCCCCGTCAACACGACACGCGAGGCCGACCGATCAGCGGATATGGAGGTGATGGTCATGGCGATCAGCAATAGTGCGCTGATGGCCGCCCTCCAACACCAATCGACTTGAACAATCGTTGCAAGACGATCCTGGCTTCCGGATCGGCGAGTGGCATTCAACGTTGGAGATGTCATCTGATTCAGCATTACCCACCCTGAACTCCAGACCTCGGCAAAAGTGGGGCTACGCTCTTGTGATAAATCAGGAGATCGGCTCACTACTTGTGAACAACAAGTCGCGCCGCACCGGTTTCGTTTGACGCCATTCTCCCATCGGTCAATGAAAGTGTTGTTCAATTGAAACCAAAGCGCCTATTCCCGCCATGCCACAGGACCAATCGAGCACACAGGCCCCAAGTGACAATCGCGACGTGATCGTCACGCTCGTGCATGGCACCTTCGCGCGCGGCACCGCTTGGACTCAAGAAGGCTCCGCACTCCGCCAACACATCGCCGAAGCCCTGAACGACGAACCGGGCACAGTCACGTTCGACGTCTTCGAATGGAGCGGCACCAACAGCCACCGCGCGCGAATAAAAGCCGGTTACGAACTCGCCGACCACATCTGCGCCCTTCGCCAAACCCACCCCCATTGCCGCCACTTCATCGTCGCCCACAGCCATGGCGGCAATGTCGCCCTGCTGGCCCACAAGCATTTGCCTGACGAACTCCACGCCCTGGGCATCGCCACACTCGGCACCCCCTTCGTCTACGCCAATCTCGACGAGAGCATTCGCGGCAAAACCCTGGAGCAACTGGCAGACGAAGCCCCCCGCCATACCGAAACCATCACCGGGTTTGGCGCCTGGGTCATCGGTGTGCCCAGCGCCATCATGGCCGACACGGTTCTGGAGGGCACCAGCTTCGATGTCTGGTATTGGATCGTCGGCATCGGCATCGCAGCCGGGCTCACAGGTTCACTCATCTTAAGCTACCTGTGGCCGCCCATCGCCAAACTGTGGCATCGCTTCAGCGGCAAGCCGGCAGCCGTCCGCCTGGCAAATGCCGTGAGTTTCGCACCCACGCCGCAAACGCATGTCTTGAGCTTCATTTACCCCGGCGATGAAGCAGGCCGCCTGCTCGACACGCTCGAAGCAACAACGACCCTTCCCAGCCGCGCCATCCGCTGGGTCAGGTCGGCAACCAGCATCGGTTTTGGCGCGCTGTTTATCACCATCATCGGATTGGCAATCGTATCTGCCATCGCCCAGGAGTTCGTCGACTTCGATGACGAGGCGATTGCCGATTGGGTCGCCGAAGGCTTCGCCGGCATCATAACGGTCTTGATCTTCTCCTGGGTCGCCCTTGTGATCTTTCGCTACGTCGCAAGCTTCCTGCGCGGCCACCCCTGGGGCTTCGGCTGGGAACGCCCCTCAATTCACGCCCACGTCGACATCGGCATTGAGACAGAACCCAGCCTGCCATCTTCAAAATCCTACCTTCACCAGGAAGTCCCCTATTCCGCCCACGCTCCCGAAGGCGGCATGCGCCACGTCGGCCTCTACCACGACCCCCGCATCCTCGAAGCCCTCTCCTACTGGATGACCCATGTGAGGTAGTGGTGTGGGGGCGGAGTAAAGGTGATCGGGTGGCGGGGTGTTTTGGTCGGGGGCATGTGCCGAAATGTTACAAAATGGGGTAGCCTGTAACGTATCTGACGGGCGTAGAATTCACTTCGGCTTCTGAAACGGATATGGTCGCGCAATTTGCTGCTACTGGTTCGAACTGCTTGGCTAGGCAGCACAACTTGAGTATCTTCACCCGATAAATTTGCATGTGCTGAGGCGCAGAATTCGGGAGGATATATTCTTATGAGAATAACCATAGCGGCCATCATCCTAATCTTTATGACCTTCAGCGGCCACGCGCGAAATGTATTTCACTGTGCTGTGACAAGCGGTGATAGAGTAGAGAATACTTGCGATTACAAAATAGCACTGGGCTGGACGCACCATGGCAAAGGTCGGCAATGGTACCTCGCGCCCGGCGAGTCTGAGACCCTACATGGATTTCGCGGGAATCTTCATCAGAAGGTTTGTGATGCACGACGCGGCGGCGTACGCTTCACTAATGGTGTTCCGACGGGCTGCAGATAAATCTCTATCACGGTATCAGACCGCAAATGATATTACTGGTATGACATCGCAAGCGCCGTCCGGCGAAACGGGGGCTTTTTTGGGGGCTCGACACTATGTTACAACTCTCGGGCGAATTGTAACATCGCCGTTTCGCAGGCCCTTTAACCGCCGCTGGTAATCACTGCCATAGCTGTTCAGAATACGCCTGTCGCATTGGGGCATAAGAAGACGGCGGTGAGGTGTAGGGCGCAACGTGTTGCGCCGTTCCGCCCTTGCGGCTGGCTTCGAACAATGCCGAATTATCGCCGCACATGCCAGCCCGGCGGGTCATGCTTCTTCACCGTCAATCTTGCCGACAGACGCAGCGGCGAGCGCTCCCTTGGCTTTCGATATGGGCGACGAAAAGTTTTGGAGAACGCGGTGAGCGGTGATCGGCGCAATTCATTGCGCCCTACGGTCCGTACCCCGCCTAACATCTCTCGTGGGGCAGACCCAACGGTACCACCTCACTTGCGCTTGAGATCGTCAGCTCCACGCGACTTTCGAAAGTGTGGCCCGAAATAACAGCGCAGGCTCTCGGTGGTTTTTTCGTAGAAAAAACGCACCTGCCGCTGGGCCCGAGTCGTTAGATGAAATGGCGCACTCGCTTTGCTGAAGCAAAGCTCCGGGTGGAGCGGGTGAAGGGAATCGAACCGTCAGTGCGGAGCACAGCAACTAAACGATCGAGGGTTCGATTGCGGCGCTGGGGGTTGAAACGTTGCTCTAAAAAATGGAGCGGGTGAAGGGAATCGAACCCTCGTCGTTAGCTTGGGAAGCTACTGCTCTACCATTGAGCTACACCCGCGAAAATCTACGATCAAACCTTTAAACGCATTCTGCCCGGAAAGCGAGAACGGCAAATTACGCCACGGCCGAACCCTCACAACTCATCTCGGTCACCCGCCCCACCATCAGCCTTACCCTCTTTCCGCTCCCTGGCGATCTCCTCGATCTGGCTCTTGAACTGGGGCAATCGGTCGACCAGCCGCATGAAGTCATCGACATCGAGCACAAGCAAATCCGCAGAGCTAACAGCCGTCACCGTTGCTGTCCTCGGCTCCCTGGACAACAGCGCCATCTCGCCAAAAAAGTCCCCCTCCGTCAGCCGCACATCGACGTTGTCGCCTGCCACCTCGACCACACCGCTGGCAATGAAATACATCGCATCGCCCCGGTCCCCCTTGCGCATTAGCTGCGTCCCCGGCGTTACCGTGCGCGCCCTGAGCAGGCTCACCAGATCGGCAATCGCAGCCGCATCGAAGCGGGAAAACAACGGCACGCGGGCCACCATCGCAAACGTCACGACAAAGTCGCGCCTGCGTATTTCTTCATAAAAACCGCGCCCGATAATCGCGACCGGCAGCGCGAAACAGAAGATCCCCAGCATCACCGTGATGGCAGCAACGATCCGGCCCAGCGCCGTCACTGGTTCTGTTTCTCCACCGCCGATCTTGGCCAGCATCGCAGCCGCCCACCACATCGCCTTGGGCATGTCGCCCAAGCGCTCGGGTTGCTTATGACCCTCGACCGCCAACATCACCGCAGCCGCCGTGATCAATACGCCCGTTAGAATGACGACGCAGGCCAGCAACGCCCGCTTCTCCAAGGCAAGCACCCGCCCGATGGTCGCAATAGCAGGCGAATAGCGCGCCAGCTTCAAGATGCGCACGAGGCGAGTGAGCAGGATGACAGAGCTGGCCGGAAACAACAATTCGAGGAAGAACGGCGCAATCGCCAGCGCATCGATAACCATCAGCGGTGTGCCTGCAAAGCGCAGCCGCGCCATGGCATCTCCACGCCCCCGCAGCATGAGATGTTCGGGCGCAACCCAGATCCGGGCAGCATATTCGATGGCGAAAATCAGCACGCACAAGCGGTCGAACGCGGTGAGTAGACCGCCATACTGGGCAGCAACCTCAGGCACCGATTGGGCAATGACCACTGCTACGTTGGCAACGATCAGCGCAACCAGAACGCCATCGACAATGCGCGATGCCAGATCGCGCCGCCGGCTGTGCTCGAGAATCTCGAACGCGCGCTGTCGCAGTGACGCACGGTGCTCAGCCTCGCGCGGCTCCAGTGTCTCCCGTTCCATGGCGGCACTCACTCATGGCCCGTGCGAATCTCAGGATACCGCACGGGGTCAAGTCACTTGGCTTTGGTCATCAGACTGCTTCGTCAACCTGTTTTTAGAAGTCACCGAACGGCCGATGATCACACACCGCATTCTGGCCGCTTAGAGCATAAATGCCCAGCCACTTCGTCACCTCACCGGTTTTCTACAAACGAACGTGCTTAACCCGCCGACTAGATGTGAAGCTTCAATAGGTTGTTCTCGGTCAGGCCGAGACGGCTGATCGGTGGTTTCTTGTCAAGGCTAGCGTGTGGGCGATGCCAGTTGTAGCGGTGTAGCCACCCAGGCAGGTCTGCCTTGCGCTCATTCGATG
>JAHZKP010000131.1 GCA_022600345.1 Alphaproteobacteria bacterium | reverse complement strand
TGCTTCAGCAAAGCGAGTGCAACATTTCAACAACCGACTCCGGTGCAGCGGCAGGTGCATTTTTCTTCAGAAAAATCACCGAGAGCCTGCGCGCCTCACAAAAATTTACTCAAGCGACCTTGCTTGGATGGAATGGAGCAAAGAGCATGATCTTTTTGAGGCTCCATGCCCTAATTCCCTGGACCGGGGCAGTTGTGTTGACGGCTTGGCTACTCAACGTAGTCGAGGTTCGGCAAGTTTGTGCGGAGGGTCTCCCAAACGAGCCAATGCAGCAAGCCTTACTGTTATCAACAATTCTTGCCTATTCCTATTTCCTATTGGCTGCAGCGAGTCGAGCATTGGAAATGTATCCGCGACCAACGTGGTTCGGGGTTTATGGCATCGCAAACGTGGCCGGAGCATTAGTCTTCCTGATTGTGTTGCAGGCTTTAATGTTCGCCGCATTTTTCGGGATTAGGGGCTCTTCCGAGGGCGTCATCGTAGCACCAAGAGACTACTTGTACTTTTCGATGGTCACATTCTCGACATTGGGCTACGGCGACTTTCAGCCCTGCCCAATCGGTCGGCTTGTTGCTGCCGCTCATGGCCTCTATGGAATGTTTCTTGCGCCTCTTTTGCTGGCAGTATTTTTGCGCAACTCAGAAGCACCCGCACTTGACCATCCCACTAAAAAAAAGGGCGAGGCCAAGCAGAAGATGGCCAACAATAAGAGGCGCCGGCGGCGTTAAACGCCAGAGTCGCGATCAGCCCCCCATCAAGCAGCCTCAGCCCGCCCCGCAACCAGCCTCACGATATCAGCCATGATGTCGTTGAGCTGGAAATCTTTCGGCGTATAAACCGCAGCAACGCCAAGCGCCTTGAGCTGGGCTGCGTCCTCGGGCGGAATGATGCCGCCGACGATCAGCGGGACATCTTCGATGCCTTCAGCGCGCATCTTCTCCAAAACGTCTTTGACGAGTGGAACATGACTGCCTGAGAGGATTGAGAGCCCAACAACATGCACGCTTTCGTCGACAGCAGCGCGAACGATCTGCGCAGGCGTCAGGCGGATGCCTTCGTAAACAACCTCCATTCCGCAATCGCGCGCCCGAACGGCAATCTGCTCGGCACCGTTTGAATGCCCGTCAAGTCCCGGCTTGCCGACCAGGAACTTGACCCGCCGTCCGATCTGCTCGCTGGCAGCCTCAACAGAGGCGCGAACCTCCTCGATGCGCCCGCCATCACTCGTGCGGCCCGACTGCGAAACCCCGGTCGGCGCCCGGTAGTCGCCAAAGATTTTGCGAAGCTGACCGCCCCACTCGCCCGTCGTCACACCGGCCTTGGCGCAGGCAATCGAGGCTTCCATGATGTTGCGGCCTTCCTTGGCCGCAGCGTCCAGTTCGGCCAGCGCAGCATCGGCTGCTTTCTGGTCGCGCGCTTCCCTCCAGGCTTTCAACTTGGCCACTTGTTCGGCTTCGAACGCCGGATCGACAACCTGAATCGCACCTTCGCCAGCCGATAGCGGCGATGGCTCGGTCTCCGTCCATTTATTGACGCCGACAACGACCTGCTCGCCTGATTCAATATTGCGCAGCCGCTGCGAGTTGCTCTCCACCAGCTTGCGCTTCATGTAGTCGATGGCAGCAACAGCCCCGCCCATCTTGTCGATGGCCGCCAACTCCGCCAGCGCTTCTTCTTTCAGCGAGCCAACCTTGGCTTCGATTTCTTTTGAGCCATCGAAGATGTCGCCGAAGCCTAAAAGATCGGTCTCATAGGCCACGATCTGTTGCATTCTAAGCGACCATTGCTGGTCCCAGGGACGCGGCAGCCCCAGCGCCTCGTTCCAGGCGGGAAGCTGGACTGCCCGTGCCCGCGCGTTCTTTGACAGCGTAACGGCCAGCATCGAGATCAGAATACGGTAGACGTTGTTTTCGGGCTGCTGTTCGGTCAGCCCCAGCGAGTTGACCTGCACACCATATCGGAACCGGCGGAATTTCGGGTCGGTCACGCCGTAGCGCTCGGCGGTAATTTCGTTCCACAGTTCGGTGAACGCGCGCATTTTGCAGACTTCGGTGACGAAGTTCAGGCCTGCGTTGACGAAGAACGAAACACGCCCCACGACGCGCCCGAAGTCTTCTTCAGCAACTGCCCCTGATGCCTTCACCGTGTCGAGAACGGCAATTCCGGTGGCAAGCGCGAAGGCCAGTTCCTGTTTCGGCGTCGCACCGGCTTCCTGCAGGTGATACGAGCACACATTGGTCGGGTTCCATTTCGGCACTTCCTTGTAGCCGAACACGATCGTGTCCTTGATCAGCCGCAACGAGGGCTCAGGCGGGAAAACGTAGGTTCCGCGCGAGAGATATTCCTTGATGATGTCGTTTTGGATGGTGCCGGTCAGCGAGCCGCGCGGTGCGCCCTGCTCGTCGGCAAAGGCAATATAAAGCGACCATAGCCATGCAGCGGTGGCATTGATCGTCATCGACGTATTCATCTTATCGAGCGGGATGCCATCGAGTAGGGCCCGCATGTCGCCCAGGTGACTGACCGGAACGCCGACCTTGCCAACCTCACCTCGAGCCAACTCGTGGTCGCTGTCATACCCGGTCTGAGTGGGCAGATCGAAGGCAATGGAAAGGCCCGTTTGTCCCTTCGACAGGTTCTTGCGGTAGAGCTCATTCGACTTGGCAGCCGTCGAGTGGCCGGCATAAGTGCGAAAGATCCACGGCTTGTCGCGGGAAGTGGCAGCTTCCGATCCGCCTGCTGGTGCCGCCGAAGTTGGTTTACCCGTCGTTCTGTCGCTCATTCCGCTCGCTCTCGGCTGGTGTTTCGAATCAGGCACTTGTCTCCGCAGTTAGATGGAGCAATGTCTGTGAATTCAAAACACAATCAATAAGTTGGCTAGTGGGCCGGCGTAGACACTTCGAGTGCTGCGTGTCGGAGACGGACCACTAGTGTTCCAAGTCGTGTAATCGAAGCAGAACTCTATAGCGCCCGGGCTGTGTAGCGCAAACCGGAATCAAAATGCCGAATCTGGAAAACGGATGGTGCGCGGCGACCGGTTGGCCCCGGCTATAACCTTCAACAGCCTGTTAAAGCTTTGGCAAAGTACGCCCGTGCGCTCGCCCGAACGTCACAAGATACGATTGATTTGGGCGGTCGGCTGCTCCACACGACCTTGGGACGTCAACACAAGCTTGCGCAGTGTTGAGCAAGGGAAGTGTGGACTTTAACAACGGGGGCGCGGGCCGGAAGTGGGATTTCGCCTGAAGCGGAAATAATCTAGTCGTCGTTGCCAGTTACGACTGGGAGTTGCGATCCGCATTTAACAGCTTGCGGCTCTTGATGATCCGCTTGACGTTCCAGCCGGTAATCGAGCGGAAAATGTCGACAATCACAAGCGAGCACAAAAATACCAGCGTAACGCCGACGGATGCGGCAATGATCGCCTCGATGTCTTCGTCGGCCACGACAACGAGGTGCTTGACCCGAAACAGATAAAGGCAGCTCAGCGAGGCAAAGACATAGATCGGCACAGCCGCAGCCGCGATATAGATGCCGCCAAGAATTTCTCGCATCAAGGCCGCAGCGATAACGCAAAGCCCGACGATGAGGAAGAACGACTGGTCCGATACGTCGATAATCTTGAAGAAGAGGTCCATCATGGCGCGGGAACCCGTTAACTGGCTGGCGTATCCAAGCTTTCGGATACTCTGTCAGGATGCTGAATTAGTCACGATTATCCCAGCAACCGATTAAATTTTCATAAGCGATTTCGCGTTTCCCGACCCTGCTGCCCCCGATAAGGGGCTTGCCACAGGTGTCAAGTCACGCTCTAAATGCCGCGCCGCAATACGGCAGACACACCGCCCGAGTTCTGGACCCGACGCCTGCCTTGGGGTAAAGGCGGGCAAGCGTTTGCGAACCTGGAACTCAAACACGTGAAGTTCAGACTAGGATTCCGGGCCGGCATCGGGGACTCACCCCGTTGGAGGCGGAACGCTAGTGATCAACGATTGGGAGTAGCTATACAAATGTCGAGCCAAGGCGCTGCCGCGCAGTCAGAAGTTGCCAATGAGAACGGTGCGCCAGCTTCCGAAGCGCCCAAAAAGGACCTGTACGAAGTCGGTGAGATTCCGCCGCTGGGCCACGTACCAAAGAACATGTACGCCTGGACAATCCGCCAGGATCGCGAAGGTCCGCCCGATTCGGCGATGCAGGTCGAGGTCGTTCCCACGTGGGAGCTCGACAGCCACGATGTACTCGTACTCGTGATGGCCGCCGGCGTTAACTATAACGGCATTTGGGCCTCACTTGGCACCCCCGTCTCGATGTTCGACGTCCACAAACAGTCCCTTCACATTGCCGGATCGGATGCTTCAGGCATCGTTTGGGCCGTCGGTTCCAAAGTGAAACGCTGGAAAGTTGGCGACGAAGTCGTTGTGCACTGCAACCAGGACGATGGCGACGACGAGGAATGCAACGGCGGCGACCCAATGTACTCGCCATCGCAGCGCATCTGGGGCTACGAGACACCAGATGGTTCTTTCGCACAGTTCTGCCGCGTCCAGGACCGCCAGCTTCTGGCCCGTCCTAAGCACCTGACCTGGGAGGAAAGCGCCAGCTACACACTTGTGTTGGCAACCGCCTACCGTATGCTTTTCGGCCACCGTCCGCACATCCTGCGTCCTGGCCATAACGTGCTCGTCTGGGGCGCTTCTGGCGGTTTGGGATCAATGGCCGTTCAGTTGTGCGCCACAGCCGGCGCTCATGCAATCGGCGTCGTCTCCGAAGACGATAAACGAGACTTTGTCATGCAACTGGGGGCCAAAGGGGTCCTCAACCGCAAGGACTACAAGGGCTGCTGGGGCCAGCTTCCCAAGGTCAACACGCCTGAATTCAACGATTGGATGAAGGCGGCCCGCAACTTCGGTAAAGGCATCTGGAACATCACCGGCAAGGGCGTCAACGTCGATTGCGTCTTTGAACACCCAGGCGAAGCAACCTTCCCGGTCTCCGTCCTCGTTGTGAAGCGCGGCGGTATGGTCGTCATCTGTGCGGGCACCACCGGCTACAACCTGACGATGGACGCCCGCTACCTGTGGATGCACCAGAAGCGCGTGCAAGGTTCGCACTTCGCCAACCTCAAGCAGGCAGCCCAGGCCAACAAGCTGGTCATTGAACGACGCATCGATCCGTGCATGTCGGAAGTCTTCCCATGGGCCCAGATCCCCAAGGCCCACATGCGCATGTGGAACAATGAGCACAAGCCCGGCAACATGTCCGTGCTGGTGTCGGCTCCAACGACGGGCCTGCGCACCCTGGAAGACACCCGCGAAGCCAGCCAGTCGCGCTTCGCCGGATAACAGGCAGTCCGCAACACGACGAAAGCCGCCGTTGCGTAATCTGAAGTCAGCACACCAAATGACCCGTTCGCAAATTTGCGGACGGGTCTATTTTTGTCCAACTGCGAGCCGCCGAAATGCTCCTGCGCATCGCACCTGTCCTGTTCGTCCTGCTTTGGTCGACTGGCTTCATCGGCTCCAAGGTCGGCGGCGAATACGCTGAACCGTTCACATTCCTGACAATTCGCTTCGCACTGGTCTTGGCGTTGCTTCTACCCTGGGCAATCGCAACACGCAGGGATTGGCCGTCTCCTCGAATCGCCATTCATGCGGCAATGACCGGATTCCTCATCCACACGGTCTATATTGGAGGCGTGTTGTGGGCACTGAGCGAAGGCATGCCCGCTGGCGTCGTCGCGGTGATCGTCTCCACCCAGCCGATCCTGACAGCGATCCTGGCTGGCCCGCTGCTTGGCGAATGGCCAGGCCCGCGCCATATAGCCGGACTGGGAATCGGGCTGTGCGGCGTGTTGTTGGTGCTCGGCCCCAAGCTTTCAGGTAGCGCCGCCGGCGACGTTCTCAGTCTCGCCGCGCTCGCCAGCGTTCTGGCCGCCCTTGCCGGCATCACGTTTGGCACGCTCAATCAGAAGCGGCACGGAATGAGTGGCAGCCTGCTGACCCTGACCATTTATCAGTATGCTGGAGCTTTCATTTCAGCCGCTGTTTTGGCGCTTTCAACAGAGACCATGAAGGTCGATTGGACACTGGAATTCTGGCTGGCAACTGCTTGGCTTGTCGTCGTCTTGTCGATCGGAGCAATCCTGCTGCTGATGATGCTGATCCGAGCCAGCGCCGTCTCGAAGGTGACGAGCCTGTTCTATCTGGTCCCCGCCACCACGGCTCTGATGGCCGCCATCATGTTCGGCGAACAACTTATCGGCCTGCAATTGGTCGGGATTGGGTTGGTCATGGCCGCCGTCTTCCTGATCCGGCCCATGGCGACCGCTGCGCCCCGTCAGTGATTGCTGGGTTACGCGCGAATCCAGCCTGACACCCTGGCCTGACGGCCTAGCGACCATGTAACCGATCAGCATTCACAGGGGTGCTTGGAATCGCGATTGAGCCATGGCAGACATTTGCCCGCTTCGCTATAGGTTCGGAATGATGAAGCGAACAAAATCGAGTGATCCAGAAATTTTTTGCGACTTTAACGCAGCTGTAACCGAGCGTGGGTTCCGTCCTACGAATGGTACCTTCCAGGATTTGTCCGCCATCGGATTGACACTTGAAGATGCGGTCGGGCGACGCTTTGTTTTCGTATCGGGCGATGCCGACGAGCATGGCAATCCAGACGACATCATGTGCAACGGTACGATCATTAGAGACGCACAATTTGGGATCTTACTTAAGATCGACAATAGCGGTTTCTATTGGCGCTCGGAGATAAGTGATTAGCGAGTGCAAATAGCCCCTTGTGCCCAAACTCAGTTCGGCACGGATTGCGTGTAGTAGCGTTCGTCGTCTGGTTTCCAGAATACGAAGCGTCCTTCCGCAAACTCAAAACGCGCTTCCAAACCCGCCCTTCGAAAGGATGCACTTATCGACTGTTCATCTCGGCAGTCGCTGATCTCTATGACGTGCTGTGAATGAATTACATCAAAGTAATTCTTTTCGGTGTTCGTCAGAGCTAGTTCAACCAAGTTGTCAGCATGCCCAACCGCGTGAGTATGGATATCGTGGTCGAGAGCAAATGTTCGAATTCGCCAATTTCCCAGCGGCGCGATCCACCACTGGATTGTGTCTGGCACTCGGGCCTCGTCGGGTCGTGGCTGCTCAACCTGCTTGAGGTAACTGCTCTGGACGGTGAGGATAGTTAGTACGAGTGTTCCTTGCATTCAGCCAATCTACCAGGCGGACGAAAGTTGGGAAGTCGACTTCCGCAAGTACTTCCGCGTCCCAGCCTACCCTCAAACACTCCGCCGCGAATCCAGCATCGCATCTTTCGTGTTCCGGCGAGCAGCCTCCGTGCGAATTTTGCGCAACTCGATCAAGCCCCGGTTTAGTTCCGCACCCAGGATTATGATGACGGCCGTCACCTGGAAAAAGATCATCGCCACCATCAATTGGGAAAGGCCCGCATAGAAGCGGGAGTAGTCGCTGAACTCCAGGTAATAGGAGTATAGGCCCGCCGTCGCCACCCAGAGGAATGTCGAGACAGCCACCCCTGGCAGCACATCGCGCAACGTGCGGTCACCGGCCGCCAGCCACAGATGCAGCGCGATAAGCTGGATGCCGATAACAGCCGCAGCCAGCAAATACCGAAACCCGAATGTCAGCCATGTCGAATCGAGAATATTGCGCAGCCAGTTGGGCTCGATCTTGGCCGCGATGCCAGGACCCACGACAATCGCCCAGGCCAATACCAGCATGCTGATCGCACTGATGAACACAAGCGACATACTGCGCAACAACACCAGCGGATACATCAGCGTTTCGTGCTCGCGGTAGGCCCCGTTGAGTGCCGCGCGCAGCGTTTCGATGGCGCTGGTTGCAAAGAACAGTGCGATCACCCCACCAACGGTCAGCAGGTCGATGCGGGTAATGCTCATGATTGACACGACCTGCGGCGCAAGCACGCTCGCCACATCCTTGGGCAGAATATCAAACAGGTTCTTGACGGCGGCCTGCGCCAGTTCCGGCGTGCCCAAAAGTCCCGCCAGCCCGGCGAGGAACAGGCAGAACGGGAATAGCGAAATGATGAAGGAATACGCTACGGCCCCCGCAAGCGAAAATCCCGAGTGCTCATAAAGCCGGTAGATCGCCTTTAGAAATTCGCTTTTCTCTTCGCTCATGAAGTGTGATTCCCACCATCTTCCCTCGCCGCGCCCGGCAATCGCAGGCCGGCAGCTACAGGGCACTAAGATGTTGATGTCAAATAAGTTTGCCTGACTTTCCGGACAAGGCAGCGCGCCATTGTCAATCGACCCGCCCGGCAATTTAGTGCTCGTCTCCGTGTCCCGTAAGGTTAAGCGTTAGCAAACTAAACGAAACACGACAATGGATCAGCCTTGGGCTATGACGCTCAACTCCCCTTTAAGACTGGCGGGTTAGCCACCATAGACGCGACCAACGAGAAATGATTGAATGAAACGATTGCCTTAGCAGTTTTTTGATAAACTCATGTGGCCGGCAGTACCTATCGCTTTTTTTGCAAGCCGCTAAGTTATTGGGGCGGCCCAGGATTTCTAGATTGAATTTCAGGAGTTGCGGTGAATGACCGCCAAGACGCCAAAGCAGAAGGGACTGGGTGCCATGGAGCGCCTGCTGCGCTCAGGTCGCGCGGTGGCGGCCCGCACCATAATGACGCCGAATGCTGCAAATCCCAAGGTCCAGCCCAAAGTTACGATCCATACCCGGCCTCCAGAGACCGGCGTGGCCTTAACGACGCTTGATCCCAATACGCCCGATGACCTGACCAAGATCCGCCGGATCGACGCCGCCCTGGCAGAGCGGTTAAACAAGCTCGGGATCATTCATTTCGATCAAATCGCGAACTGGTCGGCAACAGACGTCCGCAGCCTGCGAGCAGCCCTGCGCCTGGGTAACGAAATCCATCGTCACGCCTGGATTGAGCAGGCAGCCCAGCTCGCGCTCCGCAGGGCAAAGGCTATCGGCGGTCTCCACCCCGAGCGCCCCGCCTCCACCGCCCCGCCCCCGGCATACGAAAAGCCCGACGACCAAGTCCCAACGCCGCACCACGCATCCGATCAATACCCAGCAGCCGAACGGCAGGCCCCCCAGCCCGAAGCCCCCCAGGCCGAAGCCCCCCGGCCCGAAGCTCCGCTGACCCCGGGACATTCAACGGCGAGCCAGCGAAGCACGAATTCCCTCGTCGCCGAGGCAGTTGCTTCCATTCGCTCTCGTTTGCTCGTGTCCGCCGCCCTGACGTCGATCGCAACCAAGGCTGTGCGCAGTGCCCAAACAGCCCCAAATTCGCTATCGCCTGCCACAACGCTTGCCCCCGCACCATTGCCGGCTCGGCCGCTGAACGCTCTTGCCCCGCCCGACGGCAACAAGGTTTCAGCCCGCTTCGCATCGGCCCTCGAAGCGATCCGCGCGACCGTTCCACCGGTGTCCGCCCGCTTTCCGATTAGACACCAGCCACCGATTGAAACGCCCAGACCGGTCGCCCCCGCACCCTCGGTTTCCCTGCCGCCGTTGCCAGCCACGCCAACGGTCGATATCGCCCATCATCGGCCCGAAATTGTCGAACCCGCGCAAACCCCACCGGTCAGCATCCCCCAACCGTCCCAACAACCGCCTATGGTAAGCGCGCTCCCACCGCCCTCCGCACCGCCCGCTCCAGCCCTGTTCGACCCGCCTGAACTTCCCGATGAGCTCGCCCTCATCGATGACATGCCTGTATTCGTCGCCGCCAGGTTAAATGAGCTTGGCGTAACCCGGTTTGTAGAAATCGCCGACTTCAACGCCGAAGACATCGCCGCGCTGTCAATCGACTGTGACCTGGGAAATCGTGTGTCGCGGGAATGTTGGCTGGAACAGGCCGCCGCACTCGCCAGGGGGCACACCACGAAGGCCGCAGCCCTGCGCAAGAGCGATAAACCGATTCCGATCGTCGCTTACCCCGGTCCCATGTTGGTTCCCGACCCAGGCCTGCGGCGCCGCCTCGATGCGCGCAATGAGCAGGCCGCACTGCAATCTCAACACCTATCGGCCCAGCCGGAGGCCCAGCCTGAGACCGAGCCTGAGACCGGGCCTGAGGCCCAGCAGCAAGAAGCCGCAAAGCCAGTCGCCCAGGCGACGCCCGCGCCCACGCCGCCACTGGCGACCCGTGAAAGTATGGCTCCAGCGGCAAAAGTCGCCCCACAGCCCCAGGCTGCTCCAACTCCGCCACCCCAACCCATAGCCATAGCCGGCCAGGCGGCAAACCCAGCACCCAAAACCAAGCCGCCATTGGTGACGGCCATAACGCCGATTGCGATTTCGCGAGGCGAGGCTCAAAAATCCACGCCTTCGCCCCTCACATCACCAACGCCCGAGCCCCCGGAAACGCAACACCAGGCAACCGAGCCCTCGCCAACTGTAGCCTCGGAAACTGCCCCGGCAGCGGCAGCCCCCGAAAGCCCCGGCCGCTCGACCGGGCAAAAAATGCCGGCAATAGACCGGTCCGCCCGGGAACAGCAGATAGCCCCTTCATTCGAAGCCTTCGAGGGTGAGGAAGCAGAGGTCATCATCACACCCCGCAAGCAACCCACAACCAGCCTTACCATCGACAATGAGATCGAACCGGACAAAGATGCCGGCACCTTGCCTGATGCGGCCGACGGCGACGCTCTGCCCGGCCACACATTGCGAAATCGGTTGAGCAAGACGCGCAAGTCTGGAGCGCCCGAAGTCGACCGCTATTCCGCCTACCGCGAGGATGTGGCCGAGGCCTGGGTCAACATCGTCAGATCTCAGCCGAAGGGACGGGTTCAAGCCGTGCAGCCACCGCCGCCACGCCCCCATCCCGAGGTTGAGGCGGATGACGCACCCGCTCCATCCCCTGCCCCCGATGTGCGCCCCACACCTGAGGCTACAACCGAAGTGGCGACCGATCCCGATCGGCAATCAGATGCAACCGGGCCGCAAAAGCCAACTAACCGGTTCTTGAAAGCGCTCCGCGGGCGCTGACCAACCCGCCAATATACTGCATCGACTGGGCAATCCGGCTAAATCCGAGAAGTGCCCCATTGCAACAGGGGTTTTGGCCGTTATTGTGCGTCGCAAATCTTATCGAACGGTCGAGCGCCGCCACATCGACGCAAAATCATCGCGCGATACGGCTGGCACGCCAACAGAAAAGGAAGACCATATATGAGAACCGCTGAAGCGATCGCAGGCACTGACGGATTGGCTGACCATGACGTATTTCTGGAAGCCGCGGGCAAATCCGTAGAAGCCGCCGAGCATATCCTCAGCCTTGCCAAAGACGGCGTCCGCGAACTGATCGATGCGGCAGACGGCGACATGGATGCGGTTCAAAACCCCACGCACGGACTTGCCTGGCTGGCAACGACCGTCGAAGGCCTGCGCCAGATGCACGCCTGGGCGACGACCTTGAAATCCGAAGGCAGGCTCACTGACTTTGAAGTTCTCCTGTCGCGTGTGGCCTTCTCGGAATACTTGAGCCAGATCGCCGGCGGCATCCCGATGAGCCAGTTGGAGATCATCCGCCCGGCTGACCTGAAAATTCCCCGCGCTGAAGTCCGCGCCTTCGAGGACGCAACCGCAGAACTCGTCGCCACCGGCGCAACTGCCGACATCAAGGCGCGGCTCGCCAAAATGATTTCCGATGCCCAGGGCGCAACCACCTACGGCGATTCCGGCCTCGATGAGATGCACGCCGAAATCCACGAACAGATGCGCAAATTCTCCGAAGCCGAAGTCGCCCCGCACGCCCACGAGTGGCATCTGGCCAACGACTACATCCCCATGGAGATCATCGAGAAGGTGGCCGAACTGGGCGTCTTCGGCCTCACCATCCCCGAGGAGCTGGGCGGCCTTGGCTTAGGCAAGCAGGCCATGTGCGTTGTTTCCGAAGAACTCTCGCGCGGCTACATCGGCGTCGGCTCGTTGGGAACCCGCTCCGAGATCGCCGGTGAGCTGATCCTGCACAACGGCACCGAGGAACAAAAACAAAAGTACCTGCCAAAGATCTCGACCGGCGAAATTCTCCCCACCGCCGTCTTTACAGAACCCAACGTCGGCTCCGATCTTGCGTCCCTGAAGACACGCGCAGTCAAGGACGGAGAAAGCTACACGGTCACCGGGCAGAAGACATGGATCACGCACCCCGTCCGCGCCGACCTGATGACGCTTCTTGTCCGCACCAACCCCGACGAGAAAGGCTATCGCGGCCTGTCCATGCTGCTGGTCGATAAGCCGCGCGGCGATGATGCCAATCCGTTCCCTGCCGAAGGCATGACCGGTGGCGAGATCGAAGTGCTCGGCTATCGCGGCATGAAGGAATACGACATTTCTTTCGATGACTTCCAGGTGCCCGAAGGCCAGCTTCTGGGCGGCGCCGAAGGCCAAGGCTTCAAGCAGCTCATGAACACCTTTGAGGGTGCGCGAATTCAGACCGCGGCCCGCGCCGTCGGCGTTGCTCAATGCGCCATGGATCTTGGCCTCAGATACGCCCTGGAGCGCGTCCAGTTCGGCAAACCGATTTACGAATTCCCGCGCGTCGCCAATAAGGTCGTGATGATGGCCGTCGAAGTCATGATCGCCCGTCAGCTCACATACTTCGCAGCCCGCGAAAAAGACCTCGGCCACCGCTGCGACCTGGAAGCCGGCATGGCCAAGCTATTGGGGGCACGCGTCGCCTGGGCAGCCGCCGACAACGCCCTGCAAATCCACGGCGGCAATGGCTTCGCACTCGAATACCCGGTCAGCCGCGTCCTGTGTGATGCCCGCATCCTCAACATCTTTGAAGGTGCCGCCGAAATCCAGGCCCAGGTCATCGCCCGTCGCCTGCTGGAGCCCACGAAGGGGTGAGTTGGCCCGGTTTGATGAGCGGCTGTATTGAGACTATTGACTGTGGAGTCTTCCCCCCTCTCCCCACCGGGGAGAGGGATGGGGTGAGGGGGGCGGTATCGTTCCAACGATTGCCAAAGCCGCCATCCCCCCTATCCCAGACACGCTCTGAACCGAATGATTGGCGGCTTGCGATTGCAGGCCTCCTCAATGTAAAGGTCAGCGCATGACCCAAACCACACCCGGCCTCATCGCCCCGCGCCGCAAATCCGTTGCCGTTGACGTCGGCGGCGTCATCGTTGGCGGCGATGCCCCCGTCGTCGTCCAGTCGATGACCAACACCGATACCGCCGATATCGCAGCAACCGTCACCCAGGTCGCCAACCTGGCCCGTGCCGGGTCGGAACTCGTGCGCATAACCGTGGACCGCGACGAGGCGGCAAAAGCCGTTCCCCACATCCGCGAAAAACTCGATGCGCTGGGCTGCGATGTGCCCCTCGTTGGCGACTTCCACTACATCGGCCATACCCTGTTGGCTGAAAATCCCGCCTGCGCCGAAGCGCTTGCCAAGTATCGCATCAATCCCGGCAACGTCGGCTTCAAGGATAAAAGAGACCGCCAGTTCTCAGCCATCATCGAGATGGCGATGAAGTACGACAAACCGGTGCGCATCGGCGTCAACTGGGGGTCGCTCGATCAGGAGCTGCTGACACGTCTGATGGATGCGAATGCAGCCTCTGCAAATCCCAAGGACGCCCGTGAGGTCATGCACGAAGCAATGGTCGTCTCTGGTGTCAATTCTGCCGAGCGCGCCGAAGAGCTGGGTCTGGGCGCCGACCGCATCATCATTTCCGCCAAGGTGTCCTCGCTGCCCGATCTGATCGCCGTCTATTCCCAACTTGCCCGCCGCTGTCATCACGCCCTGCACCTGGGGTTGACCGAAGCCGGCATGGGCTCCAAGGGCATCGTCGCCTCGTCGGCTGCGATGGGTATCCTTCTGCAGCATGGTATCGGCGACACCATTCGCTTTTCCCTAACGCCTGAGCCCGGCGGCGACCGCACCGTCGAAGTGCAAACCGCTCAGGAGCTTTTGCAAACCATGGGTCTGAGGTCATTCGTTCCGGTGGTTGCAGCCTGCCCGGGGTGCGGGCGCACCACCTCGACAGTGTTCCAGGAACTCGCCCGCGACGTTCAGGATATGATCCGCGACCGCATGCCGGAATGGAAAGCGCGTTACCCAGGTGTTGAAACGCTCAACCTTGCGGTCATGGGCTGCATCGTCAACGGCCCCGGTGAATCCAAGCACGCCGACATCGGCATCTCGCTTCCCGGCACAGGCGAAACACCAGCCGCCCCCGTCTTCATCGATGGCAAGAAGGCCATGACACTACGCGGTCCCGCCATTGCCGAAGATTTCAAGAACATCCTGGAAGACTATATCGAACAGCGCTTTGGCGTTGGCTCAGAAGGCGAAAAGCGAGCCGCGCAATAGGGCGCAGCATCATCCACGATCGGCATGCCCGGACGCCATTGCGCCATCGGGCGCTATTGCGAGCCGGGCTGAAGGCGGGGGGGCGGTATGGTCACTCCGGGGCAAGCCCCGGCACTTCAAGAGGCCTCAAAACAAAACAGGCGCGCCCTGAGCGGACGCGCCTGCCATGATTTCAACTGTTCTGTCTAACTGCCGTGGCGGTGATTACCGCACGCGGCTGCTGCTGCGCGTGAACAGCGGCTTGCGAACACGAGGCGTGTAAACGCGCGCCGGGCGAGGCTTGCGCGGTGCCAGCTTGAACAGCGGATCGCGTGGAGCCTTTTTGAAAACTGGACGCTTGAAGACCGGGCGGGTCATACGGGTGCGCGTGTAGGAGCGGACCGCACGTGGCTTGCGCGGTGCCAGTTTGAACAGCGGGTCGCGCGGCGGCAGCTTGATGACTGGACGCTTGAAGACCGGACGGGTCATGCGGGTGCGGGTATAGGAGCGGACCGCGCGAGGCTTGCGAGGAGCCAGCTTGAACAGCGGATCGCGAGGAACCGACTTGCGAACGATCGGTGCGCGAACCGGCCGCACAGCGACACGCGAGCGCATTTTCGACACCGTCTTGCACAAACGGCAGTCATGACCGCGGGAGTGACCCGCTTCGGAAACGGTAGGCAGACCCGATACCGCAACAGCGGCGAGCGCTGCAACGGCTACAAACTTATACATGTGTACTCTCCAAATCGTGATCCCTTCGTGCGCGGCTTACAGCCGACGCTCGTAACGCTAAAATGCTGTGAACGTGTTAAAAACTCACTACCAGCATCAGCCTATGGTTACTCGTAATGGTTAACCAAATCTGACAATGTGCAGCGTCATCGGTCGCGAGAGGCAACATAGTCTGCGGCGGCAATAAGGTGCCGGGCTGACTCGCCAAAGGGCTGGAGAGCCTTTTGGGCCTGCTCGACGGCCGCGCTCAATTCGCGCCGCGCCGCCTCAATTCCCATTAGCGAAACAAGTGTCGCCTTGCCGGCTGCTTCGTCCTTTGCGACAGCTTTTCCAACAATTTTTGCGTCGCCTTCTGCATCAAGCAGGTCGTCGGCGATCTGAAAGGCATAGCCCAGTTGGTCGCCGTATTGGCGAAGTGCCGCGCGTTCATTTTCCGAAGCCTGGCTGAGAAAAGCGCCCGTCTGGCAGGCAAAGCCGATCAGGGCGCCGGTCTTCATCGCCTGTAAGGATCGGATGTGGTCCGCACTGGAAACTTCCGGCTGCCCGAGCTTTTCAGCTTCAAGGTCCAGCGCCTGCCCGCCCACCATGCCATCTGCACCACTCGCCCTGGCAAGCCCTGCGACCAATTGGAGCGAAACGCGTGGATCGAGGTCCCCGTCGTCCGCAGCAAGCACTTCGAAAGCCAGCGCCTGCAATCCGTCGCCCGCCAGAATCGCCGTCCATTCATCAAAATGCGCCCAGACCGTTGGCTGGCCCCTGCGCAGCAAGTCGTTGTCCATGGCCGGCAGGTCGTCATGTGCCAGCGAGTAGCCATGGATCAGCTCGATCGCCAGCGCCGGAGCCATTGCTCGAGATTCGGCAATGCCAAAAAGTGATGCACTTTCAAGGGCAAGGAAGGGTCGCAGCCGCTTTCCGCCTCCCAGCATCGCATGACGCATGGCAGCCAATAGCCGTTCAGGAGTGCCAGCGCAAAGTGGGCCATCGAGGAGCTGGATCAGAGCCGTTTCGATGCGCCGGGCGGTCGCTGTCAGGTGGTCGGTAAAGTCCATGGCGCGCGGTTGGTCTCATCGTCAATTATCTGGGCTGCATTCGGGCTATTGGCGCGATATAGAACCGCGCGGCCAAGGTCAAGAAAGCCTGCCGTTGATGAAACATCGAAATCTTGAGTTAAATAGACTGGCGCTTGCGCCATTTTCCGCTTATAACGCCGCGCTTAATCCACCCGGTGCCGGGTGATGCGGAATTTGGCGCTGCTCCCGATAGTCACAGGCGGTCAGGTTAGATGCAACCCATCGAACCTTATCCCGATATCGTCCGAGCGCCCTCATCAATCGCGCGATTCAACACGCGCCTGCCTGGAGAAATTGCAATGGCCGTTCCAATGAAGAAGGTCTCGCGCCAAAAGCGCGGATCGCGTCGTTCCCACGATACCCTGTCTGCACCGACTTACGTTGAAGACAAGGATTCAGGCGAGCGCCGCCGCCCCCACCATATCGATCTGAAGTCGGGTAAATACCGCGGCCGTCAGATCCTTGAGCCCAAGTCGGAAGTTTAATTCACCACCGGTCCCGTCAAGGATCGTCATGCGTTCGTCCCGTTTTTCGGTCGGTTTCGATGGCCAAAATACGGCGTCGTCCCGCTTATTCCGCCGATCGTTTCCGCGCGCCAGTTGCAGCGTTGAAGTCAAACGGCCATAAAGGCGCGCTATAGACACGCCGCACAACCGGCTGACAGGGGAGTTTCGCATGTCGCTTAGATCCTTACCGCTCATGGTATTCGCATTCATTTTCTACAATGCAGTCGTCTTGTTGGGCCTGACGGGCGACAGCGGCACCGCCGAAGGCATATTGCGAACCGAGATATTCTCGCTGCCATCGTTCCGGGGCGGCGATAGCGCTGTTAGCTGGAGCTTCAATTGGGGCGACCTGATTCTGCTCGTGACCATGTTGCTGTTGTTCGTCGAAATTCTCAAAGCGACCTACACCTCAACGGCTTCCCTTCTCGATCATGGCCTTTCGATGTTGATCTTCATCGCCTGCCTTGTCGAGTTCCTGATGGTTGATGCAGCGTTCACCAGTGTCTTCTTCCTGATCATGATCGCGACCCTGATCGATGTGATTGCCGGATACACGATCGGTATTCGCGTGGCACGCCGCGATATCGGCTTCGGCGGAATGGGGCACTGATCGCTCGATTAGAAGCCACACGTCATCGCTTGAAGCGCATTTACAGGCCGTCCGTCATGGGCGGCCTGTTTGCGTTCGCCCAGCCGAGCCAGGTCTGCCCGCCACCATTAGCCCCCATCAGGCTCAGGTAGGATTATCCACGGGCCCGCCCGAGCGTCACCGGGTACGATTGTTTTGGGCGGTCGACTGCTCCACACGACCTTGGGAAGTGTGGACCATATGCAAGCCCACACGACCTTGGGACATGCCTATCCCGTTAGTTCCGCTAGTACTGCTAGAGGCCACGGGGGGACGCTCGCCTTCAATGGCCAACGGCCGCCGGTCCTTGCAAACGTCCCTTCCCCCATAACGTCATGGCCACGCAGGTGGCCATCCACGCAAGGTGCTGAAATAGCTAAGGTTTCCTTTGTTCGCAGCCTCGAAAGATACGCCGGATCTGGCGGCGTCTAGTGTGATGAGTCAGGAATTCGCCGATCATATGCGGCAGCCTCGGAGCGAATTCTCGGGCTCTGAATCACACTAGCATAACTGTTGAGTCTAGTGAGGTTTACGGATCAGAAGCTCGTTTCCCAGGTTGCGTCTAGTTAAATAACGAACTTCTGATCCACCTCACTAGGAGGGCTGATTGCGGTTCCTTGAGGCTTGCATGGATCCCGTCCGGTTTTCGGTGCGCGCCTCCGGCATGACGGGATGACGGTGGCGAGAGAGGTGGTTTTGGATGGCGCTTCGCGGGCGCAGTCACGACAATTGCAGTCCGGACAAAAGGGGATGGGCATGATCTTGGTACCGTCAACACAAGCTTGTGCAGTGTTGAGCCAGGCAAGTGTGGACTCGAACAAACGGGGCGCGCGGGCCGGCGGAGCGATTCAGCCTGCTAAAGATGCCCGGCAAGGCCCGAATACTCAGGCCACGGCCGGCTCGAACCTGCCGAACTTCAATTGTTGTTAGGAGTTTCCAGCTAACCTCAATTCGATAAACATTCCACGCCGCGCAGCGGTCAGGACACCGGCCGACTGACCTTAGGATCTATTCCCTTGAGTTCTTCATCCCGACCAGCCCGCCTGCCCCGACATGGCAGAGACGAATTGGCCGACAGTGGCGCTGTCCCCGCCAAAGTCGTGCCGCTTGGCAATGGCGGTCCGGAGGCAGTCTTGAACGACGACGGTTTTGCTGAATCTGAAGCCTTGGACTTGGTCGGTGTACTATCAACCGTTGATGAGTGCGCCTATGTCTGGGATCTGGGCACCGATACGCTCAAGTGGGAATCGAACGCGGCTTCGGTCCTTGGACTGGAAGATATCGACAATATCGTATCCGGCTCCGACTTTGAACAGCGCGTCGTCTGCGAGCACCGGGCCAGGCGCACTGCGGCCATCGCCGCCAGCAAGGCCTGCCCATACGATCGCGGTGTTCCCTACCGGGTGCAATACCGCTTCAAGCCGGGTGCCTTGCGTGGAACCGCCTCGATTTGGATTGAAGATCACGGACGCTGGTGGCCCGGCGACGACGGCAAGCCCGCGCTCGCCCGCGGCACCATCCGCGTCGTGAATGAAAGCTTTGTCGCCGAGCAGGCAGCCCTCCATGGTCCCGAGCGCGACGAACTGTCCAACCACCTCAATCGCACCCGCCTGCCACACGCCGTCGCCGCTGCAATCGGCCGTGCAGAACGCCGGCGCGCACCCAGCGCATTCCTGATGATCGCGGTCAATAACCTGGCGGTGGTCAACGAAACCTTCGGTTTTGAAATCGGCGACGAGGTGCTCAGCGCCACCGCCGCCACGATCAAGCGCAAGTTGCGCAGCGGCGATGTGATGGGCCGTTATTCGTCAAACAAGTTCGGCGTGATTTTGAGCAATTGCGGCACTGGTGCCATGCGCATTGCCGCCGAACGCTTCATGAAGGCCGTGCGCCAAACGCCAATCCAGACCAGCGCCTGCCAGATGACAGCAACAGTTTCCATCGGCGGCGTCACGATTCCCGAACAGGCCAGCTCCGTCCGGGAAGTTTTCAGCCGCTCGCTTCATGCTCTTGAGGTGGCCAAATCGCGTCGCTTTGACAGCTTCGCCAGCTTCGAGGTCGACACCGGCCATCAGTTGACCCGCCAGCGCCGCATCGAGATCGCAGATGACATCATGGCCGCCCTGGACGATCACCGCATGCGTCTGGTTTTGCAGCCGATCATTTCGTCAAAGACGCGTAAGGCTTCGTTCTACGAATGCCTCCTACGCATGGAAAAACCCGACGGAACGATCGTATCGGCCGGCGAGTTCATTCCTTTTGCCGAACAGTTCGGACTTCTGCGTCTGATCGACAAACGCACCATGGAACTGACAGTGGCGATGCTGAAAAAGCATCCGCAACTCAGCTTGTCGGTAAATGTATCGAGCACCACAACGACGGATCGCGACTGGCTGGCAACGCTACAGGACCTGACCGACGAGGACCGCTCGCTGACCAAGCGGCTGGTCGTAGAGATTACCGAAACGACGGTCATTGACGATATCGACCAGGCCGTCGCCTTCGTCGACACGCTGCGCGAGATGGGCTGCCGGGTTGCCATTGACGACTTCGGCGCCGGCTATACATCGTTTAAGAACCTCAAGCACCTGCCCGTCGATGTCGTGAAGATCGACGGTGCCTTCGTCAAGAACCTCGCAGTCGATAGCTCAGATAAGATCTTCATCAAGACGATGGTCGAGCTGGCCGATACCTTCGGCATGGAAACCGTGGCCGAGTGGGTCGCCGACGCCGAGTGCGCCGATATCCTCACCCAGGCCGGCATCACGTATCTACAAGGGTTCCACTTCGGCTTCCCATTGACTGCGGATGAGTTGGCCGTCGAGCTGGAAGCCGCGGAATAACGAGTGCTGGAAGCCGCGGAATAACGAGTGCTGGCAGCCGCAGAATAAGCGAGTGCTGGCAGCCAAGTGCGCTGACAAGTTTCCGCGAGGCACTCCTCACCACAGAAGCAAGCTGCAATGAACCTGGCAGGCTGTTGAAGAACTCATGTGGCTCGCGACACCTGTCACCCATATCATGGGGCTATTTTGATGCCCATGTCTCCGGATTGAACCCGACGCAGCCCCTCCCTCTGTCTTCAGGGGGAGGACTCCGCGCTTTTCGTTTAGCCCCGCCTTTAAAAGGTGACGTTTGCTCAATCGAAAACTGAGGGGCTAAGCGATCCCGGCGCGGATAGGAGGGGGTAGCTGCATCTAGTCGGTACTAACCAAACCTCCGGGGAGAATCATACGGCGCCGGATGCCGCGAAGCGGTGGGCATCTGGAGGCGCAAGAAAGTGACTCACCCCCGCCTGGGAATGCCACGATCACTTGGTCCCTGGCGTTTCAATTGAGGGACTGCTGGCGACTGCAAGACGGGTCCAAGTGATGGCACTCCGTCCTCCCCCTTCAAGGGGGAGGAGCCGACTGTCGCACTTGTGGAGGATCGAACGGCGCTGGATATCTCTGAGCAGTCCCACGCGATTTCGGGAACAGTGGACCCAAACAGCGGCAATGGGCATCTTGCTCAACACAAGCTTGCATCTGACACGAACCTGGGAAGTGTCAGACAGACATGTATTAGCGAACTTAGCGCCTTTGTTTGGAAGCGTCCGTGAGAGCCCCGCGCTATTCCTTGCCGTTCGCCAGTTTTTCGATTTTCTGCTGCATTGCGGCCAGTTGCGACTTCAAGACGTCGATTTCATCGCGCGACGGGGTTACTTCTGTCGCAGCCTTCTTGACCTTCTCGCACTTGGCATCCGTGACGGCCTTGACTTCATCGCCCTCAGCGGCGGTTTCGTCATCGGGGTTATTTGGGAAGGGCACCCACATATTCATGGCTTGCTCGAAGATCGCCATGTTGCGGCGCGCATGCTCCTGGTAGGCCTCGAAGGGCGTCGCATGCGAGCCGAATGCCGTTGATAGCTGGTCACGGTAGCGATCCTGCTCCTTGGTCAGCGTTTCCATGCTGAACTGCAGGTAGGTGGGCACCATCCGCGAGATCGAGTCGCCGTAAAATCTGATCAATTGCCGTAAGAAGGGCACCGGTAGCAGTGTTTGCCCCTTGCTTTCCTGGTCAACAATAATCTGGGTCAGCACGGAGTGCGTAAGCTCAGCGCCGCTTTTGGCATCGTAAACGACGAAGTCACGATCGGACCGCACCATTTCGGCCAAATCATCGAGCGTCACATACGTACTGGTCTCGGTATTATAGAGTCGCCGGTTGGCGTACTTCTTGATCACGACGGATTCGCGTTGGTCGTCTCGCGTTTCGGCCTTTTCCAGCATTTCTCGCTCAGCTCACTAGAAGACTTGACAGATCGGTACGATACCAATCTTTTGCATTGCATCACGGTATCACAACCGCCAGTCGAGTTTAAGCCGTTTGTGGCGAATTTCTAGGCATCAGCCTTACCAACCCGTCAGACTGTACGTCGGATGTAGCGATTGCGTCTTAGCCTCGGCACCTAGTATACAACGCACGTGCACAAAAAATCATGACTGCCGCCCATTGGCAACAGCACCATATCCCTTCAGTATCATCGCCGCAGCGGCCCCGATGATCGGAAATCCGCGGCAAAACCAGGAGAGACTGCAATATGAGTCAGGATAACGAAACGATCGTCATCGCAAGCGCCGCACGCACGCCGGTGGGGTCTTTCAACGGCGGCCTTGCTTCACTGCCGGCCCACGATCTGGGCAAGGTCGTTATTCAGGCGGTCTTGGAACGCGCCGGAGTTGCTCCAGCCGAAGTGTCGGAAGTCATCCTGGGCCAGGTCCTGTCCGCTGACTGCGGTCAGAACCCCGCTCGTCAGGCATCCGTCAACGCCGGTATCCCTGTTGAGAGCCCGGCCTGGGGCATGAACCAGCTCTGCGGCTCCGGCCTTCGCGCGGTCGCCCTGGGTGCACAGCAGATCCGCGACGGATCGGCTTCGATCGTCATTGCCGGCGGCCAGGAAAGCATGAGCCAGGCGCCACACGTCGCACATCTGCGCAACGGCGCCAAAATGGGCGACCTGAAACTGAAGGACTCCATGCTGCGCGACGGCCTGATGGATGCCTTCCAGGGCTACCACATGGGCACCACCGCCGAGAACGTCGCCAAGGAATATCAGATCACGCGCGACGAGCAGGACAACTTTGCCGTTGCCTCGCAAAACAAGGCCGAAGCCGCCCGCAAGGCCGGAAAGTTCGCCGACGAAATCACGCCGGTCACCATCAAGACCCGCAAGGGCGAGACGGTCGTCGACCAGGACGAGTACATCAAGGAAGGTGTCACGCTTGAAGGCATCGCCAAGGTTCGCCCGGCCTTCGACCGCGATGCCGGAACGGTTACGGCAGCCAATGCTTCAGGCATCAACGATGGCGCAGCAGCCGTCCTTTTGATGACCGCAGCCGAAGCCAAGCGTCGCGGCATCGAACCGCTCGCCCGCCTCGTTTCGGCAGCAACCGCCGGCGTCGATCCAGCCATCATGGGTACAGGCCCGATCCCCGCTTCCAAGAAGGCGCTCGAGAGTGCAGGCTGGTCGCACGAGGATCTGGACCTGATTGAAGCAAACGAAGCCTTCGCAGCCCAGGCCATCTCGGTTAACAAGGGCCTTGGCTGGGATACCTCCAAGGTCAACGTCAACGGCGGAGCCATCGCCATCGGTCACCCGATCGGTGCTTCGGGTGCCCGTGTCCTCAACACGCTATTGTTCGAAATGAAGCGTCGCGACGCCAAGAAGGGTCTTGCAACGCTGTGCATCGGTGGCGGCATGGGCGTCGCTCTGTGCGTTGAGCGCGACTGACCCTGACGTTCAAAAAAAGCGAAACCGGATCGGATGGGCGATGCCTTTTACGGTCCGGTTTCACCCCGACGAGCGGGGGTGGCTGTACGCAATGCGAGGCGGCCGTTTCCTCCGACACCATCAAACAACTATCGATAGGGAGACTATCCAATGGCTCGAGTTGCCATCGTAACAGGCGGCACGCGCGGCATCGGCCACGCAATTTCCGTCGCTCTGAAGAACGCAGGCGTGTCCGTCGCAGCAAACTATGCCGGCAACGATGACGCCGCCAACAAGTTCAAGGAAGAAACCGGCATCCCCGTATTCAAGTGGTCGGTCGCCGACTACGACGCTTGCGCCGAAGGCGTCAAGAAAGTGGAAGCCGAAGTTGGTCCAGTTGACATTCTGATCAACAACGCCGGCATTACGCGCGATGCGATGTTCCACAAGATGACCCTTGAGAAGTGGCAGGAAGTCATCAACACCAACCTCAATGGCCTCTTCAACATGACCCACCAGGTCTGGGGCGGCATGCGCGATCGCAAGTTCGGCCGCATCGTCAACATCTCATCTGTCAACGGTCAGAAGGGCCAGATGGGCCAGGTCAACTATTCAGCTTCCAAAGCTGGCGACCTCGGCTTCACGAAAGCTCTGGCTCAGGAAGGCGCCTTCAAAGGCATCACCGTCAACGCCGTCTGCCCCGGCTACATCGGCACCGAGATGGTTCGCGCCATCGACGAGGAAGTGTTGAAGAAGAACATCCTGCCGCACATCCCGACAGGCCGCCTGGGCGAGCCAGAAGAAATCGCCAACGTCGTAGCGTTCCTTTCGCGCGACGATTCCGGCTTCATCACCGGCTCAACGATTTCCGCCAACGGCGGCCAGTACATGATCTAAGCGCTATATGCGAACCGATCTGCAAACATGAAGCGGCTGCTGGGGAACACCTCCGGCAGCCGCTTTTTATTTTGGATGGATGCACACTTCTGCAACCGGAAACTTCGAGAAACCCAACAAAACGCAATCCTCAAAATTTGCGTTCCCGGAAGCTCCTGCAGCGTAGCAAGGGAGCTGTCCGGGATCTTGCCCCTTAGCGGGAAATTCATCAGCCAGCCTGATCACGCGAAGACCCCGGAAAAACGCTGGCGCGTTTTCCGGGGACGCAAACACTTCTCTGGCCGTTAGAAATAAGCCTGTCAGATCAGCAGCCGTAGCCGCCATTGCGCATGCAGTCTCGCATCTTGTCGCGCAGATCTTCTTTCCAATTCTGGGCATCTTCCCGGCCGGCCTGTCTGCCATCGCGCTGCCCTGCGCGGTATCCGATTTTATAGCCCTTGCGGTAGCCGTTCTTGTAGCCCCGCGTGAATTCCCCCGAGGTAGCATTCCGGGCCGCATATTTGCTGTTGCCGCCAAAGATCAGTTCTTCGACGTAGGAAGCCTTGTAGGCGCCTTTGAAGCCGTCCTTGTAGCCGTGCTTGCGCCCTGCTGCTTTGCCTTTGGCGTAGCCCTGCTGATAGGAACCCGCTTCGGCTGACGTCGAACTGAAGCCCAGAGAGCCGAATATCAGTGCGGCGGCAAGAAGCGGCAGCATGAAAAGGCCAAGTAGGCTGCGTTGCGAGTTGTTGTTCTTTGTTGCAGTCGAGATCATCTGTGTTTCTCCAGGTCTTCAGTTTTGCCCTACGAGAGCCACAATGGGTGTCAGCCCCTTAATTGTTTTTGAACAGTCCGTTCATAAGGCGTTCATCGTCCCGAATTGCTTAACAACGTCCTGCACTGGGTGAAACACGATTCATGCGTCCCCTCTTCGGGCTAACTCGCTGCGATCACCCGCGCTTCGATCGCATCGCTTTGAGCTGGCGAAGATTGATGTCTCCAGCAAGGCTTTCATATTCGGAACTACCGACCGCATAAATGGCCACCCGACCCCGTTCGTCGGAATGAATACCCCAACCGAATTTCTTTCCCAGCGATGATGCCCTGAGACACGCCTGCCCCTTGGAAAAGAATTGATCCCACTTAGCCTGTCGCTCGGCCTTGCTTGCCTTCGCGTTAAGTGCCCGGCCAACAGCTGATGTGGCAAATACGATCTCGTCTGATGTGTGCTTATAAGGAGAATCTGCAATCATCGCGTACTGCAAACCCGCTACAGTCGGCTTGCCGCCACGTTCGGGGGGCACCTCCCCCGATGTCGCCGGGCAATCTTCGGCGACGCTTATGAATACATTGCTGTAGTTGGTGGTATGGGCTGCTTTGCTCATGATAAAATTCCAAGCCAATGGTAAGCCGATGGTTGGATATATCACAGATGCCAATCGCGATACGCCGGTCGCAACTAATGTCAAAGCGATCGAATCCTGCTCCACTTCACTTCACACAGTCCGCTCCAACTTGAACATCGGCGAATAGCTTGGCTGGATCGTCAGGCGGCCGACGGGCATTACGGGTTTGTCGCCATCCAGCGTCAGTGTGAAGCGATTGAGAACGCTCGCCAGCATGATCTGCGCTTCGGCCATGGCAAATACCGCGCCAATGCAAATCCGCGGGCCCGCCCCGAACGGCAGGTACGCCCCGCCCGATGTCCACGGCGAAGATTGCCCTTCGAACCTGTCCGGCAGGAACGCGGTCGGATTTTCCCAGTGCGCGCGGTGGCGGTGTAGAACCCACGGCGCGATATAGACCTGCACGCCGCGCCGCACCGGCTCCCCTAGGATGACATCGTCCTCCAGCGGTTCGCGCACCAGAAGCGGCACCGATGGGTAAAGCCGCAAGGCTTCCAGGACCACGCGGCGCAACCGCGGCCAGTTCTCCAGGTCGCTCAACGTCGTAACCTGATCGGGAAAAAATGCCGCCACCTCGGCGCGCACCCGCTCCTGCTCTTCGCCATCGAGCGTCAACAGATAGGATGCCCAGAACAATAGCCGCGCGGTCGTTTCATAGCCCCCAAAAATCATCGTTGCGCACTGGTCGCGGACCTCATCATTGGCCAACGGCTCCCCGCTTTCGGTATCTCGCGCCGCGAGTAAGAGATCCAACAGGTCGCGACTGCTCGCTTCGTGCGGAGCCTTCTGTCGCGCCGCCACCAGTTCGCCGACGGCCTTGAACCAACGCTTCTGAAAATTTCGCCGCCTGCCCAAAGCAAACGCGAACGAGGTTTCGCTTTTTGCAAATCCATCGAATATCTGCGGACGGCCCGGCCCCGTCACGAATTGGCAGACAAGACTGCCAATGCGGTCGCGCTCGGATTTTTCCGGCATCGAAAACAGCGCCCGTAACGCAGCATTCAACGCGGCCCCTTCATAAGCACTCGAAAGGTCCGCGCTCGACTGACCGTCAAGTTCGCCGACCAGGTCGCCCGCGGCTGCAACAAGGTGGGGAAGCAGCACGTTGACATTCTGCGGCGTGAACGATGGCGACAACAATCGCCGCTGCCGCCGCCATTCCTCGCCCTCGGCCAGGAACAACCCACGGCCCAACAGTGGCCGCATAATGCGCGCCATCATCGCCGGGCGCACGTAGTTCGATGCATTCGCTGCCATCACATGGCGCACGCCCTCGGGCGAATTGACGAGCACCGTCTCAACGCCAAACAACGTGTTGCGGGTGAAGTTGGTGTCAAACGCGTAATCGGGCCAGATGCCCAGGCTGTTGCGCACGCTGCCCAACAGGAGCCGCACCGAGCCAAGGTCCCGGGCGTGCACATGCGGTGCTGGAGGGGTGACGAGATGAGAAACTGCGCGCATTGTGGCCGCCTTGCATAAGTTGAGTTTCTGTCCGCGCAACAAGTGCCAGGGTCGCATAACCCGTGTATTGAATGGATCGGACATCGCTCTGCGATGGCTGGAGAATCTGCAAGGCAAGCGCCAATCATGACGACATCGATGCCTCAACCAGGAACAGCGCTGCCGCCAGAAGCAGCCCCCGCCGAAGTCACGCAGCCTTTTTCAACGCCCGCCACAACGGCTCAGATCGTCTGGCCGCGCTCCGCTCTGGCCGGCTGCATTTTTTGCATGATCGTTCGCGACACCCGCGGCGTTGCGCTTGGCCATAGCGAGCGCTTCAATTTCTTTCCCGCGTCACCGCTGTGCTGCGTCACCTGGATGCTTGCAGGCGACTGCTATCTTGTCGATGGCCCGCAACAGCTAAAGCGACCCTGGACAGGCGCCAAAGTCCCCTCCTTGGCATTCTCCGGTGCGCAATTGGGGCCGCTTGTGAGCTGGAACCCCGGCGAGACGCACGCCATCACCATAGCGTTTTATCCAGATGCATTTTCCGCCATGACCGGTTTGGATCTGAGTCACTTTGTCGGACGCATGGTGCCAGCCGAGGACGCCTTGCCAATGCCGGTTCTGGAGGCATGCCGCGAAGCCCTTGCCACAACCCAGACCGGCAGCGTCCAGCACGGTTTCAGCGTTCTGGAAGACAACATCGCCACGCTTTGGAAGAAGTCCCGCCCCGATGATCCAATCCCGGTCAAGTGGCTGACGGACTGGACGCGCAGCCTCGTTGCAAGAGCCGCCCTGTCAGGGCCAGGCCGCAGCACCCGCCAAATTGCCCGGCGGGTCAAAGCCTGGTCGGGCGTCAGCCAGCGCGATTTACACGGCCTCAGCCATTCCGAGCAACTCTACGCCAACCTGCACGAAGCCCTGGAACATGGCCAGGTCGATTGGGCAGAACTGGCAGCCGCATCGGGGTTCTCCGATCAGGCCCACATGATCAGGCGCATGCGCCGGCACACCGGCTTCACGCCCGAACAACTGCGCAAAAGCGCCGCGACCGACGAGTCGTTTTGGGCCTATCGCCTTCTCGGTCAATATTTCTCAAAGCCTTAACTTTTTCGTTTGCCGATCCGTCATCCCAGCCAATTGGAACGTCGAAGCGCCTGACGCGTAAATCCCGCAGGTCAGAACTCCAACGAGAGCGGATATTTTAACCCTTCAACCGTATCGTTGACCTTGAAACGGTGATGGATGGCAGGGCAGGTCTCGTTATTCGCGCGACGCCCAAAATAAAAATTCAAGGCAGCAAAGATGAATATTGGCAATCTCCTGGTGGCCAAGGGGCTGGTTTCGGCAGCAGACATTGACCGCGCGATCAGTCATCAACGAACCAACGGTGGCCGGCTCGGCGATAGCATCGTCGCCCTTGGCCTGTTGACCAAGGAACAAATCAATCAGGTGCTGGCCGATGCGCCGCAAGTACCAACCTTGGTGGAAAGCACCGGCATCGATCCAGTATTCCTGCTCGAATTGCTCATCAAGGGCATGTACTCCGAAAACATCGAAACCGCCTCGCAATTGGCCGAAGCGTTGAAACTGTCGAGTTCGGTCGTCAACCAGCTTTTACAGGCCGCAAACGAGCGCAAGCTTGTCGAGACGCTTGCCTCTTCGGCCGCAGGCGGCGGGTCGCGTGGAGAAATGCGCCTGACCCTGACCCGTGCAGGCCGCGAATGGGCAATCGATGCATTGCAGCGCGGACAATATTTCGGACCGGCGCCGGTTCCCCTCAAGGACTACCAGGACCGCATCCTGCGCCAGCGCGTCACCAATGAAGTCGTCACCCGCCAGCGACTGGAAGAAGCTTTCGAAGGGCTCGTCATTCCCGAGCGTTTCGTCAGCCGGTTGGGACCAGCCGTCAACTCAGGAAACGCCATCCTGATTTATGGCCCCGCCGGCAACGGCAAGACGACAATTGCCGAGATCGTCGGCAACATGTTCCAGAACGTCATCTACGTCCCCTACTGCGTCGAGATCGACGGCGAGATCATGAAGGTCTTCGATCCGACCGTTCACCGGGTCGTCGAGAACAAGCCCTCGCAGCAAGGCGCCTCCAGCCTGCGCCGCAGCCGCATCGACCCGCGCTGGGTTGCCTGCTACCGGCCGATGGTCATCACCGGCGGCGAGCTGACCATCGAAATGCTCGACCTGAAATACAATCCGGTCGCCAAGTTTTACGAAGCGCCGCTACACGTCAAGGCGATGAACGGCACCTTCCTGATCGACGATTTCGGCCGCCAGCGCGCCAAGCCCGAGGACATCCTCAACCGCTGGATTGTTCCCTTGAACAGCCGCGTCGATTATCTCAGCCTGCATACCGGCAAGACCGTGATGATTCCGTTCGACGAAATCGTCATGTTCTCGACCAACATGCATCCCAACGACCTGATGGACCCGGCATTCCAGCGGCGTATCAGCTACAAACTGGAAACCGTCGAGCCGCCCGAAGACCTGTTTAGCAAGGTGTTCGATGGCATGGCCAAGAAACACGGGCTTGTGCTGTCGGATAACGTCTACCAGCACGTCGTTGCCGGCATCAGGGAAAACGAAGCGCCGCTTGCGTATTTCCAGCCCAAGTTCATCGTCGAGCAGGTATTGGCCTCGTGCAAGTTCGAGGGCACGAAGCCCGAGTTCACACGCGAGAACGTCGACAACGCGCTCGCCAACCTGTTCATCAAGCAGTCCGAGAGCCAGATGTTCGGCGTCAAGCGGAGCTGACCGGGATCTGCCCGGCGGTGGATGTCTCAATACCAGCCCATCTTAATACCAGTAAGGCGGCTCTGGCGGTTCGTCGCCATCGCTGCCGCGCCGGTCATCGTAGGGTAGCGTCATCACCGCGATGCCCATCTTCAAGCTGCCGAACGTCAGGGCGCAGAAGGTGAACAGCATAAACATCGGGATGACCGGTTCGCTACTGCCGACCAGAAGGTCCTTCAGCCCAGCGATATTGAACAGAACGAGCAGCGCGGCAAAGGCGACGCCGGTCGCAACCCCAATCCCGCAATGAACCGCAAGAAAGAACAGCAGCATGGGCATCGGCTCACGTTTGCGCTGCTCTTTTGGTTCCTTGTCTTGAGGCTTACCCATTTGGGCCACCACGCTTATCAGGGGCGAACACACCACCACCCGCAGTCTACTTGAATTCCGGGTTGCGGCAAACGGGCGAGCCTCAAGCGCCTCTTTCATACCGATAGTCTGAAGTTACCGCTACACTGTCATGCCGGCATTTATTGCCGGGATCCAATCAACCCCATGCGCCCATACTCCCGGCTTTTGCGCGTCGTCCCATCAAACTCCCAGTTCGGTTCCAGACGCACCGTGGATCCCATGGACAAGCCACGGGATGACAATTTGGCGAGTTTCGGGAGCTGGGGCAGGCCGGGCACCAATCTCAGTTTGGCGTTCTCGCTCACCATCGACGTTGAAGCACAGAAGGGGAAGGCGGCTGATCCAGTATTGACGACGCTTAACTCGCCGCGGATCATGTCCGTAGCTGGAGGTACCGCTGTCGCGATCTAGCCGTCCGGAACGGCTCTTGTTGACCCGAAGGCGAAGAGGGCGACCACGGAGCTTGTCAGCGCGGTTGCTGTCCGGTATTGCCTCGATAGCGTTGCCATGCTCTTCGGCACACTTCGACGAACCCCGAATGAGTCGTTTTTACCGATGACATGCCGCAAGCGCAGCAAATAAGTGAAGCATTTTTAAGTCGTTACCATGCACGCAAAATCACGATACTCTCGATCTAGATTCTTCACACCGCCTTTGGTCGAAAAACTCAACCTAGATCTTTCGCAGTTGAGTGGCGGCGGAGTTTGTCCCGCTCAGTTTGACGGCAAGACGCATGACGGACGCGAGGTCTATTGTCGGTATCGTGGTGGATGGCTTTCGGTCACCATTGCGAATGTTGTGGGCGCCGACTGCCTAAGTGACGGGAACGATGTACTGGCCATTCAATTGGGGCCGCCTCTCCATGGGGGGCTAACATTGGGCCAGCTTTGCCATTACGCTGGCATAACGATCAACGGACAGATGCCGTCGCTTCCAACACCGGAAGAGATGAACTCTCATTCGGCTAAGGATCTTGGAGGAGATTGGTCCTACTTCAACTTCTGGGTGAATAGTACCATTGCAACGCAACGTTCTTTCCTGGAATGCGTGCTAGGTGCATTCGACGACTGCCGAATTGTGCAGCCCGTATTCACGGAGAACTACAACCTATCCGGTTGGGAAGAATGTAGATCGGCGGACGACCTAAAGTCGGATTTCTTTTCCGTGGTCCGCGCCAATGATCGGAGCTTGAACTTGCCCCCGGATGCGGGAGGCAAAAAGACCCTCACGCAACTACTACCGGAAGCATTCGTAATCGATGTCCATACATCAGGCTTCAAATATAAGTTGGGCAAGTACGCCAATGACGATGCGACTTGGGTGGAGAAACTATGTGGCCGCAAGATTAAAGTTGCTGGCCAATGCGATGAAATGCTGCACGGTAGCTTTTCGGTAAACGCCTGTTGGAAGAATGACGATAAAGAGACTTATCGGTTTTTGTTGGGTTTGGATGCCCTGATAGATGAGGTGTACCCCGCATACCAGTTGGCTGCAGTTGATCTCGCCACAGGAGCGAACTTCGACGACAAGGAATACGTTGCACATTACGATCCAGCAGTCGCAGAATGGATGGAGGGCGACGATAGCCGATGGCTTTCCGTGCTGCGCCTCGGAGGGCGTGAAAACCCGCGCGCAGTCGGACGGAGGTTGGTGGCAATAGGAAATAGGTCCCTGAAGATTTGATCGATTGCAACGTCCGCTCCCTTCGCTGGCAGCAACTCCTAGTGACCTGTATCTTATTACCGGGCTTCCAAAGCTTGGTGCACCTCCGGGTCAGACATTCCTTATGCCTTCAAGACCGGAAATCTGACGCGGTGAAAGTGGTGCAACCTTCTAGGGACGCTCCTGGCCCCAAGCCGAAAAACGCCAACTTACCGCTTCTGAAGGTACTGCTGTCATACAATCTCAGCGATGGACGCAGTGGCTACGCAGGAGCTCACTCCCCCCTAATGCGCCTCGTCCCAGTTGCTCGCGGACTGGGCGTCGACCTTGATGGGGACGGCGAGTTGAACCGCTGGCAGGCTCGCGCCTTCCATCACTTCGCGCGCAACATCGATCAGCTTGTCGGCCTCATCCGCGCTGGCTTCAAAAATCAATTCGTCGTGCACCTGTAACAGCATCTTCGCTGAGCTGAGCTTGGCGGCTTCCAGCGCTGCGGGCATGCGAACCATCGCCCGCCGGATAATATCGGATGCTGTCCCCTGGATCGGTGCGTTGATGGCAGCCCGCTCTAAGAAGCCGCGCATCGATGGATTCTTGGTGTTGATCTCCGGATAGTGGATCTTGCGCCCGAACACCGTTTCCACATAGCCATTCTCGCGCGCGAATTCTTTTGTTCCTTCCATATAGTCGCGGATGCCAGGGAAACGCTTGAAATAGGTCTTGATGTACTCGCCCGCTTCCTGGCGCGAAATGGAAAGCTGATTCGCCAATCCGAACGCCGAAATGCCGTAGATGATACCGAAGTTGATCGCCTTCGCTCTCCGCCGCGTTTCAGATGGCATATCCGCGATCGGTACATCGAACATTTCGGATGCCGTCATGGCGTGAATATCAAGCCCTTCTTCAAACGCCTTTTTCAGTTGCGGAATATCGGCGATGTGCGCCAGCACCCGCAATTCAATCTGCGAGTAATCCGCCGAGATCAGCTTGTGACCTTTTTCGGCAATAAACGCGGTGCGGATCTCACGGCCTTCCTTGGTGCGGATCGGAATATTTTGCAGGTTCGGGTCGGATGATGCCAACCGCCCGGTCGTCGTCGCCGCCAGCGAATAAGACGTGTGGATGCGCTTGGTGTCCGGATTGATGAAGCCGGGCAGCGCGTCCGTGTAAGTCGAGCGAAGTTTGGTGAGCTGCCGCCATTCCAGCATGGTCTGCACGAGGCGGCGGGCATCATCCGGCAGCTCTTCGTTGCCAGCCAGATCGTCAAGCAGTCCCGCGCGCGTTTCCCATTGCCCGGTCTTGGTCTTCTTGCCGCCGGGAAGCTTCAGCTTGTCGAACAGCAACTCACCGAGCTGCTTGGGTGAAGCCAGGTTGAACTTTTCGCCGACCAGTTCGAATACTTCGTCTTCCAACGCCGCCGCGCGCTGTTGGAACGTGCCTGAAAGCCGCGAGAGAATGTTGCGGTCGACCTTGATGCCGGTCCGCTCCATATCGGCGATGACGCGAATGAGTGGGCGCTCCAACGTCTCGTAAACCGTTGTCATTCGTTCCGCGACAAGCCGCGGTTTCAGGATCAGCCATAACCGCAGCGTGATGTCGGCATCTTCAGCGGCATATTCGGAAGCCTGCTCAATGGGCACTTCGGCAAACGTCTTGTCGGCGGCTTTCTTGCCCGGCGCATGCGCAATGACCTGCTTGAACGAAATGCAGGTGTGGCGCAGGTGGCGCTCGGCCAGATCGTCCATGCCGTGACTGCCGCGCCCGGCATCCAGCACATATGAGATCAGCATGGTGTCATCCATGCCATCCATCTCGATGCCGTGGCGGCCCATGACGGTGAGGTCGTATTTGAGGTTCTGCCCGATCTTTAGAATGCTGGGGTCTTCCAGCAACGGCTTTAAGACTTCAAGCGCATCGGCAAGTGGCATCTGTTCCAGATCGCCGCCATCGCCGAAGTCGAGCCCGCCGCCTCCGGCGCGATGACCAACGGGAACGTAACAGGCTTTCCCCGGCTCGGTGGCCAGCGAAAAGCCGACCAGATTGGCCTGGCAGGAATCAAGCGAATCCGTTTCGGTGTCGAACGCAAACCGCCCTTGCGCCCACGCTTCGCCAACCCAGGTTTCCAGGTCTTCGCGTTTGGTCACGGTCTGATAGGCACTGCGGTCGATGGGGGCTTCCGTCGCTTGCGTCTTGCCATACGCCACACCAACTGCAGGCGTTCCAGCTTCCGCCGCCCCGTCATCGTCGCCGCTTGCCGTCTTGCCATTGGAGCCTTTCGCCTTGTTGCCCTTGGCGACCGATTTGCCAACCGACTCGGCCAATGCCTTGGGCGGCTCGGCTCCCAGTGCTTCGGCAATGCGGCGCGTTAGCGTGTTGAACTCCATGTCGCGAAGGAAGCCGAGCAATTGATCGGGTAGCGGCGCCTGCAACCCAAACCGGTCGGCGGAAATTTTCGTCGGGGCATCTTGAGCCAACCGCACGAGGTCACGCGAAATCCGCGCCTGATCGGCAAACTCGATCAGCTTCTCGCGCCGCTTAGGCTGCTTGATCTCACCAGCCCGCTCCAACAGCGCATCGAGGTCACCGTATTCTCCGATCAGTTGCGCTGCCGTCTTCACCCCGATGCCCGGCACGCCAGGAACGTTGTCGACCGAGTCGCCAGCCAACGCCTGCACGTCTACCACCTTGTCGGGCGGCACGCCGAATTTCTGCATCACCTCGTCAGGCCCGATGCGCTTGTTCTTCATGCCATCCAGCATGACAAGGCCCGGTTGCACCAACTGCATCAGATCCTTGTCGGAAGAAACCACCGTCACGTCCCCGCCCGCCTCTAGGATTTGGTTGGCATAAGTCGCGATCAGGTCGTCGGCTTCATACCCCTCTTGCTCAATGCAGGCGACGTTGAAGGCTTGAACAGCTTCGCGGATGAGTGGGAACTGCGGCACCAGTTCTTCTGGCGGCGGCGGCCGGTTGGCCTTGTAGTCTTCATAGATGTCGTTGCGGAACGTCTTGGCCGAATAATCGAAAATGACGGCCAGATGCGTTGGGGCATCGGACGCCTTTGAATCGGCCATCAGCTTCCACAACATCTGGCAGAAGCCGTGAACGGCGCCGACCGGCAGGCCATCGGAAGGCCGCGTCAATGGTGGCAGCGCATGAAATGCCCTGAAGATATAGCCCGAGCCATCGACAAGGTAGACGTGGCTGCCCTTCGAAATCGGCGCATCATCGCCTGCTGGAACGGTGCAGATTACGTCGCGGGTTTTGGTCGTCTTATCGGGCTGTGTCATGGTCCGGAATATAGAGTGCTTCCGGACAAAGTGTGAAGCGGTTTTCACGTCTTGCCAGAGGCGAGCCAGGGGGTGGGAAGCACGACGGAGAAAAGAGCCCATGACTACAATTTCACGGGCTCAAATTCGTATCGATTGTTGGCGCGCAACTCCGCCCTTGCCGCGCTCCCTTGATGGGGCAATCGCTGACAGTGGGAACCGGGTTATTCCTGGAGCGCCTGCCGCGCGACTTGGGCGACGTCCGACCAGTTCATCGGCTCGAATCGCGAATCGCCTTCCGCCGCACTTAAGATCCTTTGCAGCGCCCTTGCCAGCCGCGTTTCACGGCTGCGCTGCTGACGCATGAAGTCTTCGATGTCCTTGATATCGTTGGGCTGATGCAATGTCATGACGGCTCCGCCTCAATGTCATGTTTTCGTCAAAGTTGCACCGAACTTGCAGCGATTCCCGGTTGCGACAAAGACGCACTACGGCCACATGGGATAACCCCGGAGCATGCTGTGGAAAACTCAAGGCCCCCAACACCTGGGGGAGGCGGGCCTGGAGCACCCGACTGCGCGTTTGCGCCCCGCGCTTGAATAGGCTACAAGCTGACCCCTGCGCTGCACCCGTAGCTCAGCTGGATAGAGTGTCGGATTCCGATTCCGAAGGTCGCAGGTTCGACTCCTGCCGGGTGCGCCAATCATTCCAATAATTTAGCGAATTTTCCCCGTCGATCCAAAATGAGCGGCTCTTCGTCGAAAACGGGGGCGGGGTCTATGATCTGCGGTTCCAGGGTCAATTTTCTATCAGATTTCCTCTGACCTGAGCCCCTGAAACTGGACCGGCGAATCATGGAAAATTCTCGCATTGCGGCTTGGCCGCGAGAGCGAGGAGAGACGATGAAGCGTCCGCACTCATCGATCGGCAACAAGACCCCGATCGAACTGATGTTTTGCCCTTCCGGGGCTAGCCCCGGAAGGGCGCCAACCGGAGAATTTTCCAACCCCCGGTGATCCAAAGATGGGGAGCGGTTCAACCAACCCAGGGCTCTATCTCTGATTGGATGGGAAAAGGGGCTCAGGTCACTAACAAATGCCTGATCGGGCCGGGACTAGAATTCTCGGTCAGGCGGCATGCGCAGGAGCGCGATATACGCCTGCTGCGTACATCCTTTCTCCAGAAACGATCCCAGCGCGTTCTTTGACGAGGCTGGCGCCCCAATTCGAGCGATCCAGGTCACGGCACGATCAGCATCGCTCCAGAATAAATCATATTTGCCTTCGTCTTTGACCTTGAGTGTATCGGGCCACAACCAACGCGGACTATTGTCACTAGGAAACACAAACCCTGTCGCGCCGGTGCTGCGTTCGACGATCTTCAGGCCGGACGAATCGTCGTGCGGTCCCGCGTGGATCACAGGGCGTTCCCCGATGACGCAGCGTACTCCACTCGTGTTGCCGTCTAGCACCAAGGGGTCATCGGGAAGCGCTTCATCACTAGAACCGCGAAGTTCAGTAAGGTTGGTTACAGATTTCAATCCACTGCTCAACCGGTCCCACGTCCGGCCGATTGAGGAGTTGGCCCTCTGGCCCGTGCGCGGTTGACCGACGGTTGTCGATTTAGGTCCACGCACGACAACGACCTCGCGCTTTGAGACTAGGCGGACGCTGGCACCGGCAGCAACGGCGAACTTTCGGTTGCTGGCAACACGCTGGCCGAGTTTGAGCGACGAGCCACCTTGAACCCCGACCACGAGATATGTGTCGTCGGCCAAAGCCCCGAAAGAGGCAAAGGCCATCGTCGCTGCAACGATCGCGACGGCTGTCATTTGAGAACTACTCATTCCGCAACCTCCTTGCGTGGGGCGCCAACCAGGAAGAATGCTGCCCAGTGGGCGGGGTGACTGAATTGCGACCCCATTTTGCTGAGCCTTCGCTTGGTTTCCGTCAGTGCAGGTACAATTTCACCGACGCCGTTTCGAGCCAACTGTCGTAGCACCGGTACTGTGACCGCACCTGCAGCTTTCGAGGCGATTGGCCAGTGCGTTGCGACGATATTCCGCGCGCCTGCACTATAGAATGCTGACACCAGTGGGCCATAGCCACCGGTGTTGCCCCGGCCGCGGCCCGTCTCGCAGGCGCTGAGAAAGACGACGTCCAGGTCGAGGTCGAGATCCCTGATCTCTGTTGCTGTCATCGCACCGTCAGAGCCGCTGCCATGCGCGGGCTCGCTCATGAGCATGAACGCTGGATTCGTCGCTGAACCCGCTTTAGCGTGGGTGGCCAACAGCATGAACCGATAGTCCTTGAGGTTCGCTGACTTCATCCACGTTTCCGTAAATTGCGGACCGGTGACGGTTGCAGCGGCGCCATCGGGGAACGCAGCGCGCGCATCGTTGATTTCGGTAACGGCCGCCGGCAGCGGTTCGAATTGCGCGAGCCATTGCGGGTTCGCCCGCCCATTTTCGAATGCTGCCACCGATGTCTGGGTATCGTCTTTTCCAGCAGTCGACAGATGCGGCGCGCCAGCCGCGATAAGTTTTGCGGCCCGTCCCTGTTCGCCGCCATTGCCCCGCAGATCCGCAAATACCGAAGTTGCCGGTAGCAGGGCGACACCAAAATCGCTGATCAGCCAATGCGGCCGCCAGTCTGCGTCGACCGTCCAGGTCGGCTGCTTGGGCGGACGTGTCACCAGTGCATCGAACGGCAGCCAGGACAACTCAGGACCGGGAGATATGAACAACGTCGTCGCGCCGGCAAGTGCATCATGCAGCGGCCCGACCAGTGCCTGATAAAGCGCATGAGACCGCGCGACGTTGACGTCCTTTAAGGTCCCTGCCGGATTGAGGTCTCGCCGCAGCAGTCGCACGTCGCGGCGCAACGATTCAAGCACGAACGACAGATTGAAGGCGTAAATACCACCGCGGCGCAGGACCCAGGCGATCTTGATGTTCTCGTCAACAAAGTAAGAGATGATCGCCTCGTCGGGCGCCAATGCCTGTCGGATGGCGCCAATATCCAGCGAAGTATTAAGGCTGAGAAGCCGGTGCTCGCGCAGGATGTCGGCATGGCGCAGTCGCAATTGATCGAGCCTCTGCCGCTTCCGGTCGACCGCGGCCTTAAGCGCTTCGGTATTCTCACCCGTTTTGACAAAGATGAGATCGCGGGTTGCGCGCCGCCAGTCGTCGCTTGCCCTGCGATAAGCGCCAATGGCTGCTGCTCCGCCTGGATGGCTCTTCCCAAGCCTGCTGCGCAGCAGCAAGCCGGCAGCTGCAGACTCGGTGTCGTTCGAATTCACAAATTCAGCCAGGGCCAGTCCTTCGGCAAGCAAAGCCTGCACACGGTCGTGCGGGACGCCCAGCAGGCTGGAAAAATTAGAGAAATAGTGTGACATCCGGCCATTGATGATGTCGCGTAATTTGCGCCGAGCGGCGTTATCCGAAGCGACAACAAATTCGCGCGCGCCTTCGCTCACGCGGCGGAGCCATGCTGCAAGTACATGGCCAACGGCAACCGCACAGTCGGCCTGCACGTCGCGTCCCGCGGATCCGAGTCCAATGACGTATTCGCCGCCGCAAGCCAGGCTCAGTTCGCTGGTTCCTTCGCGTCCAGCGCGTTCGGCGACGGTAAACGCCGGGGCGCCAACTGAGGCATTCGACCCAGCCAGACGCACGAATACCTTTGCAGCTTTTTCGTATTCCGCGGCCGCAATGTAGGCTTTCCCCAGAACGGTGAGTTGCTCTGCCTCTGCCTTTGACAATTCGCCGCCGGCTCGCTCTAGAAGGCCACCCGCTTGCGCCTCAATCGCACGTAGACGCTGGGCGGTACCCTCGTAGTGTTCAAGAGCGCGCGCAGCGTACTGCCACATGGCCGGGACGTACAAGTTGTGCAATTGGAGGATATCATCGACCGTTGGCTGTTTGCTCGCGGCAACTTGCCGTAACAGCGGCACGGCATGTCGAAACGACCTGTCGAGCAGAATCCATTGTGCGCGCCGGAACGCTAGCATCCCCGTAAAAGTGTGAGCTTCGCCAAATGTCTCGGCTGCTGCCTCGTGCAACGCCGCCAGTTTGCGGCCGGTCCCCTCGCGATCCCGCAACGAGGCATATCCCGCAACGAGTGTTCCCAGCCGGCTCGCGAGTTTCGCCTTCGACAAGAGCTTGAGAGCTTCAGTTTTTTCGTGCCCCGTGACGATTTCGAGCGCCCATTGCGGGGCCTCAATCGGAGTGATCTGGCGGGCCGACTGTATTTCTTGTTTCCGCGCCAGTCTCTTACGCGCAAGTTTGAGCGCATCGTTAATGCGCTTCTTGAGGCGGCGGGCAGCCGGCATATCAGCGATGTCCGCTAGAATTTTTTTCGCAAGCGCGTCGCCGGTCTCGGGCGTTCCCGTTAGGTAATAATTCTCTATAAGCCCGACGACGACTTTACCTAATCCAGAATCGATGTAGGCGCCGTCGGCTATCAGAATGTCGACCGCCATGCGCCAAGTAGCCTGTGCCAGGTTGTTTTCGCTACCGGCCAGGAAGTCGTGGGCGAGGCTGTTTAGCGCATGGGCCTCCAGAGCTGCATTGCGATACTTCAGCATCTTGAGCGTGTCGTAGACGGCAAGGCGAATAGCCCTAGCCAACACTGGCTGCTTTCTACGCTTGCGGTCGGCCATGACGATAAGGTTGGTGGCCGGCAGGAAATCGACCTGCTTTTTTAGCAACTCCAATTTGGCGTGCACTTCCTCAGGCAACGCTGTGCGACGCAATTGGGAGAAGGCTTCCTCTTTGGGCGTGACGCGGACACGTCGCTTGGGGTCTCGCAATTCTTCTTGCTGTATATCGGGGCAGGCCAGTTCATTCTGGTTCTTAGTATCGACACTTCGCAGGCTGTGGCACAGCCAGGCCTGCGACTTCTTGTGTACCCTGGCGAATACAGCCGTATCATTGACGGCCTTACCGAGCTCAACTTCGCCATTCTCCTGCAGCCAGGAGGCGTAATCGTGAACTAGATGAATCGCACGGTCACCATCAGCGCCCCCTGGCGCCAGCGCGCGCTTGAGGTAGCTCTGATACACGTCCAACATTCGCAGGCGGTTGCGGCCGACTTCGGCAAGCCGGCCGTTCGCGTGCGCCAGTTGGGTGCCAAATTCCAGGAAGTCCCCTTTCGAATTCCACAGCCCTTCCGCGCGCGAGAGGTGATGCGTCGCTAGTCTCGTCGCGGCCTCGTCGCGGTAATAATCAGCGAGAGTTTGGTGGCCGTTATCCTCCAGCGCATCAGCGTGAAGGCCCAATGCGAGGCGAAGCTGATTTATGTCTGGATCCTTCAGATTGAGTAGTTTCCGGAAATAGCGCTCCTGGTATCTAAACGCTTCCGCCTCCTTGCCAACCGCTTGCATGTCGCCCGCCGTCGTTAGGACGCCCAGTAGCACGCCGTCGCCCTGTAATCCCAGTTCCTCAATGAGCCGCTCCGTCGCCAACTTGTTGAGACGGTAAGCGGTCGAATAATCTCTTTCGGTCAGGACTTGGTTGAGTCTCTTCTGGTCCAGCGCCTTCCCCTTCAGGCGCCCGGCCTCTACGTCGGAGAGCAGCTTCACAACGCCGCTTGGCAGGGGCATCTTATCGATGCGCCGTCGCATATGTCGTGCTTCTTCGACGAAACCGGCTTCCTGGTATTCGTATGCCAGCCGATTGAGCAGCTTGCGCCGCCCTGTATTACCGAGCGCAAGTCGTTTCGTATCACCCAGGATGGCGCTCAAGATCCCGATCTTGGCGAATTCCCCTGCCCCGGAGGCGCTCCAGTCGATGATCCATAATGCCTTTTTTGCAAGTTCCGGATCGTCGCTGTCGAAGCTGGCTGCCAGGGCATCGAATTGCTTCTTAAAAGCCCCAACCGCCATTTCAATATCGTTGAGCCCCATGTAGAACACGGCTGCGCCGGCATGGGCGTGATCCATCGGTGCAAAGTCGCTGACTGTTTCCCAATATGCATGGCCCAGCTCAAATGCGGCACGCGCCTCGTCAGTCTGGCCAGCCATTCGCGCAGCATTAGCAAACTGCTGTTGAAAAATAGCCCACTGGGGATGTTTGGCGGTGAGCCTAACAAGGTAAGTCTCTCGCTTTGCCTTTAGATACGAATAAGCTTCGGCTTCCGACTTTCCTGCCGCACTGAACAATGCCGCAGCATCGAGTGCCAAGCGAATGCAGATCGGCGTGATATGATTGCTCTTACGATTGTGAGAAATGTCGGACTTTTGGCAACGGTCAGCAAGCGTCATCGCCGCCTCGAAGCTATTCCGAACTGCCTCTTTCCTGCCTGTCTTGGCGGCGTTCGCAAGCCCCTGCTCTACTGACTCGATCCGAAAATTGAATGCAGGTTCATCAATGCCGCTAGTCAGCTCTTGCGCCCGGGCCAGCGCCTTTCGGGTATCGCGAAAAATCTCCGTGAGCTTCGCGGATGGGTCCATCACCGAGGCGAACATGGCTTGTCTTGATGACTTGCGGAACATATGTTCTAGGCTGAGGATCGCATGCCACGCGCGCAGTCTTGCAACGCCCTTGCTGTCTGTCCCGGCGTCTTCGACTTTAACATCGAAATGTGCCAGCACGTTTTCCGCATCGGCGGCGAGCCCGTAAACGAATAGTGCATCGGCATAGGCAAGCAGCGCCTCACTGTCCTTGGGATCGAGCACTTGCTTACCGCCTGCAATCGCCGGGAACCACGATTTTCCCAGCCTGATGAGCATCGGCAGGTCCTGGTCGACATGGGCCTTGAGCAGAAGCTTGCTAGCCGCGACGTCGGCAGCCTTGTTGACGTTTTCTGATTTGGTTGTGTTTGGCTCCACCGGCTCCGACGTTTGTGCGCGTGCCTGCGGTGGAATGACCATTAACGAGCTTGCGCAGATGAAGACTAGGGCCGCCAAAACATAGGACTTCAACACGATTTTCATTCGATCACCGCTGTGCTTTACGAACGTCCACAACCATTAACTGCACACGCCAGTACGGCTGCAAGACGTGCTTATTTCCCTCAAACGTGCTCTTCGAATTTTCGCTTAGCATCAGCACCGCGCGGCCGATGACCGCGTCATCCGCGAACGCAGTTACGCGCACTTGAGCAGTGTTGAGGTGGCGCACTTGCCACGTGTCCCGGCAAGCTGAAACCTTTTCCTCGATTTCGACGAATGAAGGCTCGGCGCTCTTTCGTTTAGCGCCGAAATCGTTTTTGCAACTGTAGGTTAGGATGCCCTTGGTAAGCGAAATGGCACACATTTCGAAGCCGTCGATATGCTGCTTGGCCCGCCAATCACCGAAGGAACCCATTACAGAGGGGCCTATCATGTCTGTTAGGTCGGGTGCTGCTTCTAATGCTCTTTCCAGGCCCTTACAGAAATCAACACCGCCGGAATGAAGAGGCGAACCATTCGCAACACAAAGGGCGAAAACGGCGACGAATTTGAAAACGCTATGCGAAAAAGAGCGGAAAAGCATGGACAGTGCCCCCGACGATCGCCAACTGATCAATACAATATAACCAACCTACTGGATTATTCTGCTCATGTAAGTCAAAATGTTTTGCGTCAGACATTATCGAGCCGCGCATTACGGTGTCGGCAAGACATTGGGTAGTAGCGATTTCGTTGCGGAGAAGGCTTGAGAAATGCCTGCACCGGCGACCAAGAAATTTTCCGCCTTCCTGAGCTATTCGCACGCCGACAAGCGGTTTGCCCGCTGGCTCCATCATGCTCTTGAGACCTACCCAATCGACTCCACCCTAGTAGGTCGGGAGACGCCGCTTGGTCCGGTCCCGAAATCACTCGCCCCGGTCTTCCGCGACCGAGACGACTTTTCTGCCGGGCACTCACTGAAGAAACAAACGCTTGAGGCGATCGAAAATTCAAATGCGCTCGTCGTTATTTGCTCGCCCGCAGCCGCGCGAAGCAAGCACGTAAATGAGGAGATCCGTCTTTTCAAAACGTTTGGTTGCCATGAGCGGGTGATCCCCATCATCAAGTCGGGAGAACCCGGCGACGCCGAACGCGATCCCTTCCCGCCGGCGGTCAGGCACCTGGTCGATGCCAAAGGCAACGACCTGCCACAGCCGGTTGAGCCTGTCGCTGCCGATTCTCGTCCCGACGGCGATGGCGATTGGCTCGCATTGCAGAAAGTCGTTGCCAGCCTAATCGGCCTTCCGCTGGACGTCATCGTCGGTCGAGCGGAATTGCGCCGCCGACGCAGGCGCCGCATGTGGGTAGGCATTTTTGCGGCGATGGCGCTGCTGACTGCCGCTGCGATCGCCAGCGCCGTCTTTGCCTACCGCAACCTGTTGGTCGCCGAAGAAAATTTGGCTGAGGCGTTGAAAGCCGGATCGGGATTCGTCTCCGAAGCCACTCGCCTTTCTGAACGCGTCGGCTTCCCCGAAGCCTACACCATCGGCCTGCTCAAGAATTCGGAATCCATCTTCCAGAGCCTTGCATCGAAAGGCCGCAAGACGCCCGAACTGCGCCGTCGTCAGGCCGCTGTCCTGCTTGCCTTTGCGCGCAGCTACGACCGCGTCGGCGAGCACGACGAACAGTTGAAGCGTACCCAAGAGGCCGTGCAGTTGCTCGAAAAGCTTGTCGAGACTTCACCGAACACAACCATATACGTCCGCGATCTTATCGTTGCTCATCGCGAAATGGGCCATGCCCTGCGCGCTTCCAGCCGCCAGGATGAAGGCTTGGCAGCTTTTCGCAAGAGTTTATCGATTGCCAAATCTCATGTTAGTCCGCAGACGAAGTTGCCCGACTGGCAACGCCAACTTGCGGTTGCTTACACGTCAACCGGCGATGCGCTGCAAGCAGCCAACGATCCCGCAGCCGTAATCGAGTACTACAAAAAAGGCCACGAAATCCTGGGCCAACTTGCTGTCCGCTCTGATTCTGGACCAGGGGCCAGATACGACCTCGCCGCCAGCCACGAACGCCTGGGACTCGTTCACCGCGCACTCGGCAACGCCGAAGAGAGCAAACAGCACTTTGAGAATAGCCATCGGTTGTTTCTCGCCTTGAAGAACAAGGATGACACGAACGTGCGATGGAACCGCAGCCTGGCGGTCAGCCATATCAGGCAGGGCGAGTTGCTCAGTATCGAGGGCCAACGTGAGCGCGCTTTGGAGCAGTATCAAAGGGCACTCGATGTGCGTCAGCGCCTCGCTGCGTCCGACACCGCAAATGTCGAATTGCAGCGCGATCTGGCCAACGGCCACGAACGCCTGGGTGATGCCCACTTGGTGCTCCAGAATCTCCCCCTAGCCCTCGCCAACTTTAAAAAGAGCCGGGAAATCCGGGAATCCGTCGCGGCGCGCAACCCGTCGAACCTGCGTTGGCAGCGCGAACTCGCTGTCGCCCAGAATGGAGTCGCGCGTGCGCTCGCAAACGCCGGCGACTTTGGCAACGCATTGCATCATTACCGACTTGCGATCGCCATTTTGGAAGGATCGACGAACGCAGACCACGCCAACCCGCAGTTGCACCTAGATGAGGCTCTTTTGCGCGAAACGGCCGCTGATATACATATCCAAATCAACCAACCAGATGAAGCTCGCAAGCAGTATCGCATCGCCCTGAAGATTTACGGTCGGCTAAGACAATCCCACCCTAACGCTGTGGAGCCCTGGCACCGGTCACTGCAGCTACTTCTCGCCCTCGCCGATCTCGACCCGGAAAGCACCTGTCAGCACCTGGCTCGAGCCAAAGAAACCCTGGCGCGGGTCCCACGCAGCGGTGACACGGTCGATTCATTGGATCAACTGTCCAACTCAGTGGAGGAACGGCTTGGGCGCGAGCCTTGCACTCGCTGAACGCCCGCCAAATAAGAGCGAATGGTGACCGATATGCAGTTTGATAGACATGCATTTCTACCACTCGCCGTCCTTCTGATGGTGGTGGCCGTAGCACCGACCACGACAACAGGGACGGACCGCGACCGGGGCAAGTCGGCTGTCGATACGGACCTCGATATCAATCGCGCGTTAAAAAACGCCGTTGCGCTTGTTGGTAGCGTCAATCCGGTTGAACAGAGAATTGGCTTGGGGAAACTGGAATTGCTGGCGCAAGCGGGCTCCACCGAAGCGATGCTGCACCTCGCCGATGTGCACAAATTTGGCAAGGTGACACCCAAGGACTTCGCCGCCGCCGAACGCTGGTATCTCAAAGCTGCACGCTCTGGCAACAAAAAGGCGGTGCAGCGCTTAGTGGGGCTAGGGTCGTCGTATCGCAAAGGTAAAAAGGTGCCCCGCGATTATGCGAGTGCACTGAGACTATATCGGGCCGCTGCCGACCACGGTAGCGCCGCCGCAAACGCCCATCTGGGTTGGATGTTCTCAAGGGGATTGGGCGTCAAGCGCGACTACGCAGCTGCGGCGGCGGCCTATGAATTAGGCGCAAGGGGCGGCGTCGCGTGGGCTAACAACAACCTGGCTTGGTTATACCAGAACGGCGGATATGGTCTGGCGAAAAACTACGAGCGCTCGTTCGAGCTCACGCGACAGGGAGCACGCAGGAAGAGTTCCTGGGCGATGGGGAATTTGGGCTGGCTCTATGAAAATGGTTATGGCGTCGAGAAGGACGTTGAAATCGCGGCGGTGTGGTATCGCAAAGCGGCCGATGCCGGCAACGATCTCGCGCGTGCCAACCTGGGAAACCTATATCGCAACGGGTGGGGCGTGAAGCGCGACTACAAACGCGCATTCAAACTGTTGCGCAAGGCCGCCGATGCAGGAAATGCCTACGCCATGCGGCGCCTCGGCGGCATGCATGCCCGCGGCCAAGGCGTCGATCGGGACGATTTCGAAGCTGCCCGTTGGTTTGAGCGTGCCGCCGAACGTGGCGATGTAGCCTCAATGATATCGCTTGCGGATATGCATTTGACAGGGTTCAAGTTGGGGCCGGAGTCGACGAAAAGGCTGAACGAGCACAGGACGCGATTGGAGCGCCGCCGCTCCGAGCCCTTTACAGGCTCGGTGGACGACTACGATGAAGCTATTCGCGCATTCGCAGCAGAACTGGTTGCAACACGCGAAAAGCACGAGCGCAGCCAGTACAATCGGCCGCAGAAGGGCGTCGCCTGGTTGCGAAAGGCGATCGAAGCGGGGTCCGACAAGGCCCGCCTCAGGCTTGCTAACCTGCTTCTTCAGCCCGGCGACCTTGCTGATGAGAACAGAGACTATAGGGGCGGCAAGTCACTACTTCGCGACCCGGCTGAGGCCGCCCGGCTCTATGCCGAGGGAGCCGCGGCCGGCAACGTGCCAGCCATGTTTAATCTGGCCGCTCTTTACGAACTCGGCATCGGCGTAAAAAAGGACCTGCAAAAAGCGTCGGACCTCTACCGGCAGGCGGCCTCAAAGGAGCCGCACCGTGCGGCATTGGCCCTTTATCGTATCGAACAGGAACCTGCCTGGCGTTGGCAGCGGGTCGTCCGCGACGATCGCACCAGGATTGCCCATAAGCACCGGGCGTCCGGAATCGTCATCACCGTGCTGAAGGAAGGGAATATCGGACAAGGTCGGGAAGTACGAATTCTGGATGAGTACGGGCGGCGGATATTCGTCGCTCATCTCGCCAAGGGACAGAGCGTAAAGGTCCCAGCCTATGATGGCCGATTGATCCTTTGGCTCGATAATATTCAGCAAAGCACGGAGCCGACCCGCGACATCATCTCACTCAGCGTTGACGGCAACCCGGTCGACTTTCCCGAGACCCTACGCGCCCGAAGCGGCATCTATCTCGATCGCAAGCTCCTCACTAGTGGCGGTGACTACATCGTCAACCGCGGCGAGCGCGACTACTCGCAGCCCGGTCCGACATTTCTGCCGCCAGATATTCGTGACAAGGCAAGGGTTGAGCTGCGCACGGTCAGGTCTGGAAAGGTCCACATATCCGATCCCGGGCATCTCGTTGGGTTCGGAAGATTCGTCGAAAACGATGCCAGATTCCAAGTTCCCGATATTCCTGATCTCACACTCGAAATCTGGACCGAGCCGCAATACGCTGGGCACAAGCTACCAGCGCTCTACGATCTCTACGTCGACGGGAAGCGCATCACCCAGGCGCGCTCCGTCGAGGGTTGCATCGTCGTCATCGCACTCAATCCCGACCGCCTGAAGACGGTCAGCAATTGGCAGCACGCATTCGAACAGTCAAGATGCGTTCAGGCAATCGACGACCTTGATGAAGGAGAGCGGATTCCTGTCGCCCGTGACTCCGCGGGTCGGCTGGTCGCCTGGCTGCAGAAGCCATTCAAGGCAAGCATCTCCCTGCCGATTATGCTCCAAGTAAACGCATACACGAATTGGCTCGCAAGTCGATTTGACGAGGCACTTCAGCTCATTGCCGACGGCGAGCGCGGTGCATTGCGATATGGTGGTCCATCCTCCTCCCACTACATCTACTTTGAGCGGCTTGCGGCTAACATCGAGATCTCGATGGGCCGCATTGAAAGCGCGCGCCAGCGGATCGAGAAAGTTGTGCAATTTGAAGACCTGATATCTGGCCCCGCGATGGAGACGACGGCCTACCTCAAGTACTCGGAGCTCCTGCGCGAAATGGGTCGGCTGGAGGAAGCGGAAATCTTCGGTCTTAAGGCTCTGGCTCATAAGGAACAACGCGCGGCACTCGTCGGAGGCCTGGACAGAGTCGATACCAGCGAGGAAGTCCGCAATCTCGCGCGTTTGTACCTCAGCCTCGGCAATCTCGAAAAGGCGACGCTCTATGCGCTTCGCGAATTGCTGGTCAGCCAGGTCGCGAAACCAGAAAAGAGCGACGAACTGCCGTTTGTGCAGCCACGTCTGCTGATTGCAGCCGGGCGTTACTTACAACAGTCTGGCAATGACGCACTGGCGCGCCACGCCTTCAACGTCGCAAGACAGATGGCTCTCTACGACCATGACCTACACGGGAAACCGGAACCCGTGAAGCACCCGATCGATTTTTCATACTTCGAGGCACGTCTTGGGCCAGCCGAATCATCGGGCATAATTGCCGACGGCTTGGCCCAGTTCGCCTCCGCCTACGACCATCTCAACCGCCACGCCGAAGCCGTCCCGCTCCTTGAGCTCTCAGCCAAGATACGCCGAAACGTGTTCGGGGACGACCACATCCTGGTCGCCGAAACGGAGCGGCTTCTTGCTCGTCAGGCCCTGGCGCTTGGGCGCCCGGGCGACGCACTCAAACGCGCGCGTGAAGCCGCCGCGATCGCCCGGCAGGTGAGGAAACTGCGAGCCCACACCGACGCCCGGGGTCTCGGCTCGGACGCCAGCCCCAACGCGATTGCGATCACCTATCTCGACGCCATCCATGCCGTCTACCAGTCTGCGGACGACACGGCGATGCTGGCCCAGGAGGCCTTCGAAGTTGCACAAGTCGCGCGCGACAGGCTTGCGACGAAGGCAATTCGAAACGTTGCAGAACGCTTCGCTCACAGCGATCCAGGCCTGCGGGCGATCATACGCCGGCGCCAGAACCTCGTCGCTCAGATCGAGAGCCAGGACGCGCAGTTGCTCCGCATGCTCTCTTCACGATCAGCCGGGCGCAACGCAGAACAGGAACGTCGATCGCGCAACCGCCTGAAGAAACTGCGCGGCGAGATCAGCGTCGTCGATGAAGAACGGAAGCGCCGATTCCCCGGCTATGCCCGTTTCGTCGATGCCGAACCCGTCACAGGCGCTCAGATCCGCGAGGTTCTGGCCGACGACGAGGCACTCATCTCTTACGTACTTGACGACGAGGCATCATACATGATCGTCGTGCGTCGCGAGCGCGCCAGCCTTTTCAAGTTGGCGGCGGGCCGACAGGAGATCGGTCGGCTCGTTGCGCGAATCCGCGAAACGGTCGACCCTTTACTGGTGCATGCGCTGCATACGGAGTTGCGCTTCGACATCGAAGCCGCCTACGCCCTGCATCAGGCCATAATCGCCCCGGCCGCCGCCGAACTGGCTGGTGTCAGGCGGCTGAACGTCATTTCCGAAGGGCCCTTGCAGAGCTTGCCCTTCGAACTTCTCGTCGATCGGTTGCCTATCGATACGGACATAGATAGCCCACGCGCTTTCGAAACTGCGCACTGGCTCGTCAAGAAATACGAGATCGTGGCTACGCCGTCCGCCGAGGCGCTCTATATTCTGCGCGGCTCGGTCGCGGCCGATACCCTACCTGAACCATACGCGGCGTTCGCCAATCCGCTGCTCAAGGGGCGCGATGGAAAGGATCGGAGCGCTTGGCAAGCAACCTCTTGCCAAACCGCAAGCCTGCCCGACAGCCCAGGCAAGATTCGCGGTATCGCGCCTGACGTCGAGATCGCCACCCTCTATCGGGGCACTCAGGCCGATGTTGCCGACGTCTCGCGTCTGGAGCCACTGCCGGATTCTACGAGCGAGGTCTGCGCGGTAAGCGAGCGTCTTGGCGGGCGGGCGCAGAGCCTGTGGCTCGGCCAGGGCGCGACGGAGACCACGCTGAAATCGCTGAGTGCCCGGGGGGACCTCGCCCGCTACCGGGTTCTCCACTTCGCGACCCACGGTCTGGTTGCGGGCGAACTCACCGGTCAATCCGAACCGGCACTGGTGCTGACTCCGCCCGAGACGGCAACGCCCCACGACGACGGTCTGCTTACAGCCAGCGAGATTACCCAGCTCCAGGTCAAGGCGCAGCTTGTGCTGTTATCGGCTTGCAATACGGCGGCCGGCCAGGCAAACAGCGGCGCCGAGGGGCTTTCGGGACTGGCCAGGGCCTTTTTTCACGCTGGCGCCCGCGCACTTCTCGTCTCGCATTGGTCGATCAGCTCCGCAGCCACCGTCGATTTGATAACGCGAATGTTTTCCGAGCATGCCAAAGGCTCGTTCGCCGCGAAGCTGCGTGCCGCGCAGCTCGATCTGATATCCGGTGCCGGAGGCGCCGATCGACGGCATCCAATCTATTGGGCACCGTTTTCGATGGTGGGGGGATGATGATACGGGGAACGGCCAAGGCAAATTCGGTTCGAGCGTGTTCGCTCTTGCTTGCCTCAATGGCCACGATCGCCTCAGCCTGGGCTCAGGACCACGCCAGGAGTCCAATCGCACAACCGATCGCGCAGGAGTGGCAGATCGCGCAAAATGCCTGCAATGGCGCAGCACCTGATGACCTCCGGATCTTTCTCAACCGCAGCGTCGTCGTTCCCGATTTGCAAGCGGCTAAAATCACGGCAACCAAGCCCAATGCCTGGCTGATACCGCTCACCGACTTCGCTATCGCCTTGTCACGCGATGGCCGGGTAGGCCCTGCGGCCGCTCTTCTGGATGCCGCAGCGGAAAGGCTTCGAACACAACGGTTGAAACTCAGCGAGACCGACCGGGTCGGCAATTTTCTCGGCATGGTCAAGGTCGCCGAAACACGTAAAAAGGCCGGCTTCGATGTGGCTGCCCGCCACGCATTCAAAGCACTCGCCGAATTGGCCCGCACACTACCTGCCCTGTCATTTCGCAGTGCGGAAAGCGAGCGCAGCCAGGGCCTTGCTCAGGTGGCTGCTGGGGCCAGAGCGGCCGGCTTCGAAGACATGGCGACAATTTACTTCGCAGAAGCGGTCAGCGTCGTTGCTAAGGCAGCAGGTACAGCCGAAGCAGGCGATCAGACCGATGACCGGGTCAACGACTTGCGGGCCATCGCCCGCAGCCAAATCCAAGGTAAGGACCAAGGTAACAACAAGGTTGCTGCCACTAAATTGTACCGCCGGGCCGTGGAACTCGCATGGAAGATTCCAGTCAAATCAGGCGACCGATTTGCGGCGCATGACCGGCTGTCGGGGCTCTACTACAGCGCCATCGGCTTGGCGGAAGCTGCTGGTCCGAACGCCGGCCTGCAGGTTGCCCGTCGCATATTTGACCCCGGCCACCGCGCCTGGTTGCTCGCCGATTTGAGCGCGAAGTACTCAAGCCGCGGCGAAGCGAAAAAGTCCCGGGATACGGCCAACGAGTCCTTGGAGGTGCTATCTCTCGTGCCGCACTTGGGCGACTGGCGCACATTTCAAGTGCAGCAAGTGATCATGCACTTGTCGAAGGCAGGACATCCCAATATGGCCCTGCGGGCATCGGTTCACCTTCACGACGCCAGAGTTATCGGCACCGACAATCCAGTCAGCCTAATCGAGGAGGCGTATCAACCAATCATGCGAGGGTATGCCGCCCTCGGCGAGATGACGCGGGCCAAGGCGCTCTTGTCGTCGATCCCACTGACCTCCGCCCGATATCCCAAGGCCGTACTTCAGATCGCAACCGGCTTGGTGGAATCAGGCGCTCTTGACAAGGCCCGTAAGTACTACGACGAAACCATCGCCGCCCTGCCGCTGTCTGAGCGGCCCAGCGGCCTTCCAACATTTGAAGCCGAGCTTTCGATCCGCATTAACAAACTCGTCGAGACGGGCGCCTTTTCATCAGCCCTCGACACCGCATCTCAGATCCGTGCGCTGCAACCGCGAGCGACTGCGATCCGCCAAATCCTGCACGCCATGGCCAGCGCCAACCTTCGCCATAATGCTCGATCCTACCTCTGCGGTTTGTCAAAGGCACTGCACAATGAGGCGGACGAGTTATTCGCTGAACCGACAATCCTGATCCTGCTCTACCGGCTCCTGACCGATAAAAGCGAACAGTGGGACTAATTCTGTATTGGCATGCTTGGGGCAAGATAATGTGCATTGAAGACACCACTCACCCCCGCTGCATCCGTGTGGCAAGTAAATATGCAATTCCCCCCGCGCAAATACCGCCGGAACGTGCTCAGCGCCAGCGTCACAGGCACCGCATTCATTGTAATGAGCTTCCAATGGGAACATTGAAAGTTGAATCCAAGGAGAACTCGCAATGAACGGATGATCCTCTAGTTTTGATTTGACCCAATCGCTAAGCTTCTGAGACCTCCTAACGGCACTATCTCACGCAAAGTCCGTGTCCGCATTGATATCACAAGCTTCCCGTAGGCCTACGAGCCTGTGGATCAACAATCCAGCAATTGCGACGGGTGTGTTAGTTGAAACAAAGCCTCGTTCGTGAGATTTGCGTAAAGCGGTGCGGCATTGTCCGGCTTGGTCGGGCAGTTGGTGCAACGGGCGCCCATTTAACTAAATGACCCGGCGGCGCAGTCGCGCCGCTTTGCGCGTTCGAAGTTTTGTCTTCAAGTCGCACCCCCCTCGTTTCCGATTGAGAGCCCAATCTAATCGATCGGCTCCGACCTCATGAGGTTGGCATTGTCGACCGTCCAGGCCTCAACTGCGATCCAATCTTCGCCAGCATCAGTTGCGGCAGCGCTCGTCGCTGAAATTTTATCGGCCACAGCAGAAAACTGAAATCGGGTTGGAAAAACAGGAGCGCCCCCAATTGCACGGGCCCGTTCCGAAAACTCGATGGCCTGCTTAATGGCAATGGCATCCTTGTCACTGGCGCCAAATACTCCAGACATCGCCGCGCTGATTTGCTTCGGCATATCTCGCTGATAACGAACAACACGAATAAAGTCACTCGCCTGCTTCTCGAGCTGATCCATATAAAGCATCAGGTTTTCACCTGGTTCGGGCGAGGCCTGAACAAATATGAGCCTTATATTATTCCTCGCAAGATTTTTCCCTAGAAGTTTCGGCGTCAGCTCATTAGGACTTGAGAATGGCGGGTTGGAGCGGGGCTTGGGATATAAGTCGCCAGAGGTGAACAGTACAATCACCCGCTGGCCAGATTTTTTATTCAAGAGGTCGCGTTCCCAGGGCAGCTTGTCAATTGCAAAGTGTATTGCATCAAGAGTGGGCTCTGGCTCTTCCGCGCCGCCTTGAAAATCGTCAAATCGTTTGGCCAGGGTTTGCCGCAATTCGAAAAGGCTTCGGAATGGAGAGGCGCGAACTTCAACCCTTTCACCACGTTCGCGAAAGAATATCGAACCATAAATCTTATTGGTGCCCCAAATACGGCCCTCGACTTTCATCCGCTCCACAAGTCCGCTCAACGTGTCGCGTCCGATGGGAAGCATCGACCCGCTCGAGTCGACAAGAAAAAGCACCCTGTGCTGATCTTCTAGTCCTGAAAGCTTATTCCAAAATGAAGCCGACAACGGAGGCAGTCGCAGGATCGTCTTGTAAATCGGAACCTTTTTGACGTTGCCGGCCCCAACATCCACATTGAGTTCTGAAACTTCCAGAAGAGGAAGCTTCTCCGGCCAATCGACCTTCTCATCAGGAATAAGCTCCTCCAGGTCATTTAGCGTAGAAGTCTTGAATTCATCCTGGAGAAACGATGTGGCACTGTCTTTGTCGAGCCAGAAGCGCAAAGGTGGACGTTCCGTCTCACTCATCAACGCGGTGAACCTCAGCACATGCAAGCCGTCCGTCAGGTAGCCCTTAGTAAGTGAGACATAGGCGGAGGCCGCATTGTTATCCGAGTCTGAAATATCGATTTCGACCGCTGCTCCGGATTTCGATTTGATGCGAAAGTGCTCCCGGTCGGGAAGTATGCCTCCAATCGTTTTCAGGTCTGCCGTCTTGTACCAATTCATGGGAAAAAATTTGGGGAAGAAATATCCCGCGCGGGCCTCGGTTTTTGCAACCGACTCCGTTTTTTTGCCAGCTAGTTTTTCAGTTTTCCCATCATGACTTACCGAGCCCGAGTCAGGCTCAACTGCCCCGGCCCCAAGGGCGCGTCCAGCAAGGATCGCCAGTGACAAAAACAATAACACAACCGCAATCGTGACGACCCGAGCAAGTCGATGAATGAAAGGGCAAGCAATTTGCAAACGTGAATCCATTAAATGTTGCCACCTAGTTGAGTAAAGAGACGATGCCGGAAGCATTGCACAATTTTGATATCCGCTTGAAGCCTGCACTGTATCCAATTGCAGAGAAGCTGAATTCCAACGGCAATCGGGTCGAGGCCTCCCGCCCTAAGACCGTGATTTTTCGACCTTCCTGCATTGCGCGAACGAAAGGCTTCTTGTCGTAGGACTTCAAAAGCCGGGTTCCCGAGGTGTTGAGCGTGAACCAGTCTTCGCCGTCGACCTCGGACATGACAGGAGCCTCTTTGGAAAATGGATTGTTGGACGCCACAATGATTTCCAGGTCGCTGGCACTGCCGCCGTCCCGCACCACCAACCGCAACTGTGGTTGGCTCCAAGACAGTGGACCCTTTCGACCCTCAGCCTGTGTTTCAAGGACGCACTTCCAGCCCGATGGTGTCTTCTCTCGGAAGCTGCGCCAATCGCCGTGTTTCTTACTGTTCTTGCTTTCCGCTGTTCGCACGGCCTTGTTCGGCGATATCTTGCGGCGCAAAAGCAGTCTTGATGTCGATGCGGTTAGAAAGTAAGTCGCCGGCAATCCGTTTTCACGCGTGAATCGAAGAAGGTTGTTACGGAAATCGCGGCCTGGTGGCCAGTTGAGTTTTGCAGGTGGCGCTTGTGCATCCTCCGCGTAAAGGCCGTGTAGGACAAAGTGTATATGTGATTTTTCGTTCAGCGACAGTTTCAATGCGGATTCGTCGCTCTTGTTCCTGGCAGGATTGCGGGCAATTTCATCCAGGTGAATGTGGCAGGTTTTCTCCATTTCACGCAACACGGATTTGATACCTGAGGGATCGAATCTCGCACTCGAAAATTTTTCAAGTTTGGGCACCAGCCAGGTCAGGAAAAACGGCTCGGAGCGCTCCAGCGCCTTTTGCAACGGCCCTGACCAGAAAGTTACAGGAGAGCGCTGCGAGAGGCTTTTTACTTCCGTTCTCTGGTTGGAATGGAGAATCGAATGCATTGTCGAGGTGGCATCAGCCAGAATTGTCAAGTAAGGGCCCGGTTTATTCGATGACCGGGGCGCGGGGTGCAACACGATGTGTGCCGGCGTTTTGGGGTCAGACAACACGAGCGGTTTCAGGACAGCAAGACAGTCGTGTGCTTTTCCTTTTCTTCGGCGCAGCGTCCACGCTTGAGCCGTGAACCCCACGGTGTACTGTTCCTCGATCATCAATTGCGTCAGCTTGTTTGGTTCGGCGGCGCGACTCTGGCTCGAAGCTCCCCCAACAATGAAAAAAAGAGCAATCAAGCAGGCATTTACAGGCCGGCCGCACAGAGCGACTATCGGTAGAGCAAAAAACATCTTTATCGTTACCTGGCTGTGTTTTTTAAGTCCGTCTCCGATGCTGGGTACCCAAGAGCTTGCTACGGGATACTGGCCAACCCCTGGTTTGTGTTTTGATTCCACAAAGGTTTGACCAAGTGCGCCCGGCAAACGAGCGTTAGTGAGTTCTGTTCCTACAGCCCGTCTGCGCCCAAGTCCTTGTCCCTGAGAAAATATGCTGCGCATCTCTTGGGGCTGGTGAAGCCCCGGGAGTTGAGCAGCTTGGTTAGGTTGCGATTGAACGTCCGAATTTCGTCCTTTGTCATCGCCGATAGAGGGTTGCGCCTTCGATAACGCACCGGCGCAGTGGCGGGAAGTTTGATGAATGGCGGATCGGCTTTCAAAAAATATTCCCCCAGCGACAAACCACCGTCCCCAGTGTCCCTGTCCGTATCATACTTCAGCCGGTCGAGAAGCAATTGCAGTTTCTTGCGAAATTGGCTCATCTGTTCTCGGGCAATTAAATGCCCTGTGCCATTAGGCTCCGTGACGCTATTGAGGTCGATTGTTACTTTTCGTGCTGGCTTTTTCTTCGCCCCAGCCAGTTCCTCGCGAAGTGCACGATTTTGAACCGTACCGCGAAGAGCGCTGAGAAACTGAAGTCGGCGGGGAATTGGGTTCTCAGTTTTTTTCGCCCGTTCCGAAAAGAGTCGCCCACCCCCGCTCCGGTTCACTGCAGCACTCAAGAATGAGTTTCCGTGTGCCGCTGTAAATTTTGAATATATCGAAAGCCAACTTCCAGTCTTCCCCCGCGCCTCGCCCGCATTCAATACCTCGATAACGGATGATGCAGCATTGAGCGGAGCATTCCAGTTCTCTTTGGCGATGATCAGGTGATCAAAAGCGTAGTCGGAAGACTTCAGGCGTTCGGCAACCTTCTCCAGAAGGTTGCCAAATTCAGTTTCGTCAAGGCGGAGCGGTGTGTTCCGGGCGCGCTCGGCCAATTCGGAAAAGTTCGTCAGCGTTTCGCTTTCGGCAAGCTTGCCTTCAGGCAATATCCTGTCGAAAACTATCTTTAAATCGAAGTTCTTGTTCTCGCGTCTTTTCATGAGTTTTGCCAGGACTCTTGGTTTGATCAATTCCAATGCGCGAGGGGATGCAATGATGCGGATTGCGCCCTTCAGAGATGGGCCATCAGCCGGAGATAGGTCTTCGGGCAGTTCAATCTCGCCAATGTGGGCAGTTCGAACCTCGCCGTTCGCCATCTTATGAGTGTTGTAGCTCTTCAGTGAGCGGACCGGGACTATCGCAGCCCCGGCCTTTCTCAAGGGATTATCGATCAGTCCATCATCGTAATAGTCGTTACCAAAAGCGCGAAATCGGAATATCTTTTCGGGCTGCAGGGGTTTCAAACTTGCGACATAGTTTGCCCGGCTGGCCGTAATCAGGCTTGACGGGATTTCCGCCAGCGGCTTGCCCTGTGTGGTGCAAACCTGGACCGTTGCGTCTTTATCCATTTCGGGCGCGCTGGGTTCTGCGGCTGGCGGCTCCTCGATCATTGCTGTGTCCGGCCCATCCGGACTTTCAGGCGTCCAAGGCTCATCATATTCGCTATCTGGAAGCAGGTGGTCTAGCGAGACCGGAGGGCGCCGCCGCTCGTCGTCAATTGGCAGATCCCTTTTGGCTGATCGCGCGAACCTTTCACTGGTTGGTCGCGAAGCCGGCGGCGCAATATACGGGCCGCGGTCGGGACTTCTTTCGGAGACGGGGGTCGCCGCATCCATACTTGCAATAATTAGTGGCCGCCTCAATTCAATTCGCGGTCGGAGGGGCTCGGGTCCGCTATAGTGCGGATTAAGGCGCCTGATGGGGATCGGCTCACGCGGTGGCGAGAATTTGCCAATCTTGATGCCATAGGATTCGAGTTTGCGGGGAAGCGCAACATTGAGATTGAGAATACCTTTGTATCTGACGAATCTCCCGTTCTTTTGTACGGCTGCCGGCGTCAGCCATGCGCAGAAGGCATCTCCTTTGTCGTAGTGTGTCCAGCGCCATACACCAAAGATGCTGCCGGCCTCAAAAAGCTCCGTCTTTTGCTTGTCACCATGAACAGGGCAGCCAGAATCGCTAATTGGTAAATCGATTGCTTTCGTGAATCTCAAACAGTCGGTTAAGACAAAGCGCTCGGACTGCCAACTTCTGGGCAAAACGAAATAGTCGGGGCAGTCTGCGATGCCATCCGTGAATGCGTCCATGATGTCACGGTTTTTTTCCAGAGCCTTTGTAGCATGGGGCGCCACGGGAGCTTCGACCCATTGGGCATAGGTGGGGGAAAAGCTGGAGAGTGGCAACAAGATGACGATTATTGACGTGAGCGCAAGGCAGTAGAAGTTGCCGAAGTGGCCGCGGGCTCTCTGAGTGGGCTGCCCTCCCCACTGAAGTGACCGGCGAGAACTCTTTTCCAGCATTCCAGGCTCCCTCTAAAGGCATTAGTTCGACTGAAGAATCTTGGCGGGATTCGTTCGCCCAGCTTGTCTGGCAGGAAATATCGCCGATAGGATCCCGATCACAATGGCACCGATCAAAATGAGTGGGGAGAATGCCAGGACAGGAGCAAAGATTTTTCCGAGAGCTTCATTCTCTTGCTGACTCTGGAGCAGTGTCCGAGCCGGCTCGATCAGAAGCATTCCAAGTCCGACACCAACAACGGTCCCCAAGACGACCATGATAATTGTTGAGGCAACTTGTGTCAGTGCCAGGTCGCCGACCCGCATCCCCAGAATACGCCACAACGCAAATTCCTTTTTGCGAATTTGAGCGCTGTAATAGATATTTGTCCCCACGGTGAGCACGACGACGACAACGATCAGCCCCATCAGTGGCATAAACACATTCCAGGCGATATCCTGGATATCCAATACCCATTTGTACTCCCAGATATCTGATTGAGGCCGGTAACCAGATTGCGCGATTTGCGAAAAGACTGCAATCACGCCCCGAACTTCCTTCGTGTATATGTGGAGGCGATCCTCCCACGGAAAATCGGCATAGGATTGGATCCCGGCGGCAGGCAGCGACCAGGCTGTGCCATCCCCAGTAACCGGGAGCGGGGCTTCTCCCAGCCGGTCTCTTTTGTAGCGGTCGAAAGCAACCAACGTCCGATTTGGAAGATAGGCCTGCCGCCCGCCTTCTGCTTTGGAAATCACACCTGCGATTTTTAACTTGACCGACTTGCGTTCGCGCTCGCGGCCGTTCTTCGAAAACGTCGGAATTTGAACTTCGACCTGCCGGCCGATGTAGTTTCTGAAATCCTGTTTTTCGGACGCAGTGAGAGGTGGCGTGATCTCCAGGTCGACCGAAAGGGCCTGTGTAACGATAATTTCAAGATCCTGGGCACCTGATGAAAAGCCTTGGCCCGCGAGGAAATACAAAAGTTTGTATTCAGGATCATCATCATGCAGCCCCATCGCGACATAGGGCGTCGTGTCATCGGGGCCAGTGACCAATCGCAGTGTGCTTTCGCGTCGGCCGACGACGCTCTCGATGTCTGGCAGTGCTGCGATTTCGTGTCTGTCGGGGAACCGGTCCGGCTTGGCGCGATTTTCGGTTTTCGGTTTGATCTGAACCCGATTTAATCTCGACCCCTGCTTGATCGAATAATCGATGAAGTCCTGGGTGCCAAACAACAGCGACAGGAAAAACGTAATCTGGGCCGTTCCGGCGATGAGAGCCACGAGGACTACAAGAAGAAAAATGGGCCGGCCAAACGTTTCCCGCAAAACCTGCCTGAACAGCGTCAGAAGGTCGGCACGAGGAGACCACCCACCCAGCGTCTTGGACCACTGATGGGTCATCGAGGGCGCGCGAGGCGCCAATGCATGGTGGCCCGATTGCCCCGTTCTAATTGGTGATGATTGACTGGTGCGTGCTGCTGGTTCGAGATCCACTGGCGCCTCGGCCGGTAGCGTTCCGGCTTGTCCTTGTTGTTGGGGCGCCGGATTAATCTTGGGAGCCCGGGCCGAAGTAACCTGCGCATTGCTGATTTCAATCTCAGCGCCATCGACACCCTGATGCATACTGCTAGGTGTCACGTTGGCTGTTGGTGTCAATTCCCCTTCAAGGTCTCGTGGGAGGGGAGTTGGGGACGGAGCGCCACTCGCATCGCTGACGGGAACAAGCTTTCCTGCCAGCATTTCGTATTGTTCGCCCAGGTCATAGAAAAGGTCGTCGTGTGACACAACGATAACCGTTACGCCAATCGAGCATGCACTCACCAGAAGGTCTTTGATTTTACCCTTGCGTTGAGCATCCAAACTTGCGGTTGGCTCGTCAGCAAGAAGAATTGGCGGTCGTGTGGACAAGGCACGCCAAATTGCAGCACGCTGCCGCTGCCCGCCCGATGCTGAAACGGCTGGGTCCTGAAGAAGTCCTCGGTCAATTTCCCAACTCTCGAAGTAGTGTTGGGAGAACCGGTCTATGTGGCCGCGAAACTCATCCTTCTCCCGCCGCAAGCGCTGCGATACAAGAATGTTGTCTTGCAAGGATAGGTGATCGAACAGGCGTCCTTCCTGAAACACGAAGCCGATGTTGTCAGAACGCACTTCGTCAAGCCACCAGTCTGGCCGCCCCTCCACGTTGACCCCGGCGAACGAATACGATCCGGAGAAGTCGTGATCGAGAAGACCTAGAATGCGCAGCAAAGTAGATTTGCCGGTGCCGCTGTCGCCTCTGATGACAATGAATTGCCCTGGGTAGATATCGAGATTGACATCCACCAGCACATTCGAGTGCTCTCCGCCAATTTCGAAGGATCGTCGGATCCCGCGAAGTGAGATTATCGGTTGCTTGTGGCCGCTCGAGGGGGCCGCTTTCAAGCGTGATTTCAATAGGCCAGGATCAATTTCTGACATAATCTTTTCCGATCGCGACGCTTGGTTCCTTAGCATCGGCTCGGAACCCCCCACTTGAAATAGGACCGCGCCCCAAGTTGCCGGGTGAGGCGCAGGTCAGCGTCCTGAAAAATTGCTGGAAGGACGTCAGGTCTCCCCATCGTCCCCCATTTGCGTTGCGAGCAGGTTGGGCAAAGTGGGTCAGGGTAGAAAGCCCACCGGCATCCACACAGAACCGCTAATGTCAAACTCCTCAACCCGGGCATCCAGGAAATCGCCAAGACGGTCAGCAGCTTCTTTGATCCGCTTTTGCAGTGACAAGCGTTCCTTTGGCGTCAGACCCTCCAGATATTCAATGTTGAACGAGAGTAGCTCGGTGCGGAACTTGAGCCCCAGCTTCTTGCGCACGATGCTTGCGATATCGTCGCCAGGGTTGGGCCGCTCTCCTGCCATTGCCGCGATGCTTTCCTCCACCGAGGCCCGTAAATCGGTGGCATCGATGCCCGTTGCCGACAGAACGGAAAATAGGTTCAACAGGCGCTGCAATGTGTCCTTTTCGATCCGCACTTGGGGATCAAGGAGGTCCTTGTTTTCGGGCATATATCCGGGGTGAACGAGTATTCCGCCTTTGCGGTCGTCAATGTTGAACTTGACGCCAGCTTCGCGCAGGCGTGCCAGTTTTTCAGCATCAAGGACTGCCAGTGGGACGACGGCCTTTCCATCCTTGATGATCGCTTTCCCAGCAACTTCCCGGGCTTCTGTTGCTGCCGTCGAAATTTTATCAGCGAAGGATTTCCTGATTGCAGTGCCCACTCTCCCACGCATATCGGGCCCGTATTTGACGAACTCACCATTCGTCAATTCCGCAACACGCTGCAGCACGGCCAACAGGTTTTCGCCGGCAGATTCGCCCGCCTGGACCGTTATCGCGAGGATGCGGTTCTCGACCAGAACCTTGCCAATCTCCGCAGGTGTCTGGTTCGCCGGAACACGGCTATCGATGGCGCCTGTTGTTCTGGGCTTGGCATCTCCATTCAAAACAATGACGGCAACCCGCCGGGAACCGTTTTGAGCGTCGCCGGCCGTCCAGTCGAAAAGTTCGGCACTCATGTAGACGGCATCAAGAACGGGCTCGGCTGTATCCCCGCCGCCCGTCATTCTACCAGCGTACTCGCGCAGGAAATTAGCCGCCTCCCCGACACTCGTTGCCGGCGTAATCAGCGAGGGCTCTTCATCACCTTCATCGCGGTAGAAAACGTATCCAACTTTGACTTGCTCGACCGCTTTTTCACCCATTGACTCGATGGCGCCTAATAACTGATCGGCGACATCCGATGCGATTGGCCCCATTGAGCCCGTGGCATCGAACACGATGTTGAATGTGACTGAGCTGAGAACTTTTTCAAGTTTCTGCTTCTCGTCTTCCTCCATTACGACACCGGTGCTCGGCGCGATAGCCGCTGGTAGCAGCACCTTGTGAACGGTCTTTTTCGTTCGGCCCATAAAGTCGGTTTCGAAGCTGTCGAGCACCGGGTAAGGGCGAAGGTCGCCCTCTCGAGCCAACGTCGATTTTATATCTTCGCGAAACGTGGGGGGGTGGGAGATTTTATCGCCGGTCTCGAAGAATTTCCGGATTTCGCCCTCATCATCCCAAGCGTCGATGGGGTTGCGGTCGTCAGAAAGAGTAAAGGGAAGGAAGTGCAAGGCTTCACGGGTTGGCCAGTCGTGAATTTGCTCTGCCAGCACGTAACCGACCTTGCCCTTTTCAGCTTCATCCTGCGTCAGGGCGGCGACGTTCGTAATCTTGAGATACTCGCCTTCTTCAGCCATGACGTAATAGGGCTGCAGCAGTTCCAAGGTGTAGGCCTCGCTTGAACTGGAATCAGGCTTCTGGAAGGCCTTGATCTTGTTCGACCCTGCGACAACCTTCCGGATCAAGCCTGTGTCTGGCGCCAAAACCATCGTTTCCTGTTTGGGCGCGGCCATCGTCTGGGGCGCCAAAATCAAGAAAGCCGTGATGGCGACTAAGTAGCGATACATTAAAACCTCCAAATACCCGATACGCCTTTAAAAACTTCGACTGCATTCCCTGGCGGAGCAAAGCGTACGCACCCGACAGGCTTGCAATCATCGTCTAACCGTTGCAGTGCGCATACTGAATCTTGCAGCCTCGCCGCTTTCTTCTGCAGTTCCTTAGGACCTCCCGGCGAACGTCTCCCCTGGTTGTACTGTTCACTTGCACGAACAGATGATTGGACCTTGCCCTTGCGACCGCCATGCAGCCAAAGCTATGCGAGTGTACCCAGGCCTTTGAAAGCGAACACCGGCCATATTTCCGATTACAGGCGCTTCTCGCGGAGCGCTTGGCATCACCAATATTGTCGCTGACCCAGACCTGCCAGGCACCCTTGTTGTTCCAGGCTAGCGCCATGGCCTTGTAGAGTTTCACTTTCTTTTCACTATCACTCAACGTCATACTTAGCTCAGACGTCCCGCACCTTTTGCAACAGGCTTTACATGCTGAAGAACAATTGACCCCGCAGCCCCAATAATTGCGCGTTCCAACTTCCCATGCGCCAAAACAAATCTGCTCGTTTGGCGGGCACGCAATTTCCGTTCTCATAGATTTGCTGTCGGTCAGAAACCAGACCTTCTTTTTAGATGGCCACTGACGCTTTGAAGAGCCTTGGGAGTACAACTTGAATTGTACTTCTCGAGACCGCTCGCTTTTTACATGGACGGCCAATGACCTGCGTTTCTTTTCGCGCTCGGCATGTTGTCGACGCGGTCCACTCTGGGGCCAGCATTTCTCAAAGTTGCTGGCAGCCTTCGTTAATTCACGCTGGCTTCCATCTTCACACACTTCCAAGCACCCGATGCGGTCCGTGAAGCATTCTTTGGCAACGGCAGCGGATGTAAACAATATCGGCCAGAACAACGCTGTCAGTAGAATTCCGGCGCGAAGCAGAGCTGACGCCGAAAAACTTGAACAGTTCCCAGAACCAGCAGCGCGATAACCGGTCATGAGCAGGGCCCCCAGAAATTCTGCACCAGACTATAGGTCTCTTCGCCGTCCTTCTTGGCGACTCCGATACCTATATGGCTGGCCGCCTCCAACAGCATGTTCTTGTTGTGGCCTGGGGACTTGCGCAGCATATCAAACAGCACAAATGCGATTTTCGCGGGTGCTTCGACCTCGGAGGTCGCAAAGTAAGCGAGGTTTTCCGCCGTCGTGCAGGGGGCAAGCCCCTCAGCGGTCATTCTTTGCCTGGGCGCGCGCCCGTCAGCCTCATGGTCGAATTTACCCGTGCTCGAAAGATAAAACGCGAATTTGCCGGCGCTGGCAAATAACCTCTTGTCGCCTTTGAGTTGTGGAAGTCCATTCTTCTGGCGATACGCATTTAGCATCCAAATACTTCGGGTGCGAATCGACTCTAATTTTTCGGATTCCGAAATCGCGCCCTTTGCGTGTCCGGCAATGGACTTATGGGTCGCAATAAGAGAAAAGAAAAATGCCGCAGCAAGGACTGCGGACCAAACTCCAAAATAATGGAGGCTTCTATTCAAGTGTTTCCAATGCACACGGACACACCCATAACAGACAGAGCAATGCAGCCGCACAACTCATGGTCAAAAGAGCAGGCAATATTAAGTCGCCTTTGGAATTGATAAAACTCAGGCTCCAAATACGCGACATACCGTTAAGTCAGCATACAAGAAGCAAGTCGTCAAGCTGCAATCGCGTGGTTCCAACTGGGCGCTTGGCATGTTTATATCGCGGCAATTGGGGCGTCGGTCAGCGGGCGTTGAGCCCGCTTCCCATGTGAGATAGGCCGGCCTGCTCCATCCCTTCACCAGCCCATGATCTTTGACCGTCCAGGGGCAAAGTCAGTCCGCCAGGAGCACGGCGATCAGCGTATGGGTGCTTTCGGTAGAGACGTTCAGCACTGCGGCTGGCTCGTCCTGGACGACTTTGTAAGCAGGGGCCAAAAGATCGAAAGGCGTTGTCGAACCGCTTGAGCGATGAACTACATCGGGCTACGGGAAGTGGCGGGGTGGTCTCGTTTGGAGGCAGCCATGGAAGAGGCAGGCTATGACGCCTTTGTCAGCTATCGGCGATCCGACGGTGCGGCAACTGCGCGTTGGGTGCGAACTGCATTGCAGAACTTTCGGCCACCGCGCAGTCTGGGCGAGCGTTATCAGCGGCGGCTGCGGGTTTATATTGACACCGCCTATGAGCGCGGCACGACTGACTTTTTCGAGCGAACCATAAGGCCAGCGTTGATGTCATCCCGATGGCTGGTTCTGATCGCCACGCCAGATGCGGTGCTCAGGGGCGAAGATGATTTGATCATGAGGGAAGTGTCGGACTTTTGTAGCGGCCCAAACAGCGCAAATCTGATTGTTGTCAGGGGCAAGGGCGCATTCGACGGTCCCCTTCCAGCCGACGTTGCACTCAGATTCCCCAATGCACAGATTATCGATCTGCGCAATGTCGGTCGCTTTTCTTTTCTGAATCCGCTGCGGGCCAGCCGCATTTCCAATGAACTTCTGAAAATCGTTGCCGCAGTACTCGATGTGCCGGCTAAAGACATGCCGCTTCTGCGCCAAGAAGAAGAGCAACGCCAACATGCCCGGTTGGGAGCGGCTTTCGGAGCCGTATCCAGCGTCGCCCTGGCGGTTGCCGCGCTCGCGGTTTTTGCCCTGATCAGCCGCTATCAAGCTCAGTCCGCCCTGCAGGACAGCATCTATTCCCTCTCCCAGCTCGTCCAACAGAGCTACAAACCGCCAACGATCGCAAAATCTGTCGACGACCAGCAGGCGCAAACGGCCGCCAGAGGCTGCGATCTTCTGTCGAAGCTGGATGGCTCGGTTGGAACACGCATGCCGCCCCTGACGCGATCTTTGTGCCTTATCGTCCAGGGAGACGGGCGTCTCCAGCAGCAGGAATTCGAGTTGGCCGAAGCCAACTACACGTCATCATTGAACATTGTTGACGCCGCTATGAAGGCCACGCCCTCGCAGCGTCTGGCAGACGCCAGGTTTATGGCGCGAGACGCGCTGGTGCGCCTGCATGTGGTCAGGCGCGACAAGGTCAAGCACGTCGCTGAGCTTCAGGCGATTGTAGCTGAATGCCACGAACTCCTGGCGCCCCGACCAGAACGAGACGCTGCGACATCTGCCGAACAGGCCGCGGCAATTTGGACTTACGAAGATAGATCCGGCCTCTTCCGTAGAATGGCGGAAGCCAAGCAGGAGCTTGCCCGGCTGGCCTCTGACAACGGCCGGACAGATCGTTACTCAGCACTGTTATCCGAGGCGAACGAAGCATTCGCTTCGGCAGCAACTGAAGTCACAGGGTTGCAGGCCACGGCAAAACAATCCGATGCGACTATTGCAGAGTTTCGGGAAAGTCAGGCTTGGATCGCAGTGCAGCTAGCCCAGGCGGCATTGGATGGCGGGCAGGAGGCAAAAGCAGCGCGCCATCTGGGGCGCGCCGTCGAATTCCGAAAGGAAATTAGCCGCTTGCTAGGCACAGCAGGCGAAAACGATTTCCATCTTGGCCGACTGCTGCTTTTTTCGACACGCTTCAAGATCAACGCCCCGAGACGCAAAGCCTTGCTTGCCGAGGCGACAGCGAGCCTCAAGGCGGCCGTGGAAAGCGACACCCTCCAGCCTGAAAGCCTTAGTGAGGCGAACCGGCTACTCGAGAAACTTGGGGTGAGATAGGCTTCGCAATGACGAACTGGGTTTTCGTGCGGTCCTTTGTTCTCGCATTTACTGCCATCTCGGCATTTCTGGCGATTATCGGATATGCCGTTTCAAATTGGCTTGTCCCAACACCCAAGAAACGGTTTCTGACACCCTACATGGAAATGACCCTGGCACCAGGCTGGCAATGCCATTGGGAGGCAACCGATGGCGTTTGTCAGAAATATTCAGAAAACAAACGCGATATGGATCGTTCTGCAATCGCTATCTTTACAGCGAAGTATCGAGGGCCGTTGGATACCTTTGCCTGCTATGAGCAGCATTTGAGGACACCACGGATACTTGATAGCAAACATGGCGTGCCTGAGGGCCGCAAATCGAAATTCAAGCACCTGAAAATGCGCAGGATTGGTGAATACGATTGGATGGACGGCCTGTTATTTGAATCGGAAATTCCGGGCTTTTACACCCAGTATCTTGGCACGTTCACTTCTCGTATTGGGATCCTTGTGACATTCGCTGTGCGACGTGAACAGTTGGAAAGCCGGACAGAAGAAATCGAAGGCATGATTGAGCGCATAAACATCTACGAAGGGGGCGGCACCGCGCGCTACACGATCGGTGAAAGCAGCAATAGGTGTAACGGAAATCCCATTTCGGATGGTTACGCGGCCGCTGCGTCCAAAGGCCTGCGTCCTGCTCACTGACCGTCCAGTCGTAACTCGACACGGCGGTCGAGTTGGTAGAGCTCCTGGGCGGAAAGCGCAGTCCTGTCGACGCCGGTGAACGGTTCGGATTCACCCTTGGCCAGCAATTCGATCTGTCCCGTGTAGCCGCCAGCCCTCAATCTTTCCTGCACCGCATTCAGCCTGTCACGCGACAGCTTCATGTTCAGTTCAGCAGACCCACGCTCATCGGCATGCCCTGAAAGCATTATGCGTTCGCGTTTGCTGACCAACAGGTATTCCAGCAATAGCTTTACCGAATCTCGGCCCTGCTGGGTGAACTGGGCTTTGCGATAGACGAACTGGATCGGGATGGGGATCGTGCGGGCTCGCGACACGGGCGCAGGCGATGCTGCAGGGGCTGCATCGACGGTGGTGGAATTCGTTTTTAGTTCGGCAACGCGCTTAAATTCGCCAGCCTTGTCGGGCACCGTCGCTCCGGTCCCCGGCGGGGCGTTCGCCTTGGCCTGATTTCGCGCGCGTGCTTTCTCAACAAGACCAGACAGCGAGGCCAGCAGCCGCTTATTGACGTCAGCCACGCTCGGCGCGCGTTCGCGACCCACCGCAACTGGTGCGGCCTTGGGGTTTTCCTTTTCAACGGACTTCGCAGGCTTGGCGATCACCCCGGCCTTCAAGCCCAGTTCGCCCGAAGGGTCGGCAATTTTTTGCTCCGTCACCAACGCCCAGTTGCCATCGCCATCGGCTTTGGTTGAGCCGACAATCTGCCCACCGACCATAACATTAATGAGCTCGAACGGTTTTGACTGTCCAGCAAACACCGAAACGCCATTGGGAGAGATGCGGGCGACGTCGAAAGAGGGTCTGCGCGACGACGGCGTTTCGCTTCCGCCCAACTGATCTGTCAGCTCCGTTAGCAGCGGATCGCTGGGATCAACCATCGCCAGTTTGCGAGGTCCACTCGCCGGTGGCCGGTCTCCTTGTTCGGATTGCCGTAGACCGTCCACATTGGGCAAAAGTTCGTCCAGGTCGAGGCTGGCGAGACCAACGCCCGCCCCCACAATCAATCCGCCCGCCAATACGCTTAACGCAAGACCACGCATACCCATGATCGCAACCTCAATTGACCAAGCGGGCGGCAACGCTCTACTCGCCCGCGTACATTCGTCCAAATCGGCTGCCCCATGAGAACTATAGCACTTCCCCAGCCCTGGCACTCGCGAAATTTTGCATTGCGGTGTGTGCGGTTAGCGGGGCCCAGCCGGTGGCCCGCTCTACCACCACCAGCCACAACATCAAGGCGAATTTCCCTTGCGCACTCCCGATAATTCTAGCACAATCCGTGAAAATACCGCATCAGGGGTAAATTTTGCAAGATTTTGCAGAAGCGTTCCGGCTGGCGTTTTCGCTTGTGCTCTCAGGCGATGCCGATTTGTTCGAGATTATCTGGCTATCGTTGCAGGTCAGCCTGACAGCGCTTCTGATCTCGTGCGTTATCGGCTTCGGGCTTGGCACCGTGGTGGCTCTGTCGCGGTTTCCCGGCCGCGGCGGCGTGATCGTCTTGTTCAACACGCTGATGGGGCTTCCCCCGGTCGTGGTCGGGCTGCTGGTTTACCTGGCGCTGTCACGCGCGGGTCCGCTGGGCGTCCTTGGCCTGCTCTACACGCCGGCCGCAATGATCATCGCCCAGTCGATCCTGATCACGCCGATCATCGCGGCGCTTTCACGCCAAATCGTCGAGGACCTGTTTTGCGAATACGACGAGCTGTTCCGCTCGCTCACCGTGCCACTGCATACGGCCATGGCGGCGGTCCTCTGGGATGCCCGCTACAGCCTGATCACCGTCGCGTTGGCCGGCTTCGGGCGCGCCATCGCCGAGGTTGGTGCAGTTATGATTGTCGGCGGAAATATCGACCACCTGACGCGTGTCATGACGACGGCCATTGCGCTGGAAACCTCCAAGGGAGACCTGTCGCTGGCGCTTGCACTTGGCATCGTTCTCCTTGCCATTTCCATGACGGTCAACGCACTTGGCCTGTCGCTCAGAAGCACGGCGGGACGTCAGGCCTATGCATGATGTCGCCTTGAAATTGTCCGGCCGCATTGCCGATGCCGCAAGCAGCGACGCCGCAACCGATGCTGCGGTCCTAAATGCCGCCGCGCTATTGCCCTTGGTGGTTCGCAACCTTTCGTTCAGAGCTGGCGGCCGGTCATTGATCGATGCCCTCGATCTTGAAATCACCGCCCCCGGCGTGACCACGGTGATGGGTCCCAACGGTGCCGGCAAGTCGCTGCTGTTACGCCTGCTGCACGGGTTGATTCCGCCGTCGGCAGGCGAGGTCTTGTGGGCCGGAATGCCACCAGACCGCGAGGTTCAAAAACAGCAGGCCATGGTCTTCCAGAAGCCGGTTTTGCTTCGCCGCTCGGTTGCCGACAACATGGACTTCGTCATGAAACTTGCCGGGGCGCCCGACGTAGAAAGGCGCGATTCTCTGTTGCAGGAAGTCGGTTTGTTGCCGCTTTCAGCACAGCCCGCAAGGCTTCTATCGGGAGGTGAGCAGCAACGCCTGTCTTTGGCCCGCGCACTGGCCACCAATCCGCAAGTCCTGCTGCTCGATGAGCCCACAGCCAGCCTCGATCCGGCTTCCGTCATGACGATTGAACGCATTGTCAAAGACGCCAGCGGGCGCGGCATCAAGATCATCTTTGTCACGCACGACCTGGCACAGGCAAAACGGATTGCCGACGAAGTCGTGTTCCTCCACCAAGGCCGCGTCGCCGAGCACGCGCCGGCCGCAGATTTCTTCGAACGCCCAACAAGCAGTGTCGCGTGTGACTACCTTGCTGGGCGCATCGTTCTTTGATGGCATCAACACTCAAGGAGAATACATGATGCGAATGGTAGTAGTCGCGGCAGTGGCAGCAGTTGTCGCCGGGCTATCGGCAGCCCCGGCAAGCGCAAGCGACAAGTCGATTATTGTGCAGTCGACGACGTCAACGGCCAACTCGGGTCTCTACGACTACATCTTACCGATTTTCAAAAAGAAGACCGGCGTCAACGTCAATGTCGTTGCTGTGGGTACGGGGCAGGCAATCAAGAACGCCCAGAACTGCGATGGCGACGTGCTGCTCGTCCACGCCAAGTCATCAGAAGAGAAATTCGTTGGCGAAGGCTACGGCGTCGAGCGCTTCGACCTGATGTATAACGACTTCGTCTTCGTCGGCCCGCCATCTGACCCAGCAGGTATCGCCGGCACGAATGATGCTGAAGCAGCCATGAAGGCGATTGCCGATAAGCGCGCATTGTTTGCCTCTCGCGGCGACGATTCAGGTACCCATAAAAAAGAAAGGAAGCTGTGGGAAGCCGCCGGCGTCGATCCTTCGAGAGGTTCGGGAAAGTGGTACCGCGAAACCGGCTCCGGCATGGGTGCGACGCTTAACGTCGGCGTTGGCATGGGAGCTTATGTCATGACTGACCGCGCAACCTGGATCAGTTTCAAGAACAGGGGCGATTTCAAAATCGTGGTCGAAGGCGACAAGAACTTGTTCAACCAGTACGGGGTCATTCTGGTCAATCAAGCAAAATGCCCGCATGTGAAGTCGCGGTTGGGGCAGCAATTCGTCAATTGGCTTCTATCGGCAGAAGGCCAGCAAGCGATCGGTTCCTACAGGCGTTCGGGCCAGCAACTGTTCTTCCCCAACGCAGTGCAACAAGCCATGGAAAAATCCGGTTGAGAGCACCGCCGGGGTTCTGCGGGGTTGGTGGGGATATTGAAGTGCCGCCCACAGCGCTGCCCAGCCATCAAAGGAAACTCTGTAATGGGCATTGCAGCGCTGCAAAATCCGGCATAATCCTGATCTAAACGCGCTGCTAAATGTCAGGGTTTCCCCGCTGCATGGACAAATTTCTCACCACTAAAGAGCTGGCCGATCTACTGCGTCTCAAGGAGCGCAAGGTCTACGATCTGGCGGCAGCCGGCGAGATCCCGTGCACCCGGGCTACCGGTAAGCTTCTATTTCCCCGCGAGGAGATAGACTCCTGGCTCGCCCAGCATACCGAACTTGGCGACGTGCCCCAACGAGCCTCCAGGCCCGGCGTCGTGCTCGGCAGCCACGACCCGTTGTTGGAATGGGCGCTGCGCGAATCCCGCTCCGGGCTTGCCAGCTACCTGGATTCCAGCCGCGACGGACTGGACCGCTTCGCAGCCTCGGAAGGCATCGCCACCGGCCTTCATATCCTCGATCCCCAGACCGGGGACTGGAATGAGCCGGCCGTGCGCGAAAGCTTCAGCCGCGAGCCTGTGGTACTGGTGGAATGGGCCAAGCGCCAGCGCGGTCTCATCGTCGCGTCTGGAAATCCACTCAAGATCAAATCGCTTGGCGACCTGCGGCAACGTATAGTGGCGCCTCGCCAGGCAACATCAGGCAGCCAGATGTTGCTGGAAGACCTGCTCGTGGAAGCTGGGATCGCAGCCGATGAGATCAAGCTCATTCCTCCCGCCCGCTCCGAAACCGATGCCGCACTTGCCGTCCAGGAAGCAAAAGCCGACTCGGCCTTCGGCCTGTGTGCCCTGGCCTCGCAGTTCCGGCTGGATTTTATTCCACTCGTGACCGAGCGCTTCGACCTGCTGATCGACCGGCGCAGTTATTTCGAGCCCCCTCTTCAAGCCCTGTTTGCCGTGACGCGGTCGAGCGCTTTTGGTTCCAAGGCTGCCGATATTCCCGGCTATGACATCAGCGCGCTGGGGACCGTCCATTTCAATGGAGGATAGCTCCTGTTCCCAGTCCCAAGTCTCACCGGCGGGGTCTCCAGAATGATCAACGCTGATCACGGTATAGAATTGAAGCAACAAGCCGGCGCGGCGAGAGCTTGTATAATTTGGGAAGAACCTCCCGGCGCAGCCAATGAGCGCGTTTCGTCCGAAACAGCCACCAGTGGAATGTTTTGCGCAGCCCCGCCTCTTTCGATTCGCGTCCGAAAGCAACGATGTGCATCCAGTCCTCGCGTTCGAAAGCCCTGCCAAGCCGGCGCCAATCGGTTTCGTTGGTGATGTCCTCGATTGCGGCCAAAGTCCGTTTGTCCGGACCCAGCTCTTCAATGTCCTGCTTGCCTCCTTTGCGAAAAAAAGCGCCCTTCGGATCATTGAATTTCTTGCGCAGTTGGCCAATCGAAACGCTTTTTTTCAACGCCTCGATATCGACGCCTTCCATCCCGGCAAATTCCACCATTTCCCCCGCGGAACGCTCGAAGTTATCGACCAGATCGAGATAGTCCCACGCCCTCACCCGGTCGTCTTCGACGCCATCCCAAACCACTTGCTGGAGGCGGTTCCTGAGCAAGACCTTCCGCCCACGCCGCCAGAAATAGTCCTGGAAACTTCCGTAGACATGCCCGGCATGTCGCTGAGAGAAATGGAAGTCTGAGACCAAGGCGTCGCGTTGATCGCGCCATACCAAGAAGATCCTGACTCGTTCAGCCGCCAGCACCGTTTCAACCTGCGTAGGAAACGCTACATGTGATTTTGCGTAATAGTACCACTTGGGGTTGTCGTCGGCAGCCTTGAGAAATGCGCGCATCTTCTCGAGGTGGAAGACGTTCATGGCGGCGTTGTCAGGCTGTCGATACTTGATACCAAGTTGTTTGAGTGCGTGGAGAACGATCAATCCTTGAAAGGTTGAGCCCATTCTGTGTCCGCCAGCGAAAAAAAGCAGCATGTAACGGCTTCCAGTTGTTTGGTTCAGTGACACAGAACCCACGTATCGTATGCGCAGACAACCCCACAGTTGTTCCGTCGTTGTGGCGCAGTGGCAACGTGAATAATCCGCCCGTTATGCATAGGAAAGCTGCCTCCATCAACCGCATCGGCGGATCATTACAGCAATTCAGGCTCCTGCTCACCTGGTTGCCTGCGAAATGTTGCTTTCCCTTTGCGGTCTCAGCCTGGATCGCAACGGTTTGTTCATGACGAATTGGTAAAGCAATCCCAAGAGTCCGCACGTGGCATCCTTGGTCTTGGCAGGCAATCGTCGGGATGGGGCAATTGCATCAAGCGCGACAGCCGGGTTTCGCCGATCGGGGGCACCCGCACCCACCGAAACCAGAGGCGAGGGCTCGTACCCATGCAGGTCAAACCGCTCAGTCTACCCGAAGTGCTGGAAATCACGCCTGTCAAACACGGCGACGCGCGCGGTTTTTTCTCTGAGACATTCAATGTTGAAAGGTTCTCCGGCGCGGGTGTCGACCTTTCCTGGGTCCAGGACAATCACTCCTATTCGGCACCCCAGGGCGTTTTGCGCGGACTGCATTTTCAAACGCCGCCGCACGCCCAGGACAAGCTCGTGCGCGTTGTCAAAGGCGCGATCCTCGATATTGCCGTCGATATCCGCAAAGGCTCGCCGCGATACGGCAAGTGGTGCTCGCTTGAGGTCTCGGCGGAAAAGTGGAACCAGATTCTGGTGCCCAAGGGGTTCGCCCATGGCTTTGTGACGTTGGTGCCCGACACCGAGGTGATCTACAAAGTTTCCGCACTCTATGCCCCCGACAACGACCACTCGATCCACTACGCCGATCCCGACATCGGGATCGATTGGGCGCTGGGTGACGCGGTTCCAATTTTGTCGGCTAAGGATGCGGCGGCACCTGCGCTGCAAGACGTCGACACAGGGTTTACATATCAAAACGGCGACGGGGCAGGCTCTTGAAAATTCTCGTAACAGGCGGCGCTGGATTCATCGGCTCGGCGGTTTGCAGGCACTTGGTCGCAGATCTTGGCGTTGCTGCCGTTAATGTCGACAAACTTACTTACGCAGCCAACCTTCAATCGCTAAAGCCGATTGCCGGCAGCCCGCTCTATTCGTTCCACCAGAACGACATTTGCGATGGCGAAGCGATGCTTGCGATCATGCGCAAAGAACGCATCGATGCGGTGATGCACCTGGCAGCCGAAAGCCATGTCGACCGCTCCATCGATGGGCCTGCAGTCTTCATCGAAACGAATGTCATGGGCACCTACGCGCTTCTCGAAGCTGCTCGTGCCTACTGGAACGAACTGGATGCAGAACGCCGCGACCGGTTCCGCTTCCACCATATCTCGACCGACGAGGTGTTCGGCGACCTCCCCTTCGACGACAGTCTCTTCACTGAAACGACGCCCTATGCGCCGTCCTCGCCATACTCGGCTTCAAAAGCGTCTTCCGATCACCTCGTGCGCGCCTGGCATCACACCTACGGCCTGCCGGTTGTGCTTTCCAACTGCTCAAACAACTACGGACCCTACCACTTCCCCGAAAAGCTGATCCCGCTCGTCATCCTCAACGCGCTCGATAATCAAAAGCTTCCCGTCTACGGCAAGGGTGACAACGTTCGCGATTGGCTCCACGTGACCGACCACGCCCGCGCACTGGCCATGATCGCGACCCGCGGCCAGGTCGGCCAGTCGTATAACGTCGGCGGCCACTCAGAGCGCACCAACCTCGCCGTCGTCGAAGCCATTTGTGACATCGTCGACCGCCAGCGCCCGCGCGGCGACGGCACATCGCGCCGCGATCTCATCACCTTCGTCACCGACCGCCCCGGCCACGACCGGCGCTACGCCATAGACTGCTCCAAGATCGAAGCTGAACTTGGCTGGAAACCTTCCCGCTCATTTGAGGAAGGCCTCGATGAAACCGTGTCCTGGTATTTCGACAACGCCGATTGGTGGCAGCCGATCCGCGAAAAGCGCTACGCCGGCGAGCGCCTGGGCGCGGCAGAAGCAAAATAACGAAAAAGGAATAATCCCATGAAAGGCATCATCATCCTGGCTGGCGGCGCTGGAACGCGGCTGCACCCGATGACGCTTGTGACGTCAAAGCAGCTTCTGCCGATCTACGACAAGCCGATGATCTACTATCCGCTGACCACGCTGATGCTATCTGGCATCCGCGAAATCATGATCATCTCGACACCGGTCGATTTGCCGAACTTTCAGCGCCTTCTGGGCGATGGCAGTCAGTGGGGTCTTGAGTTGACCTATGCCGAACAACCAAGGCCTGAAGGTCTGGCGCAAGCCTACCAGATCGGGGCCGACTTTGTGGCCGGCCAGAACTCCTGCCTGATACTGGGTGACAACGTCTACTACGGCCACGGCCTGCCCGAGCTTTTGGCCCGCGCCCGCGTTCGCCAAAAAGGCGCTTCAGTTTTCGCCTATCACGTCACCGATCCCGAACGCTATGGCGTCGTCGAACTGGACGACGATGGCCGCGCGCTATCAATTGAAGAAAAGCCGTTGAAACCGAAATCCAGGTGGGCTGTAACGGGGCTTTACTTCTACGACCCAAGCGTCGTCGAAATCGCAGCCAACCTCAAACCCTCCCCGCGCGGCGAATTGGAAATCACCGACGTCAACAACGCCTACATGGAACGCGGCGAATTGTTCGTCGAAAAGATGGGGCGGGGTTTCGCCTGGCTCGATACTGGAACGCCGGATGCCTTGAATGAAGCGGCTGATTTCGTCGCGGCATTGCAGAAGCGCCAGGGCTTCCGGATTTCGTGCCCCGAAGAAATCGCCTTCCGCATGGGCTTCATCGATCGGGCAACGCTGGAGGGGCTGGGCAAGCAACTGGGTAAGTCCGACTACGGGCGTTACCTCCTCGACATCGTTGAAGAGGCCGGTGCGGCCTGATCGTCAAACGCGTCAGCTTTCTAGCACGGGGAGTTCTGCGCCCGAGCCTGCCGCTCACCACGCGTCATCTGCCCCTCACCCCGACCCTCTCCCCGTAAGGAACGGGGAGAGGGGGCGATGGACGCTACTGGTGCCAAGGATTGTAACGAAGTCCCCTCTCCCCATAGCCAAGCGTGTGGGGAGAGGGTTAGGGTGAGGGGCAGACACTTGCGAAAGGGTGTGCCGGGTAGCTGCAGACGAAAAAAAACCTCGCCAGAAAACGACGAGGTTTTTTTGTTGAGTATTCTTTCTCGTCCCCGTGCCTCAGCGCGGTGAGCGATTTAACTCCCCTGACCGATCGGGAAGGTCTTCGTCCATTCGGTCTTATCGGAATCACTTGCGGTAACCTTCAGCTCGGTCGCCCCGTTGACCCGGTAGTCGAACGCGATTTCCGGGTCCTGCGACAGCGTGATCGAACCGGTCATCGAAAACACCAGATCATCGCCCTGGCGAACATCAACCTTTTCCATCATTTTCAAGGGAACGTAGAGCAGCGTGATCTGGTCAAGCACCATGCCGGTGTGATTGGGGTGCGAAACGGTCAGCTTCGCCTTGGGGCGCAGTTGCGTCATGGTTTTCGGTGCGGCCTCATGGGCGAGCGTCATCTTTCCCATGTTGGCGGCGATCTCTTTGGGGTCGCCGTTGGGTGGTGCCGAACACGAGGCCTGGCCGCCGGCAAATTTCGTGTGCTGCGAGACCATATAGAGTTGGCCGTCGCTGGCTTCGACAACGGCGCGGGTATCGGTTGCCGAATTGAAGCGGAACTTGGCGGCAAGTGAAACAGCCGTGCGGCCTTCGCCCATATCGAACTTGGCGGCCACCGGCATCGGATTCTCATCGACGATGAAGTAGACCTTGGAGATCGTGCGGCCGTCTGAGAGCTTCGCCTTGATGGAAACCGGTACGTGGCTCTGGTCCAATGGCCGGTTGGGGGCGGAAAACTCGATGATGCCGCGCCCGTCGTTGATGGTGCGGTCCCCGAACACGTCAGGCTTCAACACCTCCCAGGTCGCACCAGCTTGCGCTGATAGTGCCGACAAGCCAAGCGCCACCGCACCGGCTGTGATGACACCCAGTACCTTCCATCCCATCTGACCGCTCATGTGTTTCCCCATGGTTCCGCCTCTTCGTGGCCCGGCTCAGAGCGTCCGCAGCGCCGCTCACAACATAAATGGCCCCGCCCCAAGTCCTCCCTGGCGGCGCGGCACTATTTTGCATACATGAGCCTAAAGTCGCTGATTAGCCCGGAAATGTCAATTGAGGGTGTGGGGGGAGTTAAGGGGTAGTGTTTGGGGGCAATGGGCATGACCAGAAATAAGCCGAGGCCCCGCATCGTGGCCACCAAAGGCTCCACCCCCACCAACGTCATTCCCGGCGTCGTGCCGGAGGCGCGCGTAGAAGGTGGACGGGATCCGGTCAAGCCACCAGGATACCGCCGTCAGCTCTCCTGGATACCTCCCGAACCGGCTACTCTTTCAGGTGTTTCGATTAGCCTGAACCGTTTGGGAAAACAGCACGTTGCGTGGATGGCCGTCTTCACGGCCATGACGGGGTGGTTGTGGTGATGTCAGAGGGCCGATACCTACGTCATGCCGAAGACGGCGAGCGCAAGGTGAAGGTGGCTTGAGATGGAATGGACCTACAATAAACAAAAGCGAGCGCTCGTTAGTGAGGACGCAGAAATATAAGTAACAATTGACCTGAGCCCCTCGGCGCCCTCTTTCCTCGGGCAATTCAGCCCCTCCCCCTGGTCTTTCAGGGGGAGGACTCCGCGCCTTTCGTTTAGCCCCGCCTTCACAACTCGACCGTGCTGCCAACGCACCATAAGGGGCTAAGCGATCTAAGCGCGGATAGGTGGGGGTTTCAGCCTCAACCGCATCGCAAGCACCAATCACCCCCACCTGGGAATGCCACGATCACGTGGCCCCTTGTGTTGTAATTGCTGCAACCAAGCGGGTTGAGTGTCGGGTCCAAGTGATGGCATTCCGTCCGCCCCCGTCGAAGGGGGCGGAGCCGCAAGGCGCAACGCCCCTTCTCATCACTCACCTCACCGCACCCGCGCCGATCGCCACCCGGCTGCCAGCGCTTGCGCTTCATCGCAAAACCAACGCTCGCCATGGCGGGTGTCGACGCGCACCTTTTTGTACCAGGGGCTCCACGGTGTGTGATAGATCCGCTGGCCCTTGCGCGAGATGTTGCCCTTGATGGCGCAGCCTTCGGGCGCAACCTGTTCCGCTCCAGCCCACCGCCTCTTGCGGTAGTCCCACGCCGGCTGCGCGGTCTCACGCGATGCCCAGATCCCAACCTTGGCAGCCCGGGCGTCGGCCTCGTGCTTCACATATGTCCTGGAATACTTGACGAACGCCCAGGCATGCCCGCGCCGGACCATTTCGGCGTTGATGTCCATGCCGCCAACAAAACAGGTGGCAATCCTGCGGTCGTACTTGTCTGTTTCCTGGGATTCACACGTCACCGGCCTGGACCCGATGAGCTTGACAAGCGCCCTCGTCGCCGCCCTGCCGCAGCGCCAAGGCCCTAAAATGCCGCCGACATAGCGCCCAGGGCACCTTTGGCCGGCCTCCGGAGCATCGATGCCTTCAAGGCGCAGGCGCTGCCCGGCAACATCGATGGTGTCGCCATCGACAACCCTGGCCGTGCCGCTGAAGACTTCCAAGTGCCCTTCATTGGCACTTGAGCCCGTCGCCGCAATCACCAACACCTGAATAACCAACAATCCGCAGGCAAGCGCGAACGCCACCCGCACCGCGGACAAGCCACCACACAACAAAACACGCATAGGTTGTGGGTATCTGATTCGAACGGCCGTCGCATGTCCTTAAAATGACGAGGCGTCACAATCGCCACAGGCCTTGACAGTGCCGCGAATCACCGCCCCGCAGGCTGGAGTCTTGAGATGCAACTTATGATGGCGAAAGCGAGTCTTGGAATTTCGAGGCAACGATCCGTCCAGGACCGGATCAAGCAGGAGCAAACCGCTTTCAACGTTTTCGTGCACAACTCGCCGGGCTGCTGGAGAAGTCGTGCACGCCCGTGACATATTCCAGGATTAGACGAAGTCTCGGTCAATTTCCGTTCCTGCCAGTGCTCGCGATTGAAGCGAAGCGCCAGTGGCTGTAAGTGATCTGATGATGATGTTGTCGCGGGCACCCGCCCGCCAGACGAACGCTGGCAAATGCTGCCTGCAAATGGGAGACCCCGATGACAAACCGGCGGCCGCCACCCGGCTTTGAAAACTTTCGCCCAGGCTCCGAGCAGGCTCCACAGCCCGGTCAACCTAACGGCGGTCACCCTCACGCTGCTCACCCAGGCGCCGCGCACCCGCCCCGGTCCGCCCGGCCCGGCCCGCCGCCGGGCGGCCGCCGGCCTGGCCCACGCCGCCGCCCGAAGCGCAAGTCCAAGAGCGGCATCGGCACTGTCATTTTGTTTCTGGCAGTCGGCATCGTAGCGCTGATCGGCGCCGGTCTTGCCTTTATCGTCGTCGCCCCGCCCACCGACTTTATTCGCGATCAACTGGTCGCCCAGGTAAAGTCCAACACCGGGCGCAACCTCAAGATCGCCGGGCCGACAGGATTATCGTTCTATCCAGCGCTGGGCTTCTCGATGTCAGGTGTCAGCTTGTCCTCCCCCCCCGAAATGGGCGGAGCGCCGCTGGTACGCATGAAGAAGATGACCGTCCAGGTGAAACTGCTGCCGCTTTTGTCGCGCAAGGTTTCCGTTGATCAGTTCATCCTGCAATCACCTCAGTTCGATCTGCGCGTCGACAAGAACGGTCGCAAGAACTGGGAGTTTGCCCTCATGGGGGCGAAGGCGCGCGCGGTACGGTTTGCCCAGGCCCCCAGCACTGGCGCAACGCTCTCAGACGCTGGCATACGCCTCGCTCAGGCTCCCGCGAGTCAAGGCGGCAACCAGGGCGGGTCGATGGATTTGGCGGCCCTCGAACAGATCGAGCTTGGCGACGTGCGCATCATCAATGGCAGCCTGCGTTATCGCGACAACAAGGCCGCCGCCAACGAGCAGGTCGACAAGATCAACGTCAAGGTCGAACTGACTTCAATCGCCAGCCCGTTCACGGCCTCGGGCGATCTCGTCTACAAGGGCGATAAGATCGACTTCAAGGCATCCTTGCGCAATCTGAAGCGCATCCTGGGCAAGAAGCCCGCCACCCTCAATGCCACGGTTTCGACGCCGCGGCTGGCTGGTTCCTATAACGGCAGCATCGATGCTGCCGGCGTCCTGAAGCTCGACGGCAAAATCAACGCGCAAACTAAATCGGTTCGCTCGCTGGTCAAATGGCTGGGCACTGATCTGCCACCTGCCAGGGGGTTCCGTGCCTTTACTTTGAACGGCAAGCTCAAGGCCAATGGTCCGGTCTATTCTCTTTCCGGCATCGATATGACACTCGATGGCGCCAAGGGAACAGGCAACGTTACCGTTTCGACCGCCGGCGCCCGCCCCAAGATCGAAGGGAACCTGCGTTTGTCCGAACTCGATCTCAACGAGTACATGGCGAATGGGGAGACAGCAGGCGGCGGCAAGAAGAAGAAGGCCAGGGCGCGACCCAAAGGCAATTCGAAAAACGCTGCAAACGGCAATCAGCCATCCTCAATCGAAGACCTGATCGGCACCACGGGCGGTCCGCGCGTAAAAGGCTACACGAAGCGCGCAGGCTGGAGCAACGATCCCATTGATGTCACGGCTCTCGGCGCCGTCGATGCCAATCTCAAGCTGGCGCTGGGTAAGCTGTTGTACGAAAAGATCAAGGTCGGTCGCTCCAACATGACAGTCGTCTTGAACGACCGGGCGCTGACCGCGAAACTCAATCAGATGCAGCTTTACGAGGGCACCGGTCGCGGCGTCGTAACGCTGAATGCGCGTCAGGCCAAGCCGATCGTCGGGGTCAACTTCAACCTGAGCGGCGTCTCCGCGCAGCCCCTGTTGACGGATGCTGTCGAGATGGATTGGCTGGCCGGCAAGGGCCGCCTGTTGCTGGCCGTCAAGAGCATTGGAGCAAGTGAGAGGGAAATAATCCAAGGTCTCAACGGTACCTCCAGCCTGGCCTTCACCGATGGCGCCATCGTCGGCGTCAATGTGCCCAAAGTGATCCGCGGCGTTCAACAAGGCCGCTTCAATGATCTCCAAGGCGCTCCAAACGAGAAGACCGACTTCTCCAAGCTGACTGCTTCCTTCAAGATCGTCAAAGGTATCGCCACCAACACCGACCTCTCGATGGTCAGCCCGTTGTTGCGCGTCACCGGCAATGGCAAGGTCATGCTGCCGGGCAGGCGGGTCGACTACACCGTCAAACCCAAGATTGTTGCCAGCCTTCGCGGCCAGGGCGGCGCTGGAAACGCCAAGGGGCTGGAAATCCCCGTCCGGGTGCACGGGCCGTTCGAAAAGCTCAGCTACACTCCCGACCTGAAGGGGATGTTCTCCAATCCAGGCCAGGCCGCTGACACAGTCCGCCAGTTGGGCAAAAAGTTTGGTGGCGAAAAGGCCGGCAAGGCGCTCGACGGCCTGCTTGGCGGTGGCGGCGACAAGGGCGGGGCGGCCAAAAAGCTGCTCGACGGCTTCCTTGGCGGGCGCTGAGTTGGCGGGCTTTGAAGCCGGCAGGCATTCAGCACACTGAGTGCCTGTCACAATTCGGCCATGTCAAAGCAACTCATTGGCAACGCTGGAAGCTTTCGCATTTCTTCGATTCCACGCAATGTCCCGAAGCGAACCCATTGTTAAATCAAGGTGAAACGCTGAAAAAATATTTCACCCACTGATTCAGTTTTTGCTTGCATGTCGGGGCCAATCACATCATACAACCCGCCTCCGTTCGTCCACCTGCCCCGAAGGTCAAGGAGAGCCCACAAGGTTCAAGCAGCCCCAAAGGTAAGGAGCGGACGGGTCACATCTATCTACTGGTTGGGGAGGGTCCGATGGCCTACGACGACACCCTCTTCCAATTGGGGATGGACTTGACTCGTTCAAGCACCGCCCAAGAGGAAGATCCGTGCGCGCCCGCGCGTAAAAAAGAAGTCTCAGACGAAAGAAACGACTTCTTTATTGAGCGTGATGGCGTTCGTTTCGCAGGAACACATCTGATTATTGATCTGTTCGGCGCACGACGGCTTGATGACCTGAAATGGGTCGAAGAAACCTTGAAACGTTGTGTGGAGGTGGCAGGCGCAACGCTGCTGCATATCCACCTGCATCACTTTACGCCCAACGGCGGCGTCTCGGGCGTTGCAGTTCTATCCGAAAGCCACATCTCGGTCCACAGTTGGCCGGAAGCCGACTATGCGGCCTTCGACGTCTTCATGTGCGGCGACGCACAGCCACACCTGGCCGTCGAAGTTCTGCGCGAAGCCTTCCAGGCTGAGGACGTGGTCGTGAAAGAGCACCAGCGCGGTGAAGAGATGGACGAATTGAAGTGGCAGACGGCCGCTTCAAAGATCGCCCCCGTTCGCCACGTCATGGTTTCAAGCCAAAAGAAAGCCGCCTGAAGCTTTGTTGAGAGCGCAGGGACATTTTCCAATCCCGGGGGGGCTCCTCCCCGGGATTTACTGTTTGCGGCCAGGCCCATCTTACCCTCTCGGAGCGAATGCCAAATGAGCGACCGTTGGATTGAAGAAACCTTCCATGCCGATTGGCGGGTCTCGCTGCGCGCAACCGAAGTCCTGCACGAGGTCAAGACCGACCACCAGCATGTCGTGATTTTCGAGAACCCGACCTGGGGCAAGGTATTGATGCTTGACGGCGTCACGCAGCTCTCGACATCCGACGAGATCGTCTATCACGAGATGATGGCGCATGTGCCGCTAATGGCGCACCCCAACCCCGAGAATGTCCTCGTCATCGGCGGCGGCGATGGCGGCGTTCTGCGCGAGGTCTTGAGGCACTCAAGCGTCAAGAAGGCCGTGCTGGTTGAGATCGACCGCGAGGTCATCGATACGGCGCTGAAGTTCTACCCCCAGATCCCCAAGGGTGCGTTCGATGATCCCCGAACTGAAATCCTGATCACCAACGGTTTGGAATACGTTGCCAACACCGATGACAAGTTCGATTGCATCATCGTCGATTCTTCCGAGCCGATCGGCCCTTCCGCCGTTCTCCATACCAAGGAGTTCTTCGCCGACTGCAAGCGCTGCTTGGCGAAAGGCGGCGTGCTCGTCACGCAGAACGGATTGGCGCAATTGTTCCCAGATCACCTGGCTGGAACAACGCGCGTTTTCGCATCCCTGTTCGAACACGTCGCCCCCTACATGTGCCACCAGCCCTGTTACTTCGGCGGCCTGTTTGCTCTGAACCTGGCAACCGACGAAGCAGCGTTCACCGGCGTTGACTGCAAGACATTGGCAACCCGGGCAGCCGAACGGCTGTCGTCACATCTGCACTACTGGACGCCTTCTCTCCACCAGGGCGCATTCGCCTTCCCCGCCGATCTTGAACGCGTCGTCAACGAGGCCATCACTGCCGGCCGCTCCGGCGATGACCGCGGTTATGACGCAACCGCGTCGGTGTAACGCCCGGGCGCATCAATTGTCGACAGCTGCTCCGCGCAACAAAAAAAGCGGCCCGGAAAACCCGACCGCTTTTTAATTTGTCGCTATCGCCCTCAGGCGAAGGGATTTCTTTTAGTATTCTCCGCCGAACGTTACCGGCCGGGGTACGTTGGACTTGCTAGCCCGCCCCGAGGCTCCCGCAGGACGTTTGCCCGGGCGGCCGCCATTCCGGCTGCCTGCACCATTTCGGTTGCCATTGGCGGAGCGGTTCTCGCCGCCGTTGCGGTTTTCTCCTCCGCCGCGATTGCCGCTGCCGTTGGCATTGCGTGCCACATTCCGTGAGCCGTTTCGAGCCTGGCGGTTTTCGCCACCGCGACCTTCGGCCCCGCCCCGGTCTTCTGAGGCACCGCGTCCCGCCTGGCCACGAGTCGCATCGCGTTGCGAGCTGCCACGCCCGCCGTTGTTGCGGCCTTCGCCGTTGCCTCGGCCCTCGCCGGAGCGGAAATCACCGTAGTCCCGGTTTTCCCGGGCACTGCGCTCTGCGCTGCGCTCACCACCAGTCCGATCACGGCCTCCACCGTTACGCGACGGTCGAGCGCCGCTGCGAGCTGGCCGGCCACCGCGATCAGATTTGCCACCTTCGCCCTGCCAGCGAGCCTCACCGGCTGCCACCGGCGACCACGCGCGTTCACCGCTAGCTTCACCGCCAGCACCATTGGCACTCCGCGATGAACCGTTCCGGCTGGCGCCATTGCCCTGCGCCCGGCCCGGTCCGCTACGCCGCTCACCGCCACGCGATGGGGCCCGTCCCGAACCGTTGCGGCCGCGATCTCCACCACGTCCCTGGCGCGAACCAGGATTGCGCGCCGGTTCTTTCTGAGCTTCGAGCGTTTCGTCGTTGCAGCGGTTTTCAGATGGGATCGTCTGCCGGGTCAGCTTCTCGATCGCCCTGAGCAGGTTGCGCTCGACCGAATCGCACAGCGAAATCGCCTTGCCCGATGCACCCGCACGTGCCGTCCGGCCGATACGGTGAACGTAGGCTTCAGGCACTTCGGGCAGCTCGAAATTCACCACATGCGATACGCCATCGATATCGATACCGCGCGCTGCGATGTCGGTTGCAACCAGCACCTGGATGTTCGACTTCTTGAATGACTCAAGCGCTTTTTCGCGCTGCCGCTGGCTCTTGTTGCCGTGGATTGCAGCCGCCGGAAACCCTGCGGTTTCAAGATGGCGCGCTACCCGGTCGGCGCCCCGCTTGGTGCGGGTGAAAACGAGCGTCCGGCCCATGTCGGTTTGCCCGAACAGTTCAACCAGAAGCGAGCGCTTCTTGCGCTGTTCGACATGGATGACCTGCTGGTCGATCCGTTCGGCAGTCGTAGCAACCGGCGCAACCGAAACCTTGACCGGCTCATTGAGTAGATCGTCGGCAAGGCCGGAAATTTCTTTCGGCATCGTTGCCGAGAAAAACAGGTTCTGCCGGTTCTTCGACAGCATATTGGCAATCCGCCGGATCGGCTTCACAAAGCCCAGGTCGAGCATCTGGTCGGCTTCATCAAGAACGAAGATTTCCGTTCCCGAAAGATCGATTGTTCTCTGGCCGACATGGTCGATCAGACGGCCCGGTGTGGCCACCAACACATCAACGCCGGTTGCCATTGTCCGGATCTGCTTGCGGATGTCGACACCGCCGAACACGACGGCGACTTTGACGTCCGAGTTGCTGCCATAGACGCGGAAGCTTTCCGCAATCTGGGAGGCCAGTTCGCGCGTTGGCGAAAGCACCAGTGCCCGGCAACCCTTGCGCGGGTTGGGTTTGGGGTTGGCTTGCAGCCGCGTCAGGATCGGCAGCGCGAACGCTGCGGTCTTTCCGGTGCCCGTCTGTGCAATGCCCAACAGGTCGGAACCTTCGAGCACGGGCGGGATCGCCTTGCCCTGAATGGGCGTCGGCGTTGTGTAGCCTTCGGTTGTCAGCGCCTTCAGGATTGGCGCGGCAAGACCGAGTTCTTCGAATTTCATGTGTATGGGTAACTTTCAATAACGTCCCGCATGGCGACGCGCTACGCCCAGCACATCGGCTGGTCGGCGTCGGCGGGCACAATCGTTCCTAAAGAGCCTCCAGGCTCGCGATCCTTAAAAGTATCGCGATAACAGCCGGTTGGCTCCGTCGAAGATGTGACGCCCCGCGTGTCCTGGGCTGTCTGGTGGGGATAGGATCGGCGTGCTCAACAGGGGGGCAACAAGCAGCTTTGGTCTCTGCCGACCGTTCGCTGGAATACAAGCCCTTCACGCGGCTGGAGCGCCGAGATCGCGAGATGACGCGATAATGCATACATGACATGCTGCACCGCACAAGTCAAATGGCGATTTGGTGGCAGAGCACGCCCCCGATTAGTTGCGGACGAATGCAGTTGGCGGCTGGGACGCTCGCCCCTCGTCAGAAACGTTGGCTCAAAGCAGCCTGCCCGGCGGCACGCAACTCCTCGCCACTGCTTCGCGGTCTAACAGGTAGGTGTAGGTGACAACAGTGCGCCCGCCGGATTGATGCAGGCAGCCTGTAGCTTCATTCTTGCGCGGACAAGGACCGTTCCAACTTGTGCCCATCCGCTGGCATTGCTTTGCGAAATTGTCCCGGTCGCTCGTGCTGGAGAAGGTGTATTCGGCGCACATATGCCGGCGGGTATCGTTGCACGTCAGCGACAGCTTGCCCGAACCGGTAGCTGCAGCGACACTCGGAGCCTGGGGTTGAGAACCAGATGCAGACGGCCCCTGAGCCATTTGGGCTTGCTGCTGCTTCATGTTGTCAGTCATTGCTTGCAGATCGTTTGCCTGTCCCGAAAGGACTTTGGCGGTTGCAACCCCTGCCAGTTCGATTGCTTTTTCCGTTCCAATGGTATCGGCCGCGATACCGGCAGCTCCGGCAATTCCGCCAACCGCAATCGCCTGCGCCAGGAATTCGGCGCCACCCCCGCCTCCACCTGAGTTGCCACCAACGTTGCCCCAATTCGAATAGAAGTCCGGCCCCTGGACGCCTGCTTGCTGCAAGACTTGCGCGGTGATCGGAAAGCGATGCTCTGGATCGGGCCGAGTGTCGGAGTGCTGATAATAGTAGTAGTCAAGAACTGTGGTATCGCGGTCAGAGCCCGACTTGGCATGCGGATCTGCGCCGTTTTCGAGCAGGATGCGAACGCATTTGCTGCGGCTGACGTCGTTGACCAGCCGGTTGGGATAGAGCTTATCCCAGACGTCATCTGTGTTGATCAAGAAGTCTCCAGGGTTGCTGACCGCATAGTGGAGCGCGCTACGGTTCCCGGTTCCCCGGCGGTTGGGGTCGGCACCGGCGCGCAGCAGGCCAAGCAGGAAGTCACAGTTTGCTCTAAGCGCACCAATGTTAAGAGCGTTTTCCGGGTAACCCGGCAAGTTGACATCTTTGACCCGCTTCAGTGCATGACGGAAGACCGCCGGTCCATACCCCAGCGTACTGCCCACCAGCATCGCTTCAAAGGGGACCTTGTCAGGACAGCGCTGCCGCCACCTTTCCAGAATGTCGAGCCGGTCGCGGGCAGCAGCGTAATAAACGGTAAGTCTCCGGCCATCCGAGACGCAGAAATCGATGCGTTGATCTGCGGTGTCCTGAGTAGCCCTGTCACCGCTAAGAAACGCCGCCTGCAGGATTGTGTAATTGCCAGATTCGCTGTGTAGCTGGCCGACCGTCTCAGGGTCGGCGCCTTGTTCAATGAGCTTTCCCACAGCCTGCGAATTGCCGTTCAAAGCCGCTTCAATGACCTCCGGCTGATTGGCGCAAGCCGTCAGGCATCCCGCAAAAAAGATACTCGCGCAATAAGCTCGCACGCCGTGCTCCCCCACTAAACGGAGCGGTCCGAAATACTGAATTGAACACTGGGCAAAATATCGCCGAAGCTTTGGGGCTGGTCAAGAATGCTGCAAAACCCACACAGCGGTTAAGCCGGCCAATCCCAACCCAACCGTGAGCCGAAATGTCCCATAACTCCCGCCCGGCGATCGTGTATATAATCGGCAGGATGTTACCGGATCAAGTCGAGCCCACTTGGAGAACGCCCGCATGCCTCTACTTCGCTTCGACCTTTATGAAGGCCGCACGGATGCCGAACTGGAAGCCCTGCTGGACGCTTCCCACCGGGCCATGGTCGAAGCCTTCAAGGTGCCCGAGCGCGACCGCTACCAGATCGTCAACGAGCACAAGCCCTCCCGCTTCGTCATGCAGGACACCGGCCTCGATATCCCGCGCACCGAAAAGTTCGTCATGATCCAGGTGACAACCCGACCGCGCACGGTGGACGAGAAGAAGGAATTCTACCGGCTGACTGTCGAAATGCTGGAGAAGAATTGCGGCATCGCACCCGCCGACGTGATGATCAATTTCGTCACCTGCAACGATGAGGATTGGTCATTCGGCTTCGGCCGCCCGCAGTTCCTCACAGGCGAACTTTGACGGCCGAATTCAAGCGTAGCTGTCGCGAATTTTGATCGCCCGCTGCATCGCAGGCCGTGCCCTCACTCTGTCGAAGTACTCCAGCGCCGCACCTGCCGGGATTTCCCAACCGGCACCATGCTGGGCCCAGTTGGCGCAATGGCCCAAGAGAATGTCGGGCACCGTGAATTCTTCACCCATGACGTAGGTGTTCGTTCCCAACCGCTCCGACAACACGCCGACCGCCCGCTCGAAGTCGTACTTGCAGGCCTTTTGCGCCGTCTCGCTTCTGAGATCCTCAGGCAGGATGAACGTGTTCTTGGCGTTGAACCACAACGGCGACTCGATGTCGTCCATGGCAAACTGCGTGAAGCTGTCCTGATGCGCCCGCTCGATTGTGCCCGCAGGGTATGTCAATTTGCCGTGCTTGTCGGCCAGGAACTGGCAGATCGCCACCGAGTCGATGATCAGGTCGTCGCCGGTCTGCAGGATCGGCACTTTGCCTGAGGGATTGTATTTCTTTGCTTCATCGCTTCGGGGTGCCGCCGGTTCGATCTCGTATTCGACGCCCAATTCCTCCAGCATCCATAAAACCCGAATGGCCCGGGTCCTGGGCAGTCCGATCAGCTTATACATGGCGCACCTTTTGGCGATTAGGGGATGCTGACTTAACACCGATCCTTGTAGCGTCCCGCAGAGCAATGCAGAAGCCCATTCGCTTCAAAGATTTGTCAGAATTCGGCCGCGTCTCATAAAACGAAATCGTTGGCTCCCAGATCGCCAATCGAAACGTTTTGAAATCGGATGCTGGTATCCGCATCGATCTGAAGGACGGTTGTCGTACCGTCCTGCCTGGCGGCTGCCAGGACCGATGTCTGCGATGCCCAACGGCCGGATGTTTTAGATTGCAGTAATTTGAGGCTTGGCCGAAGTGAGCGGGTGCAGAGCTGGCCCCCCCGGATACCTGATCGGTGATGATCCCATCGCATCAGAACATGGCCGGAAGCAAGGGGCCACAACTGACCAATGCGAATAACGGACGATCCGCTGGGGTGTGTTTTTCCAGTCGCAAACCCGCACTCCTGTCACAAACAGACTCTGAGGTCAGGCCAGCTACGGCACACTGCTGTTACCTGCGGTACACATTTTGACCGCGAAGACGTTCACGATGGCCGCGAATTGATTTGGCACTCCACGCTCGCTGCAAAGCAACCTGCAGCAAAACATTGAGCGAAAGACAGTCCTGGCCAGCTCTTGCAGCGAACGGAAATGACAGGTGAGAGAGATGTTGAAACAAATCCATTCCAGGCTCAAAACCATTTCAGCCGTTTTGGTAATCGTCACGATATCGGGTGCGGCGACATTACATGCGCAGTCCGGCAATCCCTCGGGCAGAAGCTCCCCGGATCTGTCTCCTGAGCTGCAGAAATCTCTCGACGATGCCATCAGTCACTTGACGGGTCGCCTTGAAGCTCACAACGAGAAGATGAGATCAATCGAACAGCGACTTTTCGAAAGCCCTGAGAAGATCCTGCGGCTATGCCGGTCACCGATGCGCCCTAAAAACTTTCGCGCAGTCTTGAACCATTTCAAAGCGACGAGAGGTGATCCTGTCAGTCTTCCCACCATGGATTGCCTGTTCATTGAAAGCGCCGGCGGAGGAGCGCGTCTGTGGAGCTATAAGCCTGCCGAAGACAACAGCTACTATATGCTCCGCGCCCACGAAGGCATGACACCTCGAGGTGCGTTCGTGTTTGCGCGGCATCCTCTCAACTTCATTCACCGCCGTGTCCTGAACGGCCCGGACTGGGTGATAACTCGTTCCGACTTCGCGCCGTTGGATGCCTTTCCGCTCAAGAGCGATTCAAAGCTGACACTCACTGAACAGGAAGGCAAGAAACAGCCTGAGAATATCACCGCAAAGGTCGTCAAGAGCTTCCCGATCATCGACACGGTAGACGGCCAATCCTCAGAGGTCGAAACTCTGCATATCGTTGTGAAGGACCTTGGCTCGCGCCTTCTGCTTGGGAAGCTCCGGCGCCTCCGCAGGTGGTACATCTATTCCGCGAAAGCCAACGTGTTTATTGAGCGGTCACACGCGCTGACAAAGGAAGATTCCGAGAATAGCGCGGCCACTGGTGTAGACGTTGAGCTCTCATCCTTATCGTACATAAAGGATAATCAATACGTCCTGAAAGTCTCTAATCTGGATCTCGCTCCGCTCAGAAATTACCTGAAAGATTTCGATGTTTGGGCGGTGGACTGAGTTTGGCAGACGGATCTCGTATGCGGTCTATAGGCGGGCCCCAGCCTTGGTTGCGGCAAATGGGTAGACGTCACTTGGCATTCAACGGCTGTGCCCGAAATATTCACCGAATTCCGGAGGCTGGCATCGTCACCGAGCTGCCCATGGGAGTGCGACAATGACCAATACGATTCAACGGCTGCAGGCTTGGTTTTCGCAAAATTGCGACGGTGATTGGGAGCACACTTTAGGAGTTTCGATCCAAAGCTGTGACAATCCTGGCTGGTGGGTCAAGATTGATGTCCGCGGTACGGCATTAGAGCACAAGCCGTACGACGATGTGCAATTTGAGCACTTTCCGACCAAATCGAACCATTCTGCCGAGGCGGATTAGTGACAAGATCAAGTGGACCGGCGCAGCGCGTGGCGGTGCCACGGGCAAGACGGGATGCGCAGAGATTGGCGCAAATCCGCCCGGCCCTTCGGGTTT
>JAHZKP010000130.1 GCA_022600345.1 Alphaproteobacteria bacterium | reverse complement strand
GCCTGCATGGGCGACTATCTTTCCTACTGCTCCTCGCACGCTCCTGGTTCATCGGGCGTCAAGCGCTGCATGCGCCGCAACGGCTCGAAGTTGTCCCGCACCTGCGTCAAGGCACTGGTCAAAGCCGGTTACGTTTCGAAAAAAGAAGTTCGCCGCCGCGCTGCCAGCCTGGGACGGTAAGGGGGATTTGTTGGCCCAACACTGCGTAAACGCGTGTTGGCGCTATTGTTGGCCCAACATTCGGCAAGCCGATGTTGGAGCGGTGACAAAGTACGGCAAACGGTCGCCTTGTTTGACGACGTATCCCCACCCAACATCGTCATGGCCACGCAGGTGGCCATCCACGCAAGGTGCGGGAGTAGCTGACGATTTTATTGTTCTCACCGGTTGAAAGCGACGCCGGGTCTGGAGTCATCAAGGAGGGTTTTTGCAGTTCCTTGAGGCTTGCATGGATCCCGGACCAAGTCCGGGATGACGTTAGTGGTTATGCAAGTGTTGGTGGCTTTTTTGTTGGCCCAACACTGCGTAAACGCGTGTTGGCGCTAGATGACACGATACGGCGTGGTGCGACTTGCGTTATTGCGGCCCAACGTTCGGTAAACCGGTGTTGGGCTTCTTCCTGCCAACATTCGGCAAACCGATGTTGGGCTATTCCGCCGCCTGCCTGGCCAGAAAGCCGCCGGACTGCCGGGCCCACAACTCCGCGTAAAGTCCGCCACGGGCAATCAGTTCATCGTGACTGCCGTCTTCGACGATCTCGCCCCTATCCATGACAACGAGCCGGTCCATCGCGGCAATCGTCGACAGGCGGTGGGCGATGGCGATCACCGTTTTGCCGGACATCAAATCGTTGAGGCTGTCCTGGATGGCAGCTTCAACCTCGGAGTCGAGAGCACTGGTGGCTTCGTCGAGGATCAGGATTGGGGCGTTCTTCAACAGGACGCGCGCGATGGCGATCCGTTGGCGCTGGCCGCCGGAAAGTTTGACGCCGCGTTCGCCGACGTGGGCGTCGTAACCAGAACGGCCCTTTTGATCCTCCAGGTCCAAAATGAAGTCATGGGCATGGGCGCGCTTGGCTGCGGCCACGGCCTCGTTGCGGCTGGCATCGGGCCGGCCGTAGGTGATGTTGTCGAGAACCGAGCGGTGCAGCAGGGATGTGTCCTGGGTCACCATGCCGATCTGAGCGCGCAGGCTTTCCTGGGTGACCTGGGCGATGTCCTGGTGGTCGATCCGGATCTTGCCGCGCTCCAGGTCATAGAAGCGCAACAGCAGATTGACGAGGGTCGATTTGCCCGCGCCTGAGCGCCCCACGAGACCGACTTTTTCGCCGGGCTTGATGGCAAGCGACATGTTGTCGATGATACCGCCTTCCTTGCCGTAATGGAAACCGACGTCACGCAACTGGATCGCACCTTGCTTGACGTCCAGTGGCACGGCATCAGGGGCGTCGAGGACCGTCTGCTTCTTGGTCAACATGCCCATGCCATCCTGGATGACGCCGATGTGCTCGAACAGGCCGGCGACCTCCCACATGATCCAATGGGACATGCCCTGCATGCGCAAAACGAGCCCGACCGATAGGGCCAGGGCGCCGGTCGTGACGGCGCCAACCGACCACAGCCAGATGCCGGTGGCGGCGACTGAGGAAAGCAGGAAGGCATTGAGCAGGTTGAGGGTTACGGTCAGCCAGGTGACGAGGCGCATCTGGCGATAGGTGGTGTCCAGGAAGCCTTCCATGCTTTCGCGTGCATAATCGTCCTCGCGGTCGGCGTGGGCGAACATCTTGACGGTCTGGATGTTGGTGTAGCTGTCGACAATGCGTCCCGTCATGATGGAGCGGGCGTCCGACTGCTCGGTGGAGACGACCTTCAACCGCGGTACGAAATAACGGATGGCGGCGATGTACCCGGCAAGCCAAAGCAACATCGGAATGGCAAGCCGCCAGTCGGCCAGTGTGAACGCGATCAGCGCACCGGTGAAGTAAACGCTGACGTACAGCAACACTTCAGCCAGCGTCATGACGAACTGGCGAACGGCCAGAGCGGTCTGCATGACCTTGGCCGAGATGCGGCCGGCAAAATCGTCCTGGAAGAAGCCAACGGATTGGCGCAGCACGTATCGATGTGCCTGCCATCTGACGCGCATCGCCAGATTGCCCATCAGGCCCTGGTGGATGACGGACTCATAAGCGAATTTCAGAACCGGCAGGATGATCAGGATCAGTCCCGCGCAGGCCATCAGAAAGGTGCCGTGGTCTGCCCATAAGGTTTGCGGATCGGATTTGGCGAGCCAATCGACGAGATTTCCAAGAATCGCGAACAAGGACACTTCAAGGATTGCCACAATGGCAGCCAACAGGGAGGAGACCGCCAGAAGCTTCCAGAACGGGCGAATGTAATGGATGACGAACGGTACAAAATCCGTCGGCGGCGTGGTCGCTGCCTGGCGGGGGAACGGATCACGGCTTTGCTCGAGCCAGTCGAAGATCCGATTGATTGTTGCGTTCAACATCTGCTTTGGTCCGGTCCAAATAATTCAAATCGGCGTGGTTGGTAGGAGTTCTCGCAGGTGCTTGTGGCCATGCTACGGAAATATGCTAAGCCCCTGGAGATGGGGCGGCAGGTGGCGTGCCGCAAGTATCAAACGAAAACTGGACCAGACAAACATGGCGCTCGACGCAACCGAACTTGATGCAGCGAAGACCTCCGCCCGCGATTGGTTTGAAGAATTGCGCGATCAAATCTGTTCCGCCTTCGAGGCTTGCGAAGACGAACTCCCCAAGGGCATGCCGTTTTCATTGCGCGAAGCCGGGCGATTTGAGCGCAAGGCGTGGTCGCGAACTGACAAGACCACCGGAGAGGACGGCGGTGGCGGCGTCATGAGCATGATGCACGGGCGTGTGTTCGAAAAAGTCGGGGTGCATACGTCCACCGTGCACGGGCAGTTTGCACCCGAATTCAGGAAGCAGATTCCCGGAGCCGAGGACGATCCCAGTTTCTGGGCGTCAGGCATATCACTGATCGCGCATCCACAAAATCCGAACGTCCCCGCCGTCCATATGAATACGCGAATGGTGGTGACGTCGAAATGGTGGCTGGGTGGCGGGGCAGATTTGACTCCGGTGCTCGACAAACGGCGCACCCAGGAGGACCCCGACACGCAGGCATTTCATGCGGCGATGAAGTCGGCCTGCGAGGCGCACGCTGTCGCCGATTACGAGCGCTACAAGGAGTGGTGCGATGAATACTTCTATCTGCCGCATCGCAAGGAAATGCGCGGCATTGGCGGGATCTTCTACGATTACCTGACGCCTTCGCCCGAAGAGGGTGGGTTTGACGCCGCGTTGGCGTTCACCAAGGATGTTGGGCGTGCGTTTCGCAATGTCTATCCGGAGCTGGTGCGGGCGAATTTTGCCAAGGACTGGACGGAATCGGCGCGCGAGGAACAGTTGATCCGGCGCGGCCGCTACGTCGAATTCAACCTGCTGTATGATCGTGGCACGTTGTTTGGCCTGAAGACCGGGGGCAATATCGAATCGATCCTGTCGTCGATGCCGCCAGTGGTGCGCTGGCCCTAGAGCACTTTCCGACCAAATCGAACCATTCTGCCGAGGTGGATTTGTGACAAGATCAAGTGGACCGGCGCAGTGCGTAGCGGGGCTACGGACAAGTCGGGCTGCGCAGAGACTGGCGCAAATCCGCCCGGCCCGTCCAATCATAGATTGGCTCCGCCAATACGGGTTTCCAAGCGGCGGCCGCCCAGTGCGTCGAGCGGCTTGGCCGATCACCCAGATCGACCCGCGCCACTCTCCTGCTGGATCGACTCGCCGCTTGAGAAACAGAATTGATCCGATTTGGT
>JAHZKP010000011.1 GCA_022600345.1 Alphaproteobacteria bacterium | reverse complement strand
CGCCCTTCACCGCGGCGAAGGCAGCTTTTCCGGCAGCCGTCGTCGCCTTGCCGAGGGCGGCCATCTGCTCGCCGACCCCATCCAGAATTCCCCCGACGTAGTGGAATACAGCCATCTGCGCGAAGCTGATCCCGATGGCTTTCATGACATCGCCAAACGAGCCGCCGCTGGCCCACGCACCTGCACCGGCAAGCGCCACTGACGTTGGCGCACACGTCGCCGCCGCAGTCACTGGATTACACGCAATGATCTGAATGACTGCCCGCACGATCGGGTTGGCCAGCGCCTTCTTTATGATGTTGCCGATGGCGCGGAAGGCGGAGCGGAAGAAATTGCCAATCGCCTTGAAGATCTTGTTGAAGAAGAATCCGCTTGGATCGGTATAGCTGAGCGGGTTGTTGTGAACCCCGGATCAAGTCCGGGGCAAGCTTCCGAGTACCGGTTCCAGTTCTGCAGGATGGTGGTGTCCTGCCTGAGGCGAGGCCGGTCGCCGACCAGCCTGGGAAACCCAGGATGTGCGGATCGGCCGACAGGAAGCGCCCGATGTCGGGGTCGGCTCGTTGGTGGTCGACATTGGGTAAACCCATGTCGAGCAACGCCCGTTCATGTGCACCAGGCCGACCGGATCGATCATCTCGCAACCTACGCGCCATCGATCAGCTTCTGGTATTGGACGAAACAGCACCGCGGCCGAACCGCAAATACAAAAGATGCCGTCTTCGCCGATCCGATCTGCGATTTGCCTGCAAGTCCTGCCAGTCGGACACTTGGCGAACGAATTGCCGAACTGCTTGGACTAGAAGCCATAACGGGGAAAAGCGCCACCCGCGAAGCCTGCCTGGAAGCTTTGACAACAGCAAACATCTTCCATTTTCAGGGGCACGCGGATTTTAACCGTTCCGATCCGTTGCAGTCGAAGTTGCACCTGACAGGAGGACATGTCACGGCGCAGCAAGTCATGAACCTGGCCAGGTCGGGGAACGATAGTCCTGCCCTCATCACACTGGGCGCCTGTGAAAGCGGTGCGACACACATGGCGCTTGGTGACGAGCCCCTGGGACTGGCAAGCGCCTTTTTAATGTCTGGCTCTCGCGCCGTGTGCGCACCGATTTGGCCGGTGCGCGACACCGACGCCGCGATTTTTATGGAGGCGTTTTACACTAAGCTCATCGGTGCCGACGAGCCGTGTGTTGCAACGGCATACCGTGCAGCAGTGCTCACGGTCCGCGGCACACCCGGATTGGAAGCCCCCTATCACTGGGCGCCCTATGTGCTATCGGGCGACCGGTGGCTCAACTGACAAGAGATCTTTTCTCGGTAGGAACCGCCAGCCGCCCAAATATCACGACCCGGCCATCAGCCCCGTACAGACCAACCGGATTCCCGCCGCGATACGGTTGCCACCCTCATTCTCACCGTTGGCGTTGTCTTCGAAGCGGTGTGAAACCGCCAGCGCCCATTCCGGATCGCCAGCACGCTTTTGCGTATAATACGAACCACCCTTGGTCGCACGCTTTGCCGAACGGTCAAGAGCATCTGGCGCAGGCGCAGCGCCGATTGCAAGAATTTGCGGGAATATGAAATAAAAATCGTCTTTTCGACAGACACGTGTCAGGCCCCCTTATTATATTGATGAAATCCACTATCAAGGCGCGCTTATACGCGTCACCTGCAAGCTCCAAAATTTACCAAAATGGACAACGGCGTCCACGATCAAATCAACCCAAAATCCGCCAATTATCGCCACCCAGGCAACAAAAATCCGACATCCGACAGTCACACCGGTTAAAGGAGCATTTCAGATAATACCGGTTTCGAAGCCAACCCGAAGCTGCTAGGGTTTCAAAAAAAGAGCCGGGAATGCGCTCTTAGCGCGCCATCCGTGCCAAATGTGCATCCCTCCTTCAGCCCCAAAACTCAATTTCCGCGCTGCGACTGCCCCATACCAGTAGTTGCCTAAGGAGCCTGCATGCCGCATCCCGGCTTTTTCGAACGGTCCGAGCCCATCACCCTCATCAGCCTGGCTGAAAAGATCGGTGCCACGGTGCTGGCCGGTGGCGACCCGGCCAGCAACATTTCCGACGTCAATACGCTCAAGGACGCCGGCGCCCACGACCTGACCTTTTTCACCAATCGGCGCTACGCCGACCAGCTCGGGCAAACCCGCGCCGGCGCCTGCCTCATCGACGAAAAAGACGTTGACCGAGTCCCTGTCAACGTCGCAGCTCTGACCGCCAAGGACCCCTATCAGGCCTTCGCGCGCGCCATCGCCCTCTATTACCCAGATGCAATGCACAGCCGCACTTCGCACTCCAAGGCCACCGCCAGCGGAGAGCTTATCCATCCTGACGCCGTTATCCATCCTGACGCCGTTGTCGAACCTGGAGCCGTTATCGGCCGCGAAGCCCGCATCGGCGCACGAACGACAATTGCCGCAGGTGCCGTGATCGGATTCAGAACCGTCCTGGGTGAAGATTGCTACGTCGGCAGTGACGCCTGCCTTATCCATGCCATCGTCGGAAACGGGGTCATCATTCACGGCGGTGCACGCATTGGCCAGGACGGTTTCGGCTTCGCAATGAGCGCCAAGGGCCACCGGAAGATTCCGCAGATCGGCCGCGTCCTCATCGGCGACGATGTCGAGATCGGTGCCAACACCACCATCGACCGCGGCGCTTTGTCTGATACCATGATCGGCGAAGGCTCAAAGATCGACAATCTTGTCCAGATTGCCCACAACGTGGTCATCGGCAAGCATTGCATCATCGTCGCCCAAAGCGGCATCGCCGGCTCGGCTGAACTGGGCGACTTTGTCGTGATGGGCGCACAATCCGGCGTACTTGGCCACGTCACCGTCGGAACCGGGGCGCAGATTGCAGGAATGGGTCACGTCAAGGACGACCTGCCCGCTGGCGCCCGCGTCGCCGGAACGCCAGCCCGGCCGTTCCGCGAATGGGCCCGCGAAGTTGCAGCCGTCAAGAGGCTCGGGCAACGCTGAACGCCACCCATCAGCAACCCCGGCCCGACCATCAACAACCGTAGGCGAACTCACAAATCGCCAATCGGATTGTCAGACGTTTTGCCTTCGACAAGCGCCACGACATCATCGGCACCCAGCCGGCGGTCGACACAAAGCCGCTGGGCAAGTGCAAATATCGCCATGAAATTTTCACGGGCGAGAGTCTGTGCGACCAGCCTCAATCGCTCAAGCTCTGCAATCATCATTTCAGGAACCTCACCCGTCGGCATCGGCTTGTTTGAACCTGCCAGCCCCAGGCGGGATGCTTCCGCTTCAGCCTGGATCGCCTCCCCGACAAATCGCCTTGCATCTTGCTCGTCGCCCAGTCCGCTCACCAGCCCGAACCCAGGCGTGAACCCCTGAAACGCCGCCCGCTCCTCGGCAAGAGAACCACTCAGGCAAACGACCACCTGACGTCGGCACCGCTGCACGAACGAGTGCAACTCGCCGGCTACATCATCGAGCTCAGCAAAATCAGGAACGCTAAATTCCTGCGTCCACACCCCAGCCTCGACCGGCCCTGTCGGGCAATCTTTGCCCACTTGACGTGAGCCGATCTCAACCCGCTCGAATGGCACGCCCAGTAGAACGCAGGCAACCGCATGACCGGCTTCGTGGACGGCGACGATCAGGTCTCGTTCTTCAGAATTGGGATTGATACCTAGCATCCTTCAAAATCAGGCCCCAAAATATCGGGCACTCTTGAGCACATTCATCGATAAAATTTGCGAGCTCTTGCAGTCAGGTTGTCTGCCCCATCTGAATATTCCGGGCAACGCAATGACAATATCGTTTCTACTTCAACCTCACCAGATACTGCGCCCCTTCAGTGCTGCACAGACTAACCCGCCACTCGATTGGACGCTGATCGAAGGAGTACGCCAGACGATTGAGTCGCAGCAACGGCGAACCGGCCTCCACGTCCAACAACCGGGCCTCGCGTGGCCGGGCAAGCACAGCGTCCAGTCGCTCATCTCCTCCGGTTATCGTGACCCCGTAAACACGTTGGAAATGATCATAAAGAGTGTTGGGAATTTCGGCCTCTTCCGCCAGCCCCGGAAACAGCTCCTCAGACACCACAATCTGCTCGTAGATGAACCGCTTCTCATTGTGGTTTCGGACCCGATTGATCCTGACGACCCGGCAGCCCCGCTCCAGCCCAAGGTGCCTGCACTCCACCCCATTGGCTTGCGCAGACTTCGCCCGCACCCATAACGTATCGGGCGCAATATGCTTGCCCTCCTCGTCATAGAAATTGAAATACCTGAACATCATGGCTTCAGGCGTCAATTCAGCAACGAACGTACCCCGCCCCTGCCGCCGGACCAGAAGCTTGTCGGCCGTCATTTCACCAAGCGCCTTGCGCACCGTCCCCTGGCTGACCCCCAGTTCACCCGCCAGCGCGAATTCATTGGGAATCGACTGTCCTGGCTTCCAGTCTCCAGCCTCGATACGTCCCACCAACTGCGCCTTGACCTGAGCATAGAGCGGCAGCGCCTCTAGACTAATTTGCTTTCCCATGCCCGCCACCTCCGAACGCTCTCGCAATTCGGCCTCCAGATTTTAGTCGTTGCTTTCCTATTTTACATCTTATACAAGATTAAACGAATGGCCAAGCCTTAATGGTTGAACGCTGAAGCGCACGGCCTGCAGGTTCGCCAAGCCCCATTGCCAAAATCGCGAAAGGACCACCACTCGTGAGCGTCCCCCATTTTCTCGTCCACAGTCCGAAGGACAATGTCGGCGTCGTCGTTATCGAGGGCCTGAAAGCCGGCACTGAAATGCTCGGCGTCGTCACCGAAACGGACACAACCTTGAACCTCGTAGCCAAGCACGACATTCCCATCGGCCACAAGGTTGCGCTTCATCAGCTCACCGCCGGCGATACGGTCGTCAAGTACGGCGAGGACATCGGCAAGATGGTCGGCGATGCCGGCGAAGGCGATCACGTCCACGTACACAATCTTAAAACGAAACGCTGGTGAGGGCTGGAACAATGACGTCGAATTATTCGAACCTGACGTTTAAAGGCTACCGCCGCGAAAACGGCCGCGTCGGCGTACGCAATCATGTCGTTATTCTGCCGGTCGACGACATATCGAACGCCGCCTGCGAAGCTGTCGGCAACAACATCAAGGGAACCCTGGCGCTGCCCCACGCCTATGGCCGACTGCAATTTGGCGAAGACCTGGACCTGCATTTCCGCACCATGATCGGCACCGGTTCCAACCCGAACGTTGCAGCCGTTGTCGTCATCGGCATTGAACCAGGCTGGACCAAGCGCATCGTCGACGGCATCGCCAAAACAGGCAAACCCGTCGCGGGGTTCTCCATCGAGCAGAACGGCGACCTCAAGACCATCCAGGACGCCTCCCGCAAAGCCAAGGAATTCGTCCACTACGCCACCGAATTGCAGCGCGAAGACTGCCCGGTGTCCGACCTTTGGGTTTCGACGAAATGTGGCGAAAGCGACACCACCACCGGCCTGGGATCGTGCCCGACAGTCGGCAACATGTATGACAAGCTCATTCCTGAGGGCATCCACGGCGTCTTTGGAGAAACATCCGAAATCACCGGTGCCGAACACATCTGCAAGAAGCGCGCTGCCAATGACGACGTGGCTGAGCGCTGGTATAAGATGTGGCAGGCCTACCAGGACGACGTCATCGAAGCCAACAAGGTCGACGATCTTTCAGAAAGCCAGCCCACCAAGGGCAACATCGAAGGCGGCCTGACGACCATTGAGGAAAAGGCGCTCGGCAACCTGGAGAAGATCGGTCGCAAGTGCACCTATATCGACATCCTCGATCCAGCCGTGCCGCCTGAAAAGGGCCCCGGCCTCTACTTCATGGACACATCCTCAGCAGCCGCTGAATGCGTAACATTGATGGGGGCGGCAGGTTACGTCGTCCACACCTTCCCCACCGGCCAGGGCAATGTCGTCGGCAACCCGATCGTCCCTGTCATCAAGATCACCGCCAACCCACGAACCGTTCGCACCATGAGCGAGCACGTCGACGTCGACGTATCGGGGATCCTGCGCCGCGAGATGACGATCGATTCGGCTGGCGATGCGCTCATCGACATGATCGTTCGCACGGCCAACGGCCGCAACACGGCAGCCGAAGCCCTGGGCCACCGTGAATTCGTCATGACAAAGCTTTATAGAAGCGCTTAAATCACACCGGCGGCCGCAACCACGCGGCTGAAAGGAACAATAGAGCCAAAGGCCGATAGTCCACTTGAACCAAGTCCTGGGAGGACACTTCTAATGAAAACCAACTTGACGAAACTTCTGACAAGCGCGGCAGCCGCCACACTTGCACTTGGCCTGGGAATGGCCACAGCTCAGGCCGACGACTTTCCCTCAAAGTCGATCAGCTACATCATTCCATTCGGCCCTGGCGGTGAATCCGATATCTCTGCCCGCCATCAGCAGCCCTTCTTCAAGAAACTGTTCGGCCAGGATCTGGTAATTTCCTACAAGCCCGGCGGCGGTGGAGCGGTTGGCTGGTCGCAGCTCAACTCAATGGGCAAAGACGGCTACACCATGATGGGCATCAACCTGCCGCACATCATCATCAAGCCTCGCCAAAAGGACGTCGGCTTCAAGACTGACGATATCGACGGTTTCCACATTTTCCACTACACGCCCGACGCCATCGTTGTCACCGAGGATAGCGAATTCAAGACGCTGAAGGACTTCATCGACTTCGCCAAAGCCAACCCCGGTAAACTGACGCTTTCTGGCTCAGGCAAGGGAACCGCAAACCACCTCGCCAAGGTCACGTTCGACAAGCTGGCCGGCATCAAGTCGACCTACGTCGCCTTCAAAGGAACCGGTGCATCCGTCCAGGCCCTACTGGGTAAACAGGTCAAGGCGCAGTGGGGCTATACGTCGGTGGGCGCAAAGCACGCCGGCAAGGTCCGCATGCTCGCGGTGGCCATGGAAGAACGCCACCCCAGCTTCCCCGATGTTCCAACCTTCAAGGAACTTGGCTTTGACATCGTCTCAGGCGCCTATCGTGGCATCGCCGTACCAAAAGGCACGCCAGCCGACGTAAAGCAAAAGCTGTCTGACACGATTTCCAAAATCAATGCCGATGCCGATTTCCGCAAGAAAATGGAAGCCGATGGTTTCGCATTGATTGATGTCACCGCTGACAAGTATGCCGACTTCATCGCTGAAAAGACCAAAGGCTATGTCGAGGCTGCCAAATCAGCCGGCGTCTTGAAGTAACGCCAACATCTGAAGCGTGATCGATTTTTTCGAGATATTGGTCCCCCGCGATGACGGGCGGGGCTCTGCTCGAAACATCGATCACGCTGATTCTTCATCAACACAATGCCGATTGACCGCGCTGTGGGCTGAAAGAATTGCGCTGTTGTGCATCCCCTCCAGGCACCCCGCCTGCGCCAATCGTTCCTCCTCCGTTTGAGATGAATCCGCCCCGCTCGGGAGCACGCCCAAAATGGCCGCACTAGACAACCTGTTTGCAGCAATGAGCCCGCTCAACTTCCTGCTTGCCTTAGCCGGCGTCGTCGCAGGAACGGTGATCGGCTCATTACCCGGTCTCACCGCCACAATGGCGGTTGCCGTTCTGGTCCCCATCACCTTCTCGATGGAACCGGCATCCGCATTGATTTTAATGGGCGCGATCTATACCGGCGCCATCTACGGCGGCGCATATTCCGCCATTCTGCTCAACACGCCCGGCACCCCCTCGGCAATCGCCACCACGTTCGATGGCTATCCCATGGCCAAGAGGGGCGATGGCGACCTGGCCGTCACGCTTGCCTGCATTGCTTCCGTCTCAGGTGGCCTTGTCGGTGCCACCTTCCTTCTCCTCCTGGCCCCACCCCTGGCAAGCGTTGCGCTGGCCTTCGGACCGGTTGAATATTTCTGGCTCGCCGTGTTCGGGCTGTCTTTGATTGCGGCGCTTTCCGAAGGCAATCTCATCAAGGCGCTGATCGGCGGTTGCCTCGGTCTTTTGTTATCGGCAATCGGAGTTGCAGAAGTCAGCGCCGACATTCGCCTGACATTCGGCTCCCAAGTTCTCATCGGCGGCATCGAAACGGTCTCAGCCCTCATCGGCCTGTACTGCGTCCCCGTCCTCATCGACCTTGTCGCCACGCCCGACAAACACCTCAAGGTCACCACCCAGAGCAAAGGCATTCGCCTGCGTGAAGCGCTTGCCATCTCATGGCGCGGCAAGTTCAACCTGATCCGCTCATCGGTGGTCGGCACGCTGGTCGGCATTCTGCCCGGCGCCGGCGGATCGATTGCCGGACTGGTCGCCTATTCGGAAGCCCGCCGCACTTCAAAGAACCAGGAGCAATTCGGCAAAGGCGCGCCCGAAGGCGTGCAGGCAACCGAATCGGCCAACAATGCCACCGTCGGCGGCGGCTTCATCCCGACGCTCGTCCTGGGCATCCCCGGCACGCCGCCCGATGCTGTCATCCTGGGTGCGCTTCTGGTGCAGGGCGTCAAGGTCGGCCCCAACCTTTTCACCTCCGAAAGCTCGATCGTCTACACCTTCATCTGGGGACTGTTCCTGGCAACGATCCTGATGCTCCCCGTCGGCCTCATCATCGGCCGCTACGCCTACCGATCCATCATCGCCATCCCCAAGGCGCTGTTGGTACCCACCGTCGCATTCATGACACTGATCGGCACCTACTCGATCCGCAACTCAACGTCCGACGTCGTCATCATGGTCATTCTGGGTGTCATCGGCTGGGTGCTTGGCCGCTTCGGCTTTTCAGCATCCCCCATCGTCCTCGGACTGATCCTAGGTTCGATCGCCGAGCAAGGCTTCGTGCAGGCCTGGACCATCGGATCGGCAACCGAAAACATCGCCGGCATGTTCTTTGGCAGGCCTATTTCGCTCGCTATCATCGCCATGATCGTCATCTCGCTGTTCGGCCCATCCCTGGTTCGCCTGATTAGAGGCGACCGCAGCAATCAATCGATGACCGGCGACATAGGGAAAAACCCATGACACAGGATAATCCGACCACCGGCACCTCGCCTGGCGTTTCATCCGGCCCGGCGCCCGGTAACGCTCCAGATAACCGCACGCGCGAAATCTCGACGCCGATTATGGCCGCGCTCTTCGTGGCCATTGGTGCACTCGTCATCTGGGACACGACGACCTATACCGATGCCGATTCCTATGTCTTCCCGCGCACCATCGCCAGCGTCATGATCGGCCTGTCAGTCCTGCTGGCCATCCAGTGGCTGCTGGGCTGGACCAAGGGCGACGATGTCGAAACCAGCACCATTGCCAAATCCATCCCCCGCCGCATCGGCCTGGTCCTCGCCATGATCGGCGCCGCTTTGCTGATGCCGCTACTGGGATTTCTCATCTCCGGCATTCTCGCCTTCACCGCAATCATGTTTGCCGCGATGTACGACCCTTGGACTCCCTACCGCGCGATTGTCTATCCCATCGCCGGAGCGACCATCGTTGTCGGCTTCTACCTGCTGTTTTCACGTGTTTTGCAGGTGCCACTGCCTGAGGGCACATTGCCGTTCTGATCGAGATACCCAACATGAAAATCAAGCGCATCCGCACCGCCGTCGGGCCCATCTCTTCCGAAATCCGCAACGCCTACATCTCGTTTTCGACCATGACCATCAACCTGGTCTCAGTCGAATTGGACGCCCGGATCGATGGCAGCCCCATTGTCGGCTACGGCTTTTCTTCAAACGGGCGCTACGCCCAGACCGGCATAATCGAGGAACGCTTCGCTCCGCGCATCATGGCCGCCGACCCGGCCGACTACAACGACGAGAACAACGCCACCATCGACCCTGTGAAGCTGTGGTCGATCTTCATGTCGAACGAAAAACCCGGCGGTCACGGGGACCGCGCCCATGCCGCCGGCGCACTCGACATGGCGATCTGGGACGCCGCAGCCAAGTTGGCGGAAAAACCTCTTTGGCGGCTCTTGTCCGAACGCTTCAACGACGGTCGATACGACGAAGAAATCCTCGTTTACCCAGGCGGCGGATATTACTACCCCGGCAAGGAATTGGACGGCCTTAAAGCCGAAATGCAGGGCTATCGCGACGAAGGATACGCCTACGTCAAGATGAAAATCGGCGGTGCGGATCTGGCCCTCGACATCAAGCGCATCGAAGCCGTCATCGATGTCGTCGGGAAGGGAAAATACCTGGCGGTCGATGCCAATGGCCGCTTTGGCCTCGACACCGCTTTGGCATACGCCCGCGCCATGGAACCCTACGGCCTGTTCTGGTTTGAGGAGGCCGGCGACCCGCTCGACTACCACCTCAACGCGACGCTTTGCGAACACTATTCCGGCCCCGTCGCCACCGGTGAAAACCTCTTTTCCCATCACGACGGCCGCAACCTGTTGCGATACGGCGGAATGCGCCCCGATCGCGATTGGATCCAGCTCGACCCCGCATTGAGCTACGGCCTGAGCGAATACCTGCGCTTTCTCGAAGTTGTCGATTCCCACGGCTGGTCGCGCCGCCGCCTGATCCCGCATGGCGGCCACCAACTGGCCCTCAATATCGCCGCCGGCCTGCAACTGGGCGGCTCGGAAAGTTATCCCGGCGTCTTCCAGCCCTACGGCGGCTTTGCCGATAACATCAAGATCCGCGACGGCTACGTAACCCTGCCCGACGACCCCGGCATCGGCGTTGAATTGAAACCGAACATGATCGGCGAGATGCGCCGTCTGCTCGGCTACGAATAACAAAGAGGCACCCATCACCGATGGCCAAAATCATCATCAGCGAATTCATGGATCAGGCCGCAGTCGACACCTTGGCGGCCACCCACGACGTGCACCTCGACGAAACGCTGTGCGACCGGCCAGAAGCCCTGACAGGTGAAATCGGCGATGCATCCGCCCTTATCGTCAGGAACCGCACACAGGTCACAAAAGAACTGATCACCGCAGCCCCCCACCTCAAAGCCGTAGGACGCCTTGGCGTCGGCCTCGACAATATTGACCTGACCGCCTGCAAGGCCCGCAACATCGCCGTGCTGCCCGCAACCGGAGCGAATGCCGCTTCCGTTGCCGAATACGTCATCGCTGCAGCCCTGATGCTCCTGCGCGGACCGGTTTTCTTCGGCACCGGTCAACTGCAAGCAGGAAGCTGGCCACGCGCTGAGATGAGCAAAGGCCGGGAGATCGCCGGCAAGACACTGGGCGTCATTGGATTCGGATCAATCGGACAGACAACAGCGCGCCTTGCCAACGCCACCGGTTTTCAAACTATCGCCCATGATGAATTCTTAAGCCCCGCTGATCCCGCCTGGACCACAACCAAACGCGTCACCTTCGAGCAGCTTCTGCATCAGGCCGATATCGTCACCCTGCACTGCCCGCTGGATGCCCAAACGCGAAACCTGATCGCCGCCCCCCAACTTGCCGCCATGCGTCCCGGCACAATCCTGATCAACACCGCACGCGGCGGCATCGTCCATGAACAAGCCCTCACCGACGCCCTTCGAACCGGTCACTTGGGCGGCGCAGCTATCGACGTTTTCGCTACCGAGCCTATCGACCGGCAAACAGCAGACACTTTTGTAAACGTCCCCAACCTGATCCTTACCCCACACGTCGCCGGGGTTACCCAGGAAAGCAACCAACGCATCAGCTCGATTACCGCTGACAATATCCTCCGCGTTTTAATGGAGACGGCAACGTGACCGCCGCCACCTGCATCCCTGTTGAAGAACTGGAAGGCCTCGTCGCCAACTATATGGCCGCAGCCAACGTCAGTGGCGACAATGCAGCAGCCATTGCCCGCGCCCTTGTCCAGGCCGAAATCGACGGACAAAAGGGCCACGGCCTGTCACGCATCGAAAGCTACGCCGCCCAGGCCCGCACCGGCAAAGCCGATGGACATGCCCGACCGCTCCTCAACAAGACCCGTCCCGCCGCCTTGATGATTGATGTTGCAAACGGCTTTGCCTACCGCGCTCTCGAACTCGCAACGCAGGAACTCCCCAATATGTCCGCTGAAACCGGTATCGCTGCCGCCGGCCTCGTGCGCTCGCATCATGCCGGCGCCCTCGGTCAGGTTGGCGAACGGCTGGCGGACTCCGGCATGGTCGCCATGATATTTGCCAACACACCACACGCCATGACCGCCTGGGGCGGCAGCCGCCCGCTGTTTGGAACCAACCCCATAGCCTTCGCCGCCCCACGTCGCGAACGCCCGCCAGTCGTCGTCGACCTCGCATTATCCGAAATCGCCCGTGGAAAAATTCTGGCCGCAGCGCAAAGAAACGAACCCATCCCCACAGGCTGGGCCAATGATGCCTCAGGCAACCCCACGACTAACGCCAATGCCGCCCTGAAGGGAACGCTTCTTCCAGCCGGTGGTGCAAAAGGAGCAGCCCTCGCGTTCATGGTCGAGGTACTTGCAGCTTCCCTGATCGGCGCCAACCAGTCCTTCGAGGCAAGTTCGTTCTTCGATGCAGATGGCCCACCCCCCGCAGTCGGGCAGTTCATCGTCGCAATCGACCCGGCAGCCTTCGCGGGAACCGATCACTTCGCCGACAAACTGGAACTGCTGGCAACCGCAATAGAAGCGGACGACGGGGCACGCTTGCCGGGCTCCCGCAAAGCCGAACTTCGCCAAGCCGCCACGCGCAACGGTGTCCCTGTCATCGATGACCTATTGGCAAGATTGAAAGCCGCCCCGTCGGTCTCTAATCCGCAATAGAGCCAAATCCGTTGCCAATCTTAGAGCGGTCCAACATCACCCCCCGCTTCCAGAGCCGTTGCGATCGCCGACGCGTTCGCCTGCATCATCCCGATATAGCTCGCCGCCTCCCCGTCAACGGCCAACGCATCCGAGTAAAGCCGCCCCGCTGGCTTCAATCCCGTCTCCCGCGCGATCTGCTCGATCAATCGCGCATCGGAAACGTTCTCGATGAAGAGCGCCCTGATGCCCTCGTTCCTGATTTGATGAATGAGTTTGGCAACGTCCTTTGCTGAAGCCTCCGACTCGGTGGACAGCCCTTCGGGCGAATGCATCACAACACCGTAGCGCTGCGCGAAATATCCAAACGCGTCGTGTGAAGTAATCACCTTGCGCCGCTCTTTCGCAATCGCCGACACCCGCTGCCTTACCTGAGCATCGAGCGCCTGAAGACGCTGCTGATAGTCAGCCGCATTCTTGTTGTAATCGCCGCAACCCTCAGGGTCAGCCGAACACAATCCCTTCGCAATATTGGCAACATACCGGGTACCATTGGCGAGGCTCTGCCAGGCATGTGGATCAACATGCCCGCGCTCGGCTCGATGGGCATGTGTTCCGTGATCGTGATGATGCCCGTGTCCATGCCCCCCGGCATCGCCCTTCGCCTCCAGGGTGGCAATCCCCCGGCTTGCCACAACCCGAATGCCCCGGTAGCCCGACGTCGCGATGAGCCGTTCCAGCCAGCCCTCGAACCCAAGCCCGTTTTCGATCACGACATCCGCGCGCTTGATGTGTGCTGCACTCCTGGGCGTCGGCCGGTAGACGTGTGCATCGCTACCTGGTGCCACGAGGCTCTCCACGCTGACCCGATCTCCTCCGACATTGCGAGCCATGTCGGCCAGGATCGAGAATGTCGCAATAACGCGAACCTTGCCGTCATCATTTGCGTGCGCAGTTGCGGGCGCCGCCAGCGCCAGCGCCAGCGACACCGCCACGACCCAACCCATTGCCAAAAGCCGTCCAAGCCCGGCAATCCCGCCCAGATTTTTCATCCCCAAAGCCTTACATCAAAGAGCGACTTGATCGCTGCCCGTCGTCACACAGTTAAGCCGAACGATGCCGGTGCGGTACAAGCTGCCAGAACAACCCTCCCACCGGCCCGGCCACCAGGGAAATCAGATAGATCGCACCAGCCGACAGCGTGATCGACGGCCCTGAGGCAAGTGACCAGTGATACGACACCAATAACCCGCAATACCCCGACACAACCGCCACGCCCACCGCCATCGCGATCATTCCCGAAAGCCGTCGCATCCAGAACCGCGCAGCAGCAGCAGGCAGCACCATCATCCCAACCGCCAGAAGCGTTCCCAACGCCTGAAACCCCGCGACCAGATTCAGAACAACCAGCATCAGGAACCCAAGATAGACGAGCATCCCCGGCCCCCGCACGACCGCCAGGAACCCCGGATCGACACACTCCGCAATCAGCGGCCGCAGCATCAACGCGAGCGACGCGATCGAGATCGTTGCCGCCGCCCCTAACACGATCAAAGCCTCGTCGTTGAGCGCCAACACCGATCCAAACAGCACATGCATGAGATCGACGCTTGACCCCTTCAAGCTGACAATCAACACACCCAGCGAAAGCGAGATCAAATAGAAGGCAGCCAGGCTTGCGTCTTCCTTCAACGCCGTACCCCGCGCCACCAGTCCCGCCGCCACCGCAACAACCAACCCGGCGATCATACCGCCGATGCTCATCGGCAAGATCTCAAGACCAAACAGCAGGAACCCGACAGCCGCCCCCGGCAGCATCGCATGCGCCATCGCATCACCCATCAAACTCATCCGCCGCAGCATCATGAAGACACCAACGGGAGCAGCACTCATCGACAAAGCGATACATCCCGCCAGGGCCCGCCGCATAAACGAGAACTCGACAAACGGCGATATGAAGAAGTCGTAAAGGAACATGAAGACCTCTTCGAAAGTGGATTAGGCGTGATGCCGGTGTTTGGCAGCACGGGCGTCTTGGTCGTCGCGTTGTTCGTCGTTGTCATGATCATGGCCATGGCCATGGCGGTGGCCGTGATCTTGGCCCTCATCACGTTCGCACCACGGTGCGGTATCATCCCAACACTCAGACATAGAGCGTGCCTTTAACAGATTGGCCGGCGTAATGACCTCGGTAGCCTTCCCCCACGCAATCTTCTCCCGCGCCATCAAGAGCGCATTGGGAAACCGCTCCTTGGCCAGTTCCAGGTCGTGAACGACGGCGACAATCGTGCGCGCCTCGCTGTGCCAGCGCTCGATCAACACCATCAGGTCAGCCGCCGTATTTGCATCGATCGCATTGAACGGCTCATCCAGCAAAATCAATGGGCTGTCCTGGACCAACACACGCGCAAACAAGGCCCTCTGCAATTGCCCGCCTGAAAGCGTATCCAACGTACGGTGTTCGAATCCTTCCAGCCCGACCGCCGAAATCGCCATCGAAATGCGATTCTTGTGCGCCTTGGAAATCCGCCCGAATGCACCACATCGCGACCACAACCCCAAGCTTGCCATCTCAGCCACCGAAATCGGAAAGCTGCGGTCGATATTGGCCTGTTGTGGCAGATAGCTGATCTCCCGGTATCCCAGCCCATCGACGTCAATGTGCCCGTCCATCGGCTTCAAAAGACCCACAATTCCTTTTAGAAGCGTGCTCTTGCCGCTACCATTCGGGCCAACGATAGCCGTCATCGAGCCGGTCGGAATTTCACCGTTCAGGTGGTGCACGGCCGGATGCCCCTCGTAACCCAGCGTCACGTTGGATAGCCGGATGCGCGGTGATCCTTCGATAGACATTGCAGCTTGCTCACGCACCGGTGATCAACTCAAAATCGCCAGTGTGATGACCGCCCACACAAGCGCTATCGCAGCCGCTGCAATCGCAATGCGTTCACCGAAACTCAGGTAGATCACTTAATCCAACCTTCCAAAACGAAACCATCCACACTGAACCAACACGTTCACGACTGCCCCCCCATCGCGCAAGCACTACAGCACCCGCGCAATTCCATCGTTGTGTGCCTGAGGTTGAATTGTTCACTGCTGGCCCATTTGCCGAATACCTTGGCCACCTGCGGAACATCGAACTCGCTAACAGAACCGCACTCATCACAAACAGCAAACGCAACCGCATCGTGGGCATGATCATGGGTGCAGGCAACGAACGCATTCAGCGACTCCAGCCGATGCACCAACCCATCCTCGATCAACCGGCCGAGCGCGCGATAAACCGTCGGCGGGGCTTTCACCCCTTCGGGTTTCAGGTCGCCAATCAGGTCGTAGGCGCTGGCTGGCTTGCCGCGTCTGCGTAGTGCCGCCAACACCAGCTTTTCTTTCGGGTTGAGCGTGCGCTGTGAGACTCCTGCCAAAAGTTCCTCCTTTGACCGGTGTAGCAATTTGCTATCGACGAACCGGTCCTTCGTGGAAAGCAAATGTTATACTATCCGCGACTTCCAATCGCAACTGCGACACCGGACCTGCCCTTATATCTGCTCTCAAGAAACACTCTTGCCATCAAACTTCGTTGTGCTAGAACTGCACATAAGAACACGCTTAGGTTTTAACGCTATCGGATAATCTCGCCACACCCCTTTTCGCGGTCGGCAAACGCAAAATCCAAATAATGCCAGAAGTTACCCACCTACTGGAACGTTAGCCAAGTTCCAACAGCCAAAAATCAGTCAAGTATTAACGCGCCCCGCTCAAGCAGGAGGACGAACGATGCCACGCGTCAGGGTTGAATGGGTTCCACTACAGACTTGGAATCTCGGACTATTCGGATTTGATCATTTATTGCTGACCTACGAACCCGCCCCGAATGTCGATCAACTCCATTGGTTTGCCATCGAAGGCGCCCAGGCCAACATCAGTGGCACCCCTGGAACCGTACTCGACGTGTTCGGCGCCAACGGCATGCGAACCCTTGGCCACCTCAATCTCGTTGACGATGAAGACGGGATCAGACTTCCAACCGAGCAGGAACTCCTCGACACAATCGGCACGCCACAATCGCGCGGCAGCCGCGTCACGCCGCTGCAAAACGCCGAGGCCGCCTGGGCGACAATCTCCAACTATGCCACTCAGATCCACCAGGAGGCCTTCCCCTACACCGCCATCTCGCTGCCCGCCTCCGCCAATGTGTCGTTGAACTCAACCTCACTGATAGCCTCTCTTCTCCACTATGCCGGCGCCAGTCTTGAGGGCAGCCTTCCCTTCGCGATGCGCTATTCGCCCGGCCGCCACACATTACTGGGCACACCATCAGACGACGAAATGCGCATCGAGGCCGGCTTTACCAACCTGTTTGGCGGCAAGGGCGAGGATACCTTTCACGGCACCAACGACACCGCCCAAACCGAACGCTTTTACGGCGGGGCGGGCAACGACACGTTCAACTGGTCGGCAGGCCACAACATTTACCACGGCGGCCAGAGGAACCTTCAGTATGAAGCTGACGGCCTGGATACCATCGTTTACGACAACGTCGGCGTTGTCACGGTCCGCCTTCCCTCAAACCCACACATCCCACATTTCAATGCCCGCTACGTTGTCGACCGCGGCGGCACGGAAGACTGGCTGCTGTCGATCGAGCGGCTGGAATGGCGCGCTGGCAACGATTTTATCCGCACCGGCCCGGGCGTCGAACTCATCCAGCAGGGCATCGACTTCCTGCTGGGCGCGGAGAACTCAGCAACGCCGGGCGATGAAAAAGGCGACGTTTTCGATTTCTCAGGCATCCAGAACGGTTCCTTGCTGATTAACGCCGCCGGCACCGATGCACTGTTCGTTCAGGCCGATGAAGCCGACGAAAAAGGCTTCTGGATCGAGGACGTTGAATGGGTCATCGGCTCAGGGGGAGACGACCAGATCTACCTCAACGCCAACATGAGAGGTGCCGAGGGCGGCCTTGGCGATGATCTCGTCGACGCCCGGCTTGCCGCCGGCGGTTCGGGCCCGACGTCGGATGGAAATACGGCGCGGATCGAGGGCGGGGCTGGCGACGACACGCTGGTATCTTCCGGCGGCTCGACGTTCGCAATTGGTGGTGCCGGAGCCGATACGTTTATCCTGTCGACCATGACCGGCATGCCCGGCAGCATCGGCACGGTTGAATTCATCATCGACGAAGCCGACCCGGCCGACCGGCTATTCGTGCCCTACAACTTCTTCAACCAGTCCCAGCAAGGCTATGACGGATCCACGCTCCTGCCTGTCCTGGGTGCGCTTGGTTCGTATGCCGACATGCGTGACAACGGCTATGTCCACCGCTTCGAATGGCGCCTGGAAGACCAGATCTTTTATGGCACCGATGAAACGCAAGGCGTTTTGAATTTCGCAGGCTCGATTGAATTTGCCGTCGACAGCGACGATCTCGTCGTTTCCCTTTATCAAGGCGACACCTTCGATGTGCCCGTGATCAACAACGACACCGGTCAGATCGAGTACTTCGAAACCCGCATCAATATTCTCGACGACACCGAAACGATCATCCGCGTCAAGGATTATCAGCCAGGCGACCTGGGCATCGAATTCCACGACTACGGTGCACCGACCACAATCACCCTTTCGACGGGAACGGCTGCTGTCAGCTACGCCAATTTCGATAACGCTGTTAATTTGATCACGAACTCTGGAAATCTCACCAACGGCCTCGACCCGCGTCCCAACGCGCCGTCCTCCAGTCCCAACCACACCGACCAGGAGAACGCCCCAGAGCCACAGATATCCGACGGAACACCTGGCGACGATATCATCACGGTCGCGAATGCCCAGGCCCATCAGGTCAACGCCGGCGAGGGCAACGACACCGTCAACGGCAACGATGGCAATGACATCCTCGATGGTGGCGCTGGCGACGACGTCCTGTCAGGCGGCGGCGGCAACGACCGGTACGTCGTCGACAGCACCAGCGATGTCGTCATCGAGGCCGCCGGCCAGGGCACCGACACCGCAATCTCGTCGGTCGACTTCACGCTGTCGGCCCACGTCGAGAACCTGACCCTCACAGACGACGCCATATCTGGTACGGGCAACGCCTTGAGCAATATCCTTCTGGGCAACGACGCAGATAACACGCTCGACGGCGGCAACGGAGATGATTCACTGTTGGGCGGTGCGGGCAACGACACCCTCATTGGCGGTGATGGCAGCGACACCTACTTCTATACCGCTGGCCAGGGCGACGATGTCATTTCCGACACCGGTCCGGGCAGCGAAACCGATACGCTCTACCTTTCCGGCTACTCCGCCGCTGATGTCACCCTCCTACGCCATCAATCCAACGCCGACGACCTGCATCTCTTGCTGGCTGGCGGTTCACGCATCACGGTGGAAGACTATTTCACCGCCCCCGGCGTCGGCATCGATGCCATCAGCTTCGACTTCGACGCGACGCTAACCCGCTCTGACATTGACACACTCGCAGCCACTGCCGCCGCCAACGCTGCCCCGCAGGCAGTCAACGACACCGGTCTGGGACTGCGCGGCCACGACACCGTTATTCCCTCTTTGGCCCTTTTGGAAAACGACAGCGACTTCGACGGCGACCAACTGGTCATCACGGGCGTCTCCTCCCCCTCACTGGGCACCGCCACACTGCTAGCTTCCGGCGACATCCATCTTGTCGTTCCCGCAGGGACAGAGGACATCGTCACGTTCAGCTATACGGTTGCCGACCCATCCGGCGCCACATCGACCGCCGAAGCCGAAATCCTCGTGCTCCCGGAAAACGTCGCGCCCGTTGCCATCGACGATGGCCCCTTCGACAGCGCCGAAGCCACCCCCGTCACCATCGCCGAATGGGAGTTGCTGGCAAACGATTTCGATGACGACGGCGACACGCTGACCATCACCGCGGTCGCCAACGCAGTTGGCGGCACCGCGATCCTCAACCCCGACGCCACGGTTACATTCACTCCCGACGCAGGTTTCCTGGGCGCGGCTTCCTTTGAGTACACAACTGAGGACCCCGACGCGGAAAGTGCAACCGCATCCGTCGACATCACGGTTCACGCGATCAACATCATCAACGGCACCGGCAACAACGACACCATCACCGGAACCGCCGGCTGGGATCACATCTTTGGCGGCGACGGCGGCGACGACATCGACGGCGCGGCCGGTAACGACACGATCGAGGGCGGCAACAGCAACGACGTCCTCCAGGGCGGCGACGGCGATGATACACTGTGGGGCGGCAACAACGGCGACGACCTTTACGGCGATGCCGGCAACGACACCCTTTACGGTGAATCGGGTGTTGACGAACTCTACGGCGGTGACGGCCTCGACTTCCTGTTCGGCGGCAAGAGCGGCGACTTCATCTACGGTGAGGACGGAGCCGACCTCGCCTTCGGCGGCGATGGCGACGACACCATCGAAGGCGGAGAAGGCGACGACGAACTCCAGGGCGAAGCCGGATATGACCTGCTTAAGGGCGACGGCGGCAACGACCTAATCACCGGCGGTGGCGGCAATGACACCATCGAAGGCGGCGAGGGCAACGACCAACTGCGTGGCGATGCGGGCAATGACAGCCTGAGCGGCGGTGCTGGCTCCGACGTCCTTTCCGGCGGCACAGGCTCAGACACACTTGATGGCGGCTTGGGCGACGACATCCTGACCGGCGGCGACGGTGCCGACGTTTTCGTGGTTACGCAAGGCAACGGCCACGACATTATCATTGATTTCGCGGCAGGAACTTCGGGCACCGACAAACTCGACGTATCGGCCTTCGCACTGACCGACCTATCCGACCTCCTGAGCCTTGCAACCGAAATCGGCGACGATACACTTCTGACATTCGATGACGATACCAGCGTAAGGCTCACCGGCGTCGCCGCATCGGAGCTGCACTCTGGTGACATCTACTTCGTTTGATGCATGGGGCAGCGTGGGCTTTGGGAAATCCTTATCGGTTGGCGTCATCGCCGCAATGGCGATGGCGCTCGCCTGCCCGCCGGTCCTCAATGCCCAACCTGGCCCAACTTCGCAGTCCACAAGCCAGGTTGACCCAACCAACCAAGGTGCCCGCCTGGCTCACGGCCAAGTCACCAATAACCCCGAACGCCAGCTTGCCGAATGCGGCCTACAGCCCGGACCGGCAATCGCAATCTCCAGCGTCTCCGATGCCGAAACCTTGCGGCTTGCCGATGGCCGCGAATTAAGCCTGGGCACACTTGCAGCAAGCCTCAGCGACGAAGCAGCGATCGAACACCTGAACTCCATCGCAGCCAGTCGAACTGTTGTCATTTACACCGCTGCAAACACTCCCCGACGCACCGACCGCTACGCCCGACTGCTCGGCCATGCGGTCATCGGCAGCGCGCCTGAACAGCGCGACAAGCGCGGCATCTGGCTGCAAGCCGAACTCATTTCCAGTGGACTGGCACGCATCGCCCCATCACCAACCCCCGACCCTTGCACTGCCCAACTCCTCGAACTGGAAGAGTCCGCCCGCCGCGACAAGCGCGGCCATTGGGCAAATTCGACATTTCAGGTCTTGGACGCCCTTAAGGCCGGCCACATTGCCGAATTCCAAAGCCGCTTCGCCATCGTCGAAGGCACCATCCGGCGGGCTTCGAAATCGAAGGGGCGAACCTACCTTAATTTCGGCCGGCACTGGAAGAATGACTTCACCGCGCTCATTCCCCGCCGTCTGCATCCAAAACCCGACCCAGAACAATCAGCCTTGGAAAATCCCCAACAACCGCCAACGAGACTCAACAGGTTGCCTGGGAAAGGCGACAAGGTCCGAATTCGCGGCTGGGTCGAATTGCGCGGCGGCCCACTGATCGCAATCGACAACCCGCAACAGATCGAGTGGATTGAATAGCCCGCAACCGGTAACAATGGCCCCCACCTCACCCACTTCCGTCATTCCGCTTCGTGAGCCCCCCGTATAACCGATCCGTTTCGAGCAGTGAATTGGGTTAAAAGAGCCACCGGAGCGCGTGGCCTCACGGATGGCTGATGACGGCTCGCTGAGGCTTGCATGGCTCCCGTTCGAACAACAGGATGACGAACATTTCTAGCAGGTTGTCTGAGTTAGAACTGCAAGAGAAACCGCATTTCGTCACCGAGCGCCAACACCGGTTTACCGAGTGTTGGGCCACCAAAAAAGAGCCGGCAGCAAATGCCACCGGCTCCTCTTAATCTAGCTGTGAAGCCTTTTTTCTGCGGCCCGACACGATGGTCCCGATCAAGCCGCCTGCGGTGACTCGCCTTCGTTCTCGCTGGCCTCTTCCTCGGCTGCCCGCCGACTGCGAGCGCTCTTGGACAGGACATCGGTGATCCGCTGGATTGAACCGCTCTCATCAAGCTTCAGCACCGCCGCCACCTCGCGTGCCATGCGGTCAAGCGCGTCTTCGTAAAGCTGGCGCTCGGAATATGACTGCTCGGGCTGGGCTTCCGAGCGGTACAAGTCGCGCACAACCTCGGCAATTGCAATGATATCGCCCGAGTTGATTTTCGCGACATACTCTTGTGCCCGCCGGCTCCACATGGTCCGCTTCACCCGCGCCCGGCCCTTGAGAACGCCGAGCGCCTTCTCGACAACTTTCTCTTCCGCCAGCTTACGCAGGCCAACCGACTCAAGCTTGCCTGTCGGCACCCGCAGCGTCAGCTTTTCCTTCTCGAAGTTGATCACGAACAGCTCCAGAGCCATTCCGGCGATTTCCTGCTCTTCGATACCGATGATCCGGCCAACCCCATGGGCAGGATAAACAACATGCTCATTGGTCTTGAAGCCGTGCCGCTGCGAGACGGCCTTCTTGTTCGCCGCATCGGCCGACGGATCGGTTTTCTCAGTGACCGCCGTCGGAGTTTTCACAGGCTTGATAGGCGAACTGATCTTGCGAGCGGCTGCTTCGGCGATCGATGCAGCGACCGCGCGGGCAGCCGCACCCGTCGCAACAATTGCATTTGCCGGCGGCGCAACGGCAGCCGACGCAACCCGCGCCTTCGAACCTCGGCCCTTTGCTGCGGTCTTGGTTGCAGCTACCTTTTTCGCAGCCTTCGTCGGCTTGGCGGCGGTGGCCTTCGTCGCTGCTGCCTTACCAGCACCAGCCTTCGTCGCAGACGCCCGTGTCGTCTTTTTAGCAGCAGCCTTTGCGGCCACCGGCTTCTTGGCAGCAACCTTCGGCGCAGCCTTGGATTTCGTCGCCGCGACCTTGGCAGCAGCAGCCTTCTTGGCCGCAGGTTTTGCCTTCGCCGCCGCCGGCTTCTTGGGAGCGGTCGATTTTTTAGCCACCGAAGCCGATTTCGCCGCGGCAACCTTGGTCCGCTTGGAAGCTGTAGCCGCCGTCTTCGCACCAGCAGCCTTGGCGACTTTTGCGGTCGCGGCTTTTTTTGCTGTTGATTTGGCTGCCTTCGCTGCCGGCTTGGCCTTGACGGCAGAAGCCCTCGATGTCACGGGTTTCTTAGGAGAGGTTCCACGACCCGAGGTCTTCGCGGTTGTTTTACCGGACCGGGCAGTAGTCGCAGCCCTCCCACTCGACTTTGCGGATGCCGCCGAAGCAGTCCGCGTTGCCGAAGTGCGGCTGGTAGCCTTTGCAGTCGAGGCTTTTGCCTTAACGGAGGTTGTTTTCTTCTGAGCCATATGTAGTCTCACCTCTTCCCACGCACACACATTCACTCAGTCTACATTCGAGTGAATGCACGATGGTCCAAGCACCATCGCAAAAAAACCCCGCCACCAGAGGCTTGAGCTCAAGCAGCGAGAATCGACAGAGGCGGCCACGCACAACCCCATGGGGGGCAACGAATGGTCGCGCACTCCTGAATGTTGGCTATGCTGTCCGAAATACTCCCCTGCGGCGGAAACGCCATGTCGCGCTTAAATTTGTCCCGCTCGCGCCTCAATTGAGACCGACGGACCCCCATTTTTGTCGCCCAGGATCGCTTGTAGTTAGCAGCTACGCCAGTAGTTGCGAACATAACACATTATTCACAGAAATTGAAGAGGTGTTCTCAGACTCGCATTTACAAGGCGGAGAATCAATGAAACTGCGTTAAGCGGGAGAAAAACTCCAGACCGATGCCTGGAGATAACTTTTAGCAGAGTCCTTTACTAGTCTCCGCTACCCGGCTTGTCCGAGAAATACTTGTCAAATTTTCCGGTTTCATCGCGATACTTGTCCGCGTCGGCCGGCGGCTCTTTCTGCTGCGTAATATTTGGCCACTTGTCTGCGAAGTCTCGGTTAACTTCGAGCCACTTCTCAATATTCGGCTCCGTGTCCGGCTTGATCGCATCAACGGGGCATTCAGGCTCACAAACGCCGCAGTCGATACATTCGTCCGGATGGATGACCAGCATATTTTCTCCCTCGTAGAAGCAATCCACGGGGCACACCTCGACACAGTCTGTAAATTTGCATTTGATGCAGTTGTCGTTGACGATGTAGGTCATCCGTACTCTCGTTCTCCGGTTTTCGAACCCCTTGACGGCCCGATCCATTTCCAGTTTTGCGTCCTCGCCCGAATCATTACGGGGCCGCGCCGCTGGCAGCATATGTGCCGGGCGCGATGGCAACTTTCAAGCAACTCGAAGACAATGCCGCAGAAAATCTTCGCCGTAGCTAACCAAACTCCGGGACTTGCACTTTAATTCTCCCGCCCCTTGATCTTCATTATCTGGCGGCGTTCTTTCTTTGTGGGCCGCCCCGAACTCAGTTCTAGTTCAGGTAACCGCGGCTGCACCACACCACTTTCGCCCGGGGCCGACTTAGTCTGAAAACCAACACCAACAGCGTCATTGACCGGCGTCAATTCCTCATACAGCAACCGTGCTTCGGGAGCAGGTCCCCGCCGCGTCCCCGGCAGGATCACCTTTAACACCCGAACCGCCTTGCCGACTGAAGCCGTGATCACATCGCCCGGCTTGATCGAATGACTGGGCTTTTGCACCCGCACCTTATTAACTCGCACACGACCTCGTTCCACCAACGCCGCCGCCAGTGATCGCGACTTGGTGACGCGCGCATACCACAGCCACTTGTCCAGGCGTTGTGCGCCTCCGGTACCGGCATCCCCGCCGGACCCGGATTGCGTTGCTTTGCTCCCACTGCTGCGGTCAGCCAAACTCCAGAAAACCTCTGTTCAAGTCGGTCGAACAAATCTGAGGCAGGGAACCTGCGGCACTCGCCTCAGTTTTTCTTTTCACCCTGCTGATCCAGCGCATCCTTCAGAGCGCTCAACGCTGCAAACGGCGAATCTGGGTCCACTTTGCCAGTTTTTCGCGGCCCCGACGAGTGGAATTCCGGCCGCCGGTCGCGCCCTCCCCCCGAAAGCTTGCCGCCTTTTCGCGGCGGCCGTGAGCCCTTGCCCTTGTCGCCGCGGCCTGGCCGATCGCCCGGCGCATTGCTCCTGCCCGAACGGTGCGGGCCGCGCGCCTCCTTATCGTCCCTTTTCCCGCTGGCGCCATCCGCCCCGCTGGGGCCATCACCAGAACCGGCTGCGTGCTTTTGACCGTCCTGCCCTCCGGCTTTATGCGCACCGCTTCGCCTTCGATCGTTGCTGCCACGGCTTCTGCGTTGCCCGCGCTCGCCGCCACTGCGATGCTTTCGTGGCCGCCAGACTTCGACAACCGCTTCCTCATCGCCGGCCTCGGCGGCAGCCGTTGGCTCCGGCCCATCAGCATTATTCTCCGTTGTATTCGGCACGCCGCCAGAAGGCTCCGAATCAGCGGATTTATCATCCGCTTGTGCCGCGACTTCGGATCCACCGGCTGCCTCATCCGCTTCGCTCATCGAAGCAGTGGCGTCTTGAGCATCTGAGGCTTCAGAGGCTTCTGCCGCCTCAGCGGACTGAGACCCATCTGCAACCGCGTCTGCGTTCATCTCGCCCGGCCGGGCTTCAACTGTCTCAGACGGAGCAACGCTCGCATCAGCCTCAGGCGCCTGACTGCTCACTTCGCCAGTATTGACCTCCACGACATCGGCACCCGTCGCTCCTACATCGGCGCCAGGCCCCAAACCATCTGCCGCTTCAGCCGGTTGCGGCTCGTTCTCTGGTTCAGGCTTGGGCGCAGGCTTGCGCTCCGAGCGGAAACCGAGCGCCTGCAAAACATTGCCAAGTTCGGCAGGCGAACAGCCCAGGATCGACATCATGTCCGGCGTGACCGTGAACCCGCCGTCGCCCGTCGCACCCTTCGGGGCTTCCTTTTCGCCGGCATCCTTTTTCCGCCAGGCGACCAGTGGCCGGATGAGGTCGGCCAGCCGCTCGAGAATGTCAAGCCGCACCGCTCTTGGTCCGCAAAGATGATATCCAAACGCCCTGTAGTAGGCTTCAGGCGTAGCCGGGTCGGTTGCAACCGACGTCAACCCCGCCCGCGGCGGCTCCGGCAGGTTTTCAAGATCGAGCCCATTGGCTGCACCGTTCTTCAACGCCCAGAGCGTCGCCGCCAGCTCGGAGGCCGCAGGCTTCAGTTGCATCGGCAAATAGATGTTGAACGCCCCGAATCGCACCCCGTACTTGCGAAGTTGCGCCCGCGAGGTTTGATCGAGAGACTTTATCTCCGCTGCAACATCCTCACGCTTGAGAATGCCGAAGTTCTCTTTCAACTGAAAAGCTATGCCGCGCGACAACCCGGTCACGTCCTCAGCATTCGCCAATTCACTGAGCTGCTTCAAACGCTCGCCGACAAGTTCTTCCAACCAACGCTCAAGCCGGGCCTGCACTTTTTCCTTGTCAGGCGGCGAAAGATGCTCGTCGCAAATCAGCGTCACCGTCGGCTTCAGCGGATCGTCCCCCGCTTCAACCTTGCCGATTTCCTGGTCTTTCCACAACACCGAACCGTTGCGCGCCAGTTTGAAGGCCTCTGCTTTGGCCGCCGCCACCCGGCGCGCACGCATCGTCAACTCCGGCGACAGAACCTGGGCTGCCGCATACCGCGTCGCCTTGCCATCGAGCGTTTCTGAATGCGTTTCCGGCGAGAACCGGAATCCGATCAACCTGCCAACGTAGTGGTCCTTGACACTCACCGACCCATCTTCGCCGATCACGGCGGCGAGTTCCTCTTTGTCACGCATTCCTTTCATCAAGGCGCTCGTCCTTTTATCGACAAAACGCTGCGTGAGGCATTCATGCATGGCATCAGAAAGGGCATCCTCGATTTCGCGTGTCCGAACCTGCCAGTGTCCGGGGTCTTTCAGCCAATCGGCGCGATTGGAAACGAACGTCCAAGTTCGGATATGCGCGATCCGGTTGGCAAGTGTATCAATATCGCCATCGGTGCGATCGGCAAACGCTACCTGCTTGGCAAACCAGTCCTCGGGGATTTTGCCATCGCCCGTCATCTGGAATTTGTAAAGCGTGCCCAACAGCTCCGCATGCGCGGTATTGGAGATCTTTCGATAGTCGGGAACCTGGCAGATTTCCCAAAGCTTGGTCACTGCGCCCGTTCCACGAGCCATGTCGACGATCTCATGATCACGCGCCAGCGCTTCCAGTGCCTCGACATCGTCGGAGGTCCGCGCCCGCGTCAAGCGCGGTTCGTTGGGCAACCCCCGTAAGCTTTGCAACAACGCCTCGACCGATCCGAATTCCAAATCGCGGTTGCGCCATTGCAAGACCCTGACGGAATCGAAGACATGCGTTTCCAGCCGCTCCACCAGATCGGCTTCGAACGGATCTGCCGCCCCGGTGACACCGAACGTCCCATCATTCATATGCCGGCCCGCACGCCCTGCGATTTGCCCCAGTTCTCCCGGCGTCAGGTTGCGGTGCTTTTGCCCATCGAATTTGCGCACAGCCGAGAACGCAACGTGGTCGACATCAAGGTTCAAGCCCATGCCGATTGCATCGGTCGCCACCAGAAAGTCAACGTCACCGGATTGATAAAGCGCCACCTGGGCGTTGCGTGTCCGCGGGCTGAGAGCGCCAAGCACCACTGCCGCTCCGCCACGCTGGCGGCGGATCAATTCGGCGATTGAGTACACTTCGCTGGCCGAGAACGCCACCACGGCCGACCGGGTCGGCAGGCGCGTAATTTTTTTCTGCCCCGAGTATGTCAATTGCGATAACCGCGGCCGCGAAATGAAATTCGCCCCCGGGATGAGATCCTGAATCACATCTCGGATCGTTTGCGCGCCCAAGAGGAATGTTTCCTGTCGCCCCCTGGAATGCAAAAGCCGGTCGGTAAAGACATGACCGCGCTCAGGGTCGGCTGCCAGTTGCACCTCATCGATCGCCAGAAAATCGACATCGACATCGCGCGGCATCGCTTCGACCGTCGACACCCAGTAGCGGGCCTTCTCCGGCTTGATCTTTTCCTCACCCGTGATCAACGCCACCTTGTCAGCACCGATCCGTCCGGCGATCTTGTCGTAGACTTCACGCGCCAGCAGCCTGAGCGGCAATCCGATCATGCCGGTCTCGTGATCCAGCATGCGTTCGATCGCCAAGTGGGTCTTACCCGTATTCGTCGGCCCCAGGACCGCTGTGACTTGCCGAATGTGGGAATCCAGATAGCTACCCATATGTGGCGGCCCTCCATTCAATCGGAGCCAAGACACATGCCATCGAAATTGGCATCAATTTGGTGGGTCCCTTCAACTTAGCGCCACGAAAAGCCGGCGCCCGTACTCATTGCACGGCGGCTGAACCTTGTAAGAATTTCCATCCCCACAAGTCATCCATACGCTCGCATGCCTGACAAGCTAGACGAATTCAAGTCCCATCGCACAAACTGCAAGCGCTCCAATGCCCCCGACACTTGCACATGGACCGTCAAAAAGAAAAAGCGCCCCACCGGATTTATCCGATGCGGCGCCTGATTTTATGACCTGCGTCAAGCGGGCAAAGCGTCAGCCGATTTGGCTTTGCCTCATCGACGGCCCAACAACGCGACCTTGCGCTTGCCAGCTTCGCTGACGTTGACACTCTCAGCCGTCAGCACCACGCTGCCAACACTGGTGGGAATTCGCACTTCCTGCGGCACCACCAGGCTTCCCCCGCTCACCGGCAGCATCGATATCTCGATACCCGTCGAGGCAGCGAGCTGGCGCGTCTGCGACGTCATCCGATAACCGCCCAGCGGTTGATACCTGACCTGGCAAACGACAGAACCGGTACCTTGGCTGCGCTGCCCGGGGAAGCCGCGTGCAGTTTTGTGCCCGCGATACGAAAGCTTCAGATCAAAGCGTTGCTTGCCATCGAAAATCGGCAACTTTCGGCTGCAAGGGTTGGACTTATTGGAGCCAATCGTCAGGGCCATCACCGCCGTTAGCGGATCGAGGGCGCCTTTAAGGTGGCTGCGCTGCAAGGGGACTTCATCGGCAGAAACCGGGATCGGCGGCACGATGGAAGCCGACCGGACACCCTTTTTGTCGAACCCCACCTTAATCGAACCACTGCGCGAACTGCCTTTGAAGTTAAAGACATAATCGGCCGGCACCAACCCATTCTTGTTGAGCTTGCCCGACGAGCGCGAAATCCCGCGCCACTTGAAGGCGCCCAGTAGCGCCGACAATTCCGCATCGCCCTTGAGGCTGTAGGATTTGCCACGGACTTCGGATGCGAATTTGAAGCTTCCCACATTGAAGCCGTTAAACGAAATCGAATAGACCGCATCGACCCGGGAAGGTGCCTTGCCGCCGGCCGAAATGGCTGAGCTAGATGTAAGGGAAAGTAAACCGACCGCCAGGGCCAGAGATGAGAACCCGGCGCGGAGCATAAACCCGCTGCGGGCAGGAGACGAACGACGAACGACGCATTTGAACATTACGCATGATCCCGTAGACGCGGGCCCCCAGGACGGCAACGACGGTTGCAACTGCTACCTGGGGTTTGAGGCCACTGTTTGACTGATACAAGTCCGCAGTCCCGTTGAGAAAGGCGGACCAGACTGCCACCAGACTAGGCCCTGTTGGTTAACAATCTGCTTCCCGGTGTTCAGTTTCAGGACACCGCCTGGCAGCCGGTTGATAATAAGGTCCGCACGAGGGGACTTGACGCGCAACCCATGCCTCCGGTAAACAACGCCCCTTGAACCCGTCGGCTGCGCTGGCGGGTCTCTAACTTCTATTCTCTTCCAGCCATGCAACACCGGCGCGCGCTCAAGTCCATCAGGAGCCTGCTGCGCCAGGAGACAGACACATGACCAGGCAATGCGAGCTGACGGGTAAGCTCCCGCTTTCCGGACAAAACCGCAGCCACGCCGAAAACAAGTCCAAGCGCAAGTTCAACCCGAATCTGTGCAACGTGACATTGATCAGCGACGCACTCGACCGCAGCTTCCGGCTTCGCGTCTCGGCCCATGCTCTAAAGACCGTTGAACACCGTGGCGGCCTCGATCCGTTCCTGATGAAGGCCCGCAACGAAGAACTCTCCGAGCGTTGCCAGAAAATCAAGCGCGACATCAAGAAGGCCAAGAAGGCGTCCAGCGAAGACGCCACGTCAGCGCCAGCCAGCTAATTTGTAAGACGACAAAACCAATAAGAAACGAAAATAATAAATCACGCGTCGGGCTCTCAGGTTCGGCGCGTTTTTCGTGTTCCCTGGGTCGCCCTCAATCGCCGCCTGCCAAAGGGTGATGCTTCTCCACCAGCGATTTCAAGCGCTCCTGCAAGACGTGCGTGTAAATCTCGGTGGTTGAAATATCGGCATGCCCCAGCAACTGCTGCACCGCCCTCAAGTCAGCCCCCCGATCGAGCAGATGGCTTGCAAACGCATGCCGCAAGACGTGCGGGCTGACCCGCTCAGGATCGATGCCCGCTTCCTCAGCCAGTTCCTTCAAATCCTGTCCGAACCGCTGCCGTGTCAGATGCCCCTGCGCACTCTTAGAGGGAAACAGCCAGCGCGTGGCAACGGTGTGGCTTAGCTCCTCGCCAACCATCGCACCAAGGTTGAGGTAATCCTGAAGCGCTTTCCGCGCGCCCACTGAGAGCGGCACCATTCGCTCACGCCCACCCTTACCCTTGACCACGAGAACCCGCTCATCGCCTGCCAGAACATCGCGCGGCAGCGACACCAGTTCGGTTACCCGCAAGCCCGTCGCATAAAGAACCTCCATCAGGCAATTCAATCGCACCGCCCGATAGCGCTCAGCCCCAATCGTGTTGTCCGCACGCCGCCGCGCCGCTTCGATCAACTGATCGACTTCGGCAATCGACAACGTCTTGGGTAACCGGCGGGCTTTCTTCGGCCCCGAAAACCCGTGGGTTGGGTCTTCATCGACATCGCCTTCGGCAATCAGAAACCGATAGAGCTGGCGCAGCGCGGAGAGTTTCCTGGCCCGGCTTGCCGGCGCCAAGCCTTCTTCAGATAGCGCCACCAGATATCGCGCGACATCATCTGGGACCGCAGTCGCCAAGCTCCGGTCTGCCTTGCGCAGATACTGCCCTGCACTCTCCAGGTCACGGCGATAGGCAGCAAGCGTGTTGGCAGCCGCTCCCCTTTCTGCAGCACACATATCCAGAAAGGCTTCGATGTGGCGTTGATCTTCGCGGGCAGGCGCATTTTGTGTCATCTCGACCCATTGGTATCGCTGTCGGGCGGTCGTCTTGAACCGCACCAAATCCAACACAACGCACACCACAATTCCGGTCTCGGCCGGCTTCCAGGTTCGTCACCCCTGCGGCGCTCGGGGCCATGCCACAAACAACGCTTCCAACCCGATCAGCCGTGCCTCACGCTCCAGCCCGGCCCGCTTCAATGCGCGAATGGAATCGCCCAGCGCAATCAAATTGGCCCCTCTGGGGCCGTCAGGACCGATCGCATTCAACACCAGCAACTTGGACAACTCAGCATCACCCGATTTGGCCGCCTGCTGCAACCTGGAAAGAATACCGGTCGCTGGCAAATGCCCATCGTTAGGTTGCGGCGTTCGGCTCGCCGCCTCCCACAACGGGATCGGAACATGATAGTTGAGCGCATCGAGAACGGTCGCCAGGCGGTGCAGTTCAGCCGATCTGAAATCGCCGCGGTTCGCCAACCGTTCAAGCGATGCCAGATTTCCGCCACCTGATGCCGCCCCGGCTCCGCCCGCAATATCTAAAAGAGCCGCCCAATGCGCTAATGCGCCCGGCCCCCTGGGATCAGCCGTTTCAGCCAGCCGCAACCAATCGCGCGCGCGCTCCAGATGCCCCGAGTACAACAACACTTCGATGGCCGTCTCTGCAAACCAGCCGATCTCGGGAACAGGCTGCAATTCGCGCACAGGCTGCGCCATCAACTCCAGTCCAGGCAGATACAGGTCCGATTTGCGGCTCGCATCCAGCAGCGATCGGATAAGGCGAACCTTGCGTAAAGGCGTTTGCTGCCTGACCGCCCGCACAAAAAGGCCAGCCCGGTGGATGGCCGGATTGGTCATCCCCTCCCCTTCGCCGCCGCTCTTCATTACCTCGATATCGCGCCCTGCCGGCGCGCTACGGTAAGCCTCCGCCAACACCTCAGCAGGAACGAGCGCCGCTGCTGCCGCTTTTTCAGCAGCGACGATTCTGACCACCGCCGGTAGGGATTTATCGCCCGCCATGACGACAAGCACAGCCGGACTAACATTCGCGGCGATAAGTTCGTTCGCCGATGCTCCTGCCTTGATGAGCGCCCGGTAAGCCAGCGGTGATATTGTGGTACCAGGTGCAATCCTTGGATTTGATCCAGAAGCCAACGCGACAAGTCCTGCCAGTCCCGCCCGGTCAAACCCAGAGCGCTCCCGCGCCACATCGCTGGCAAGTTCCACAGCGGCACGATTTTCAGCAACTGCCCCGCAATAGCCTGAAAGCAGGATCGCCTGATCCTTCTCCATGGCAGCAAGCTTATCTGCAGCGGCAACGATATCGCGTGCATCTGTGCAGGCATCTTTGTCCCGGCCCACACCCGCACGCGCCATCGAGCGTTGCAGCGCCATGCCCGCCCACTTGCCCTCATCAATGGTTTCCCGGGCAGGTAGCCTCATATCGGCAGCCTGGCGCACATACCCCAGACGAACCAGCGCCTCGACCCTCGAACCAGCCGTCCCACCGCCATCAGGCAAGGCATCCAGTACATCGGAAAGCAACCCACGCAGCACCCGCGAGCGGGGCGAACGCCTCATCGACACAATGAGCGGAATGGCCATTTGCGGATCGATATTTGCCCTGGCCGGCCCCCGTTCACGAAACGCCCTGCGCTCAAAACCTGAACCCGGCCTGTCTTCGCCCGCAGGAGAGGGGCGCCATTGCGGGTCGGAGCCAAATTGCTGTGCCGGACCGTTAGTTCGGCCAGGATCCGGGCGCGAACCGGGTCCAGCACCATCACTTGGAACGGAATATTCACTGAATGGCTCAAGCGGCGTCAGATCGGCGCGATCAACAGACGGCGGAGTAGCAAACGTCGGCGCTGCCCGGCCCGGTGTGCGGCCATCCGTGTTCCATTGCCCGCCTGGATCAGGCTGTCGATAGCCCTGTGTCGTCCCATCATTGGAAAATCGCGGCGGCTGTCCCATCTCCCGCAGCACCGGTTGCCGCTGCGGGTCTGGCTTTGCCCGTTTGGGTTCCCGCTTCGCAGTTTCCTCATTGTCCCATTCACTATAGGGCCAGCCCTCCTGGGCCACCCCCGGAACAACCCAGCCAAAACTGGCAACAATCAACGCTGTTGTCGCAACCCACCCGCTACGGTTGCGGTTAGCCTCAACTTCGGGCCGGCCACCGCAGTGCGGGCCGATGGGAGTGCCATGTTTCAGGTCGTCACGATTGTGCGCCATGCGCCGCTTTCGTCATTGCTCAAGGCGCTCTACCTGCAAATCCTGCAGCTTGTAGTTGACCTCGCGCTGTTCCGGCTCAAATTCCGTCGCCAGGAAGTAGAGACCGGCGAATACGATCCCCGCGAGTGTCCCGGCGATAAAGAGAAATCGAAAGAGACTTGGCATCTTATTTGGACCGCTCCTTCATGGGTAACAGTTCACCCGATAAATTGGCTTCAGTATGGCTATTTCTAGGGCTTTGATCGCGATCCTTCAGGCAACGAACAAATTAGCGCCTTGATAAACCCGCTTCTCCCTTCGAATTCCAAGGGAGCAAGTTGCAAAATCAGGGCGAAAGTTGACAACGTCGCCCGAAAGGCTCGCAGCCCGTCCAGGCTTGGTGCTAGACCTATCCCGGTCGCATGGGATCCAGTAGCCATTAACCATGATGTTATGAAGCAGCTATGCGATTCTATCAAATCCTGTTCGCGCCGAATTATAGGTTAACTGCACACCCTAGTGTAGCGTCTTCGACGTTTGCCTCCGTTCTGCTGCTTGGTTGGCGAGCAAACGTCGAAGACAAAAGCTACACTAGAAACATGAACTTGCTAGTGTTCCTCCTGTTTCAGACAT